>JBCDCS010000009.1:0-34120 GCA_039181205.1 Pseudomonadota bacterium
CCACCCGATCCAGATGTCAGCGAACGGCGCCTGCCGCTGGTCTGGTTGCTGCCGAACCTCGTCACGATCCTGGGGCTTTGCTTCGGTCTGACCTCGATCCGCTTCACCTTCGATGACCGCTTCGAACTGGCCGCAGGTCTCCTGATCCTGGCTGCCCTCATTGACGGGATGGACGGCCTCCTGGCCCGGCGCCTGAATGCGGCCTCGCCCTTCGGAGCCGAACTCGATTCACTGTCGGATTTCGTCTGCTTCGGCGTGGCGCCCGCCTTGCTGGTTTATCATTTCGGGCTGGAGGGTCTCGCCGGTATGGGCTGGATCGCCGCCCTAGTCTTCGCCATCTGCTGCTGCCTCCGCCTCGCGCGGTTCAACGTGGCCGCCAAGGCTGAGACGGACGACAAGGGATCCTTCACCGGTGTCCCTGCCCCGGCAGGCGCCATGCTGGGTATTTTCCCGGTGACGCTCTACCTGTCCGGCTTCTGGGATCCCAGGGGGGCGGATTGGCTGATCGCCGCCTGGGCGCTCATGGTCGGCGGGCTCATGATCGCGCGGTTCCCGACGATCTCGCTCAAGGCCATGAAGATTAGCCGGGATAACGCGATCTACGTCTTGCTCGCCGCCGCGGTGGTGATGGGCCTGATGCTAACCCGGATCTGGGTCTTCCACGTGGGCTCGACTTTCCTCTACCTGAGCCTTCTGGTTTGGGGCGTGGTGCGGTGGCGCCGGGGCTGAGGCTACTCAACCCAATAGAGTATCGGCAAAGAACGACTCGACGGCCCGCCATGTGCGGCGGGCGGACGCTTCTACATACCCCATCCCGGGCACCGATTGCGTCTGGCCGGGATTGGTGAAGGCATGGCCCGTCGCCCCGAAAGCGAGGGCGTGCCAGTCGGGGCAATGCTCCTCCAATTCGGCCGCCATGTCCGCGAATGCGTCCGGGTCGGCCAGTGGGTCCTGCCAGCCGTGGCAGAGTAAGATCGGCGGCATCGCCGACGTCTCGAAAGGTGGCCGGTCGTACAGTCCATGGAGCGAGGCCACGCCGTCCGTGTCGCCTACCCGCGCCAGATCGAGCACCGCCTTGCCGCCAAAGCAAAACCCGAAGGCGCCGGTCTTGGCGGAGTCCAACTGCGACAAAGCGCCCTGCATCCGTCGCAGGAGTACAGGACGGTCGGCCTGAAGCTCCGCCATCTTAGCAGCGGCCTCAGTGCTGTCGTCAGTGCGCCAGCCATCGCCGTAGTAGTCGGCGGCCAATACGTCGTAGCCCAGCCCCGCGAACCGATCCGCATGCTCCATCTCGAATTCCCGCAGGCCAGCGAAGGCCGGTGCGATCAACAATCCCGCGCCGTTCGGAGCCTCGGGTCGCGCCCGGTAACCGAACATCCGGGTACCGTCTGCCTCGTATTCGACTGTCTCGCCCATCGCTCTCTCCCTGCGCCGAAAAGTCTTAAAGTAAGAGTTTCCCACCCTACCCGATACCGTTAGACAAGCTCGACCTGCGAGGGAGGCAAGACCATGCCCGACGATCTGCTCAATTCTTTTATGACCGGTCCGGACGAAAACGGCCGGTTTGGTAAGTTCGGCGGCCGCTTTGTGTCCGAGACTCTGATGCCGCTGATCCTGGAATTGGAACGGCAGTACGAGCATGCCAAAACCGACGAGACTTTCTGGGCCGAGATGCACGATCTGTGGACCCATTATGTGGGCCGGCCGTCGCCGCTCTATTTCGCGGAACGGCTGACTGAGCGGTTGGGCGGCGCCAAGATCTATCTTAAGCGGGACGAACTCAATCACACCGGCGCGCACAAGATCAACAACGTGCTGGGCCAGATCATTCTGGCGCGCCGCATGGGTAAGACTCGGATCATCGCCGAGACCGGCGCGGGGCAGCACGGCGTCGCCACGGCGACGGTCTGCGCCAAGTTCGGGCTGAAATGCGTGGTCTATATGGGCGCCACCGATGTGGAGCGGCAATCGCCTAACGTATTCCGCATGAAGCTGCTCGGGGCTGAGGTCGTGCCGGTCACATCGGGCCGCGGCACGCTCAAGGACGCCATGAACGACGCGCTGCGCGACTGGGTGACGAACGTGGCCGATACGTTCTACTGCATTGGCACGGTGGCGGGGCCGCACCCCTATCCGGCCATGGTCCGCGATTTCCAGTCGATCATCGGCAAGGAAGCCAAGGACCAGATGATGGCGGCCGAGGGCCGTCTGCCCGATACGATCATCGCCGCGATCGGCGGTGGGTCGAACGCCATGGGGCTGTTTTATCCGTTCCTCGATGATCCGGATGTCCGGATCGTCGGTGTCGAAGCTGGGGGGCACGGCGTCGACGATCGCATGGAGCATTGCGCCTCGCTCACCGGTGGGCGACCGGGCGTGCTGCACGGCAACCGGACCTATCTCCTGCAGGATGACGATGGGCAGATCCTGGAGGGCCATTCCATTTCGGCCGGGCTCGACTACCCGGGGATCGGGCCGGAGCATTCGTGGCTGCACGATATCGGCCGGGCCCAGTACGTCTCGATCACCGACAAGGAAGCGCTGGAGGCGTTCCAGCTCTGCTGCGAGATGGAGGGGATCATTCCGGCTTTGGAGCCCAGCCACGCCCTAGCCCACGTGACGAAGATCGCACCGGACCTGCCCGCAGATCATCTAATCTGCATGAATATGTGCGGGCGCGGAGACAAGGACATCTTCACCGCTGCCCGAGCATTGGGCTGGGAGATGGGCGAAGTCCTTTGAGATCGTCCGCACCATGAGCCCGGCCCAAAGGCTTCTGCGGGCCTTCCTGCCCACCAGTTGGTTCGCCGACCTAGAGGCCGAGACGCGCTGCTGGGAGGTGGCCTGCAAGACCTGCGATCGCTCCAAAGATCTTTGGGATGCGGGTGGCCTGCGCTGGCGTGCTACCGGGACGAGCGAGACAGCCGGTTTCTGCACCGCCTGCGATGCCAAACGGACCATGGTGATCCGACCAAAACAGTCGCCTGCATCGACGAACTCTTCATAAACCCAGGTTTAGGGCGATTTTCAAAGGGTTTACGCGAGCCCCTCTAAACCTCCATCGTCTGTCGGCGGGTCGAAAACCCCGCTTTCTCATACCCAAGCCGCGGCGATGGGCGCCGTGGCGGGATCTGAGAAAGGACATGCCATGACAAAGACGATCACGCTCGTTTCGACCGCTTTCCTGCTGACTGCCTCCACCGCTTTTGCCGGCGATTACTGGGCCGACACGTCGAGCTCCGGCGCCCCTCTCACGGGGGACGCAGGCCAGATCGTTCTCATCAGCGGCAGCCGAAGCGACGGCTTCTGGTCCAGCCTGCGCAGCGAATTGCGCAACTTCCAGGACAGCCGCTATCGCGACGCCCGATATGATGACGACGATGATTACGACGACGATTATGATGATGAAGACGATGACGACGACCGCGACTGGGGCGGCCGCGACGATGACTGGGATGATGATCGTGACGGTTATGACCGCGATGACGATGATGACTACGATGACGACGACTATGATGATGACGACGACTACGACGACGATTGATAGTTGCCGTTAGGCTGGGGTGGCGCGCGGCCCATCGGTCGCGCGCCTTGCCCTTTGGACACAGATGCGGGGATCGATGAATCGAAGACACTTCTTGTTCGGGGCAGCTGCAACGCTTGCCCTTGCCGCACCGGCCCTGGCGGCGTCGCAGGCTTCGGTCGTGCGTCAATTGGAAGCCCAGGGCTACGGGTCGATCCGCGTCTCCCGCACGTTGCTCGGCCGCATCCGTATCCTGGCCGAGCGCCCCGGCGAACGGCGGGAGATCATCATCAACCGAGCCACCGGTGAGATCCTGCGCGACTTTTCCACCGTGCCGCGTACCGGCCTGATCGGCCACGACGACAACGATGAAGACGGCCGCGGCGGCGGGGGGCGGTCCGGTGGTGGCTCCCGCGATGACGACGATGATGATGACGACGATGACGATGATGATGGCGGCGGCGACGATGGTGGTGACGACGACGGCGGCGATGATGACGACGATTGAGGCATTGGCGTGAAAGGCAATCGCGTCATCCTGATCGTGCTGGGTCTGCAGATCGTTTGCGCCACGGTCGTCCTATCGGATATCGCGGCGTCCGTCCTGGGTCTCCGCAGCGTCCCAATCGCTTGGGAGGTTCGCGAGTTGATCGAGATTGGCGCCGCTTTGGGTCTGGTGACCGGCGCTGGGATGGGGGTTGTCGCCCTGCGCCGGTCCGATGCGCGACGGCAGCATGTGGAGGATCAACTGCAGGCCGCTTCCGGAGCATTTGCCGAACTGCTGGAGCAGCGCTTTAATGAATGGCAGCTCACTCCGGCGGAACGCGACGTGGCCCTTTTTGCCGTGAAAGGAATGACGCTGACCGAGATTGCCGGCCTTCGCGGCACGTCAGAGGGGACGATCAAGGCCCAGAGCGCGGCCGTTTATCGCAAGGCCGGTGTGGCCAGCCGGGCGCAATTGGTCAGCCACTTTGTCGAAGAATTGATGGGCGATGCGCTGATGCCCGCGCCCGGATCCACGCCCCCTGATCGCAGTTGATGGCTCTGGCCATCGAGTGCCGCAAGCACTCGCTACTATGCTGCGCCATCTGCGAGGCAGCCTTTCATATCTTACCTTCTGGCTAGGATCGCACGTCGGGGCGCGATTGCTCTGAGCGTTTGCAATAAGACGCCCGTTTCCGCCAAGAAAGGCAAAGGCAGGGCAGCCAATCCCCAGATCTGTGCTTTTTGTGCGTCGATCCAGCTCAATTGTGGCGAAAACTGGACTCAATTGACCGCGAAGTCACGTCAAATAACCTTAGGTTCAAGAGTTTATTAGGAATAAGAAACGGTCTCAGTACGATTTATGTGCGGCCAATCAAATCCTAATAAAGCCGCCATTTTGGATCACAGCCAAACCGCGACGGACCTGTCCGCGGCTTAATCGGTTGCGGGAAGTGTTTGTACGAACGAGGAAGAGCAATGAAAAAAACAGACAGGCAAAACCGGCCAACCGGTTTTCAGATGCTATTGGCGGGAACCGCCATTGCATTGGCAATGCCCAGCCTTGCCGCAGCCGATGAGCTTGCGGAATTGAAGGCTCAATTAGAAGCCCTGACACAACAGGTTGAAGAGCTTCAGGCCGCCCGCGCCGAGGAATCCAGGCGATTGGCCGAAATCGAAGCGGCACGTGCGTCGGAGACCCAGAGAGTGACCAACCTGGAGACTGCACAGGCCAACGAACAGCGCCGCGTGACGAGGGTAGAGGAGCAGATCGCCAGCGCACCAGTCGCTGTCCAGCCGCCGTTTGAACTTCGCAACCCGCGTGCGGTCGCCTCCAAATTCCGCGAAATCCCAGGCGACGAGTTCCGACCAGGGGCTGGCACCGCCTTCGCGCTGGGCAATACCGAGATCGAAATCGGCGGTTTTGCCAAACTGGACTTTATCTTCGATACCGAAGAATCGACGGGCGACCTGTTCTTCCCACCGAGCATTTCGGTCGTGGATGATGAGGATGACGAAGCCTTCCGCGCGCTGGCTAACGAGTCGCGTCTGTTCTTCATCGCGGATACGCCGACGTCGATCGGGGATGTGCGCGTCCATCTGGAGGCGGACTTCTTTGCGTCGACCATCTCGTCGACGGAGGTGGTGACGAACTCGTTCCCATTCCGGCTGCGTCATGCGTATGGCAGGCTCGACACCGGTCAGCATGAATTCTTGGCCGGGCAATTCTGGTCGGCACTCGTACCCATCGAGACCTATCCCTCGACCGTGGATTTCGGTGGACCGGTTGGGAACTCGTTCCTGAGACAGGCGCAAATCCGCTATACGTATAAGCCGACCGACTCATTGCGGTTCGTGGTCTCGGCCGAAAACTCCGAGACGACCTTGCGCGAAGACGCGTTGGAGCTTGGTGGCGCTGTCGGCAGCGCATCCTCGCCCTTCGGCTCGACGGTTGGCGTGGATGCCGGTCTGGATCAGATCCCGGATTTCGTTTTGACCGCGACCCATACCGGCGACCGTAGCCTGGTCAAGGGCGGGGTTCTGTTGCGGATGTTGAATGCGCCGGATTCCGATGATTCCGAACTGGGATACGGCTTTCAGGTCTCGGGCAGATACGACATCACGGATCGGCTCCAGTTCTCCGGTCAAGCGATCTACGGCGAAGGTGTCGGCCGGTATATCTTCACCGGGATCAACCAAGGCGCCTTCCTCACCGGTGGCCTTTCAGGCGGAAGCATCGACGCGATCGAGTCGGTGAGCGGCTTCGCCCGCATCGGTTACGACTTGACCGACACGGTGACCTTCTTTGCGACCTACGGCCGGTATGAATTGCTGGAAACCTTCACGGATTTCGACACCGACCATATCCAGTCGCTGCACCTGACGGCGTTCTATCAGCCGATCCAGGACATCCAGGTCGGCGCCGAAGCGATCCTTGCCGAGCGAGAGCTCGTGAACGGTATGAATGATGACTTCCTGCGGTTCCAAACGTCGGTGAAGTGGTCGTTCTGAGCTTCTGATTGGCTGCGTACCGATGCGCGCAGCCAACTCATTTGTCGCGCCTGGCGACGGCCGTGTCCCCTGAAAAACGGGAACCGGCCAATCAAATGCAAGGTGCTATAGGTCTGGTTTTAATGGCATAGATGTGCGGTCGTATCTCGACTCACTTTCGAGCAAATCAGAGATCGTCCTCGATAGGCTACCGCCAGTCTGTGCACTTCTCGCCCGCTTGACGGCGAACGTCGCCCCGGCCATATGGGCCGCTGTTGGGGTCGTAGCTCAGTTGGTAGAGCGCGTCGTTCGCAATGACGAGGTCAGGGGTTCGATTCCCCTCGGCTCCACCAGTTCATTCCCATAGACGCATTGACGGCCAGGCTGCAGCGCCGATAGGAATATGCTGCGATGCAGCAGAAAGTGGTCCATGGCCCAGATCATTACCTTTGCCCAGCAAAAAGGCGGTTCGGGTAAGACGACGCTTTGCGCGAATATCGCGGTCGAGTTGGCCGCGCGGGGGCATGAAGTCGCGCTGCTCGATAGTGATCCCCAGGGGTCGCTGGGGCGATGGTTTATGACGCGCTATGATCGGACGACCGGGTTGCACGGCGATATCACGTTTTCCACGGCAAGTGCCTGGGGTGTGAACTATGAGGCAAGTAAGTATCAGAAAACACACGATTACGTGTTGATCGATACACCCCCGAAAATCGACAGCGACTTGAAGCCGGCTTTGAAGGCGTCGGACTTGGTCGTGGTACCGGTCACGGCCAGCCAGGTGGATCTGTGGGCCACGGAGGGCGTGCTCGAAATGGCGGCGCGCGAAGGCAAGATGCCGCTGGCGGTGCTTAACCGTGCGCGAGCGGGGACGAAATTGACCGCGGCCGTAAAAGGTGCGCTGTCCTCGCTGGAGGCCGATGCGGCCGGGGCCGTTATCGCCAACCGCGTCGCCTATGCCGAAGCCATGGGGACGGGGCAGGGCGTCCGTGAATATTCGGGAGCAAAGACCGCCGCAAGCGAAATTGCGGCTTTGGCCGATGAGGTGCTGGCGGCGCTAGGTTAGGGCGTTGTCCGACCCACGACACGGTTTCGGTGCAAGGGCCAAACGAGCTAACGCCAGGGCCAGGGATAAGAGGCCAGGGCACCTTGGGCTTTGGCCAGCAGGCGATTAGCCGGGCCGGGCGGCATGGGGCCGCGGGTTAAGCGGTGGACGATGGTTTCCGGTGGGCAGGCGGTGCCGGTGATCGGATCGAAATATCTTGGATAGTCAATCAGAACGGCGTGGATAAGGGCGTCGAGCGACGGCCGGGCGGAGCGGCGGCGGGCGGGGGTCTTGCCTTTGTCGTCGGTGAGGCCCCAGCCGGCATAGAACGGCGCGCCAAAAGTGGTGACGGGGGTGTCGCGGAGCAGGGCGTCGAAGCCCATTGGGGACGTCATCGTCCAGACTTCGCTGGCTTTTTCCACGAGCGCGATGGGGTCGACGTTGCTGGCGATTAGGTCGGCCTCAATTGCGTCGATCGCGCCTTCGCGCAGGCCGGCTTCGACGTCTGGGTGAGGTTGGTAGATGATGAAGGCGTCGGGATTGACTTTGCGGGTTTCGGCGAGAAGTTGGGCGTTATCCGTGACTTCAGCGGTCCCGAAGCGGATCGAAGCGTCGTCGGCGACTTGGCCGGGGATCAGGATGATATGAGTATCTGGCAAGTCGGGGATCTGGCCCGAGTGGTTGTTTTCGCTGAGCCGGGCCTCCCGGATTGAACGGCGGAGTTTGCGAGCACGATCAAGGGCTTCCGGGGGCAGCGTGGCGGCGCGTTCGATGGCATCTTCCAGATCCGATCGTTGGGCTGGGTCGTAGTAGATCCCCTGTTTGTCAAGGACGAGGGACACGGGTGACGTGTCTGCGCCAGGGTCCCGGAGGCCAAGAAATCCGTTCTCTACGCGCATGCAACCCGCGTACACCCCCTGTACACGCCCCGTATGTACAAGTGGTTTGCTCGGGTACTCCGAGTGCCCATCACCCCAGACGATTTTCCGGCGTTTTGGGTCGTCCCGGAAGGTTACCCGTTTCGAGAGGAATCGCCGCAGCGGCGCGCGTTTAGCCAGGCGCATGCCGGGGGCGGACCAGCCCGCCCGATCTTCGCGCCAGGCGCGGGCACGGGCATCCAGGATGCGGACCACGTCGACGGGGTCGCAGAGCGCGTCGCGGTGCGGGTCGTACCAATGGGGATAGAGCACGAGCGCGCCAGCGAAGAGTTGGGCGCGGGTCAGCTTGCGTTGTCGGCGGTCCAGGGGATTGCGGTCGTCGTCGAGGCCCCAGCCGGAATAGAAGGGCTGGCCGAAGGTGATGGGGCGGTGGCTGTGGAGCATCGCCTCGAAGCCGAGCTGGCTGGAGACGGTGTAGACCTTCGTGGCGCCGGCAAACAGCGTGGCGGGCGGGATGGGCCGGGTTTCGAGTGTGGCGCCGTGGGTGGCGTCGGCCTCTGAGTAATGGCCCGGGCGGCGGCCTTGGGCGGCGGTATCCGGGTGGGTCTTGATCAGGATGGGCTGGCCAGGGTTTTCCTCCCGCGCGACCAGAAGCATTTCGCGGAAGGTTTGTTCCAAGGCGCCGCCCAAGCGGATCGAGGCATCGCCGCGGCTTTGGTCGATCACCAGGACATAGCCGGGGGCGGGTGTTTCCAGGTCGGTGCGGGTGGCGGCGTATTTGGTGACGCCGCTGCGGGCCAGTTCTTCCATGGCAGCCCGGGCGCGGTCGATCAGGGCACCGTCATCGAAGGGATGGGTGGCGAGCAAGGTTTCCAGATCGGACGGCGTGCGGCTGTCGAAGTGGGCGGCGCTGGCATCGATGGTGAGGCCAAGGGTGGCTTCCTTGTCGCCACGGGGATGAAGCGAGCGCAGGAAAGCATCCTCGAAGCGCAGGATCGCGGCACCTTTGTGCTGAGCCACGGCCTCGGCGCGCGCGGAGGCGTCGCCATGACCCCAAGCGGCGATGTATTCGCCCTCGCGGGGGAGGCCGGGGCGGAGGTCTATCCCGGCGAGCCAGGCAATGCGGCGGATGCGGTGGTTGAAAAACCCGCGGGAGACGAACCGGGCGATGCGAGGGGCGTCGCCCGGCTTTGGCATGGAATCAGAAGGCGTTGCTGATCGACCCGACGGTCGCGGCGGGTTGGATCAGGCCGGTGACGGACCCCAGAATTGCGCCGATGGTGCGGTTGAAGGCAACGATGGGCGCTTCGGTGACATAGACGGTGTCGCCGTCGCGGATCGCGAAATCGCGGGCTTCGAACATGCCATTGGGTTCGGTCAGATCGAGCACGTAGACCATGCGCTGAGCGCCGATCAGATCGTCGCGGCCCAGGACCGATTTGGCGATTTCTTCGGGTTCGTTACGGAAGATGAAAACGCCTGTGGGGTTTGCCAGCCTGGGGTTCAGACCGCCCACCTGGGCGATGGCTTCGAGGGCAGAAATGACGTCGGTCTGGAATTCCAGCCGCGTCTGCGCCCCGGTGGCGCCAAGCACGGTAAAGGCCCGGGTGTCTTCTTCGATGAAGACCCGGTCGCCATCGCGCAGGGCGATATCCATATGCGGATTGGTGTAAAGGTCCTGCAGGCGGGCGGTTTCGGTCCGGCTGCCGCGGTTAACCGTGACCAAGGCGATGTCCGTCGGTACGGAAACCCCGCCAGCTTGGGCGATCATGCCGGTCAGCGTGCGCGACGGACGGTCGATGGGGTAGACGCCCTGGGACACGGCGCCGCCGACCACGGAGACGGTCGCCCCGTCGCCGGCCAGTCGGCGGACGACGACTTGTGGGTCGGGGGTCTGTTCGTCGAGCCGTTCCGTGATGATGCGGCGCAGGGTTTCGGGCGTGTTCCCCGCCGCGCGGATGCGACCGGCGTAGGGAATGAAGATGAAGCCCTGGCTGTCGACCTGCAGGTCGTCGATCATGGCCCCCGAGACATTGTTGCTGTTGTTCAGCAGACCGTCATCGACGTTTTCGTAGACGATCAGACCCAGGGCATCGCCAGGGCGGATCGTATCGGCGCCCAAGGGGTTTGCGTTGCGGAACGCGTCACTGAAGCCCAAGGCCGGGGCAACGGCCGCGGCCCGGGTGACACGGTCATTGACGGATACGATGAACGCATCGCCTTGATTGATGACGGAGCCTGCGAAGATTTCACGCTTGTTCGGACCGGAGCGTGGCAGCGACGCACAGGCGGCTACCATCGTGACGATCAGCGACAACGCGACGAGCTTTGCCCCGCGTCCTGTCTGTCTGCCCATGGGTTGTCCTTCTCGATCTGCCTCAGTGCCATATTGCGGAGGTTGTCCCCCGTCTCGGCGGTTTTCGTTTTGGTATCCTAGCCGGACACCAGCTTTATACTGTGATGCGGTGCGGGCCTATCCGCCTTGAGCTGATCACAGGGATCCAAGTCCGATAGCGGCACGTCTGACACAGAGACGCACCGACAGACGCCCGCGAAGCGCTGGAAGAAGGGTTCCTGAGACCCTAGCAAAAACGGAATGCAGCCCTGTGGAGGCATTGCGACCTTTGTGTTCTTTCTGAACAACGTGATTACTGTTCTGTCCGGGCCTGCGATGACTTTGTGGCACGAATTGGGCACTTGCGGCGACAGGACACGCAAATTAGCTGCGTTTTGCAGGAGGGCCACACCTATGTTCACCGGGATCGTCACCGATATCGGCACAATCCGTGCGCTCGACCGCCGGGGTGACCTGCGTGCGCGGATCGGTACGAGCTATGATCCGGACGGGATCGATCTGGGCGCGTCCATCGCCTGCGATGGCTGCTGTTTGACCGTGGTGGATCGCGGCCGGGACGCGGACGGGGCCTGGTTCGACGTGGATGTCAGCGCCGAGAGCCTGTCGAAGACGGCCATGGGCGACTGGGATGTGGGCACGCGGGTGAACCTGGAGCGGTCGCTTAAGGTGGGCGATGAGTTGGGCGGGCATATCGTGTCCGGCCATGTGGATGGTGTGGCCGAGATTCTGTCGATAACGCCCGAAGGCGATTCCCAGCGATACCGTTTTCGCGCCCCCGATGCGCTGGCGCGGTTCATCGCGCCGAAGGGCTCGATCGCTTTGGATGGCACATCGTTGACGGTGAACGAAGTGGACGGGGCGGAATTCGGCGTGAACCTGATCCCCCATACCCAACAGGTGACGACCTGGGGTGGCGCCAAGGTCGGCGACCGGGTGAATTTGGAGATCGACACGCTCGCT
This sequence comes from Pseudomonadota bacterium, assembly GCA_039181205.1. Classification (GTDB taxonomy): domain Bacteria; phylum Pseudomonadota; class Alphaproteobacteria; order Rhodobacterales; family Rhodobacteraceae; genus Jannaschia. Next base: position 11,736 of record JBCDCS010000009.1, read on the forward strand.
CGCTATGTGGCGCGCCTGGCCGAAGCGTCTTGATGCCTGACCTCGCTTGACCTGCGTCAAGGCGTCCGAAGGGCTCTATGGGGCAACGTGCGGGTAACCTGAGCGAGAAAGAGAGACTCCCCCTATGTCCCATGTACCCCATGAATTGGCCGAAGAGTTTCCAGACGCCATTGCGTTGATGTCCCGCCTGAAGGTGGAGGCGCCGCATTTCGCCAAGCTGGCGGACGAATATCACGAGGTGAACCGCAAGATTCACCGGGCCGAGACCAATGTGCAACCGTGCTCCGAAGAACATGAACAGATGTTGCGTCGGCAACGGATGCGCCTGAAGGACGAAATTGCCGGAGTCTTGGCCAGGGCCGAAGCCTGATTGGCGTCACGCGGGCCGGGGTAATTGGAAGACAGGCTCCGGAAATCCTTGATCGTGTAGAACGTCGACTTGGCTGAGGCCGAGGCGGTCGAGGACGGCGAGCATCGCTCTGTTGCGCGCGTCGGTGATCATCACGATGCGCCGCGCTGAGGTTTCCGCAAAGACCATCTCGGCCGCCGCCTGGATGGCGCGGGGCGCAAGGCCTTGACCCTGCGCTTCGCGCGCCAGGGTGATGCCCAGTTCAAGCTCGGACCCGTCTTCGGACAAGTGTAGGCCCATGTCGCCAGCCAGCTGATCGTCGCGGGGCCAGGCGATGGCGATTTGCCACCAGCCGCCGGGCGGGAAGGACGGCGCGGTTTCCATGGCCGATACGAACGCCAGTGCGCCGTCGTAATCCGGTTTGTCCCAGTCTTGGAAGCGCCCGACCTCCGGGTCGGACCTGATGGCGTGGAAGGCCGCCGCATCCGCGGGGCGGAAACGGCGCAAGATCAGCGGGCCATGGCGGATGGGTAGCATCGAGTTTCTCCCTGCCTTGCGGCGTAAGGGCCGCTGCGTTGATGCGTCAAGGCTGGACATCTTGGGTCCGACGCGGTCCGATCCTTCCGAAGGAGGCGTGGCATGATACCAGGCATCGGACACAATTCGGGGCAGGACTTCGACGGCTATACTGGGCGGCTACACCAGTGGCGCCGCGCCCGCACCGAGTTGCTGGGAAAGGCGCTGCCGCTGGAAGTGGTGCGAATGCGCGTGCGGCGGGCCGCGGCTTTGGGCCTCGATTACGGAACCTATGCCAGCGTGCGCGCTTCGACGGGACGGGATATCGTGGCCCTGCTGTTTTCGTCCAATGCGCTGGGTATGCTTCGGCGGGTGGAGATGGATGCGGCCCGGGTCGCCAAGCTGGAGCGGGTCGAGGCGGCCTTGGGCGCGTTGGTCCATGCACCGATGCCGGTCGTGGCGGGATCCCCATTGGCGTGGGCCGAGCGCGCACCGAGTTTTGCTGTTAGTTGGAGCGAGATGTCAGCGCATTTGCGCGGCGTTCTGCGTGAGAAGGGCTTGCCGCCGGACGGGGTCCTGATGGTTGGGGAAACGGCGTTCGAAGCGTCGTGGTGTCCGGCTGCGAAGGCGGCGGGATATGTGAGCGGAGAGCGGTACTTCGCGCTCTGATGATCTTCAGATGCGTGAGAGCCAGCCGATCACCGTGTCCACATTTTCCACGGTATGGTATCGGGGGATATCCGGAATCCCGATCCAGATCGCCTGATCAGCATCGTCCCCGGCGACGGGCTCGCCCGCCTGCCAATGGCAGTGGGTGGCGACCAGTAGGTAGTGATGGTCCGACCCGATCACGTCTATCACGCCCAGATGGGCGCCGGGATGGGCGGTGATCCCAGTCTCTTCGGTCAGTTCCCGGATCGCCGCGTCCCGCGCCGTCTCGCCCCATTCCACGTGGCCGCCGGGAAAGCCCCAGAGCCCTTGGGCCGGCGGGCGAGCGCGGCGGACCATGAGGACGGCGCCGTCCCGTTCCACCACCGCCAGCGCGCCGAGCTTCGGATATCGCATGGTGCATGACCCTCCCTGCGGAACCGCACTGGCACATGGGGCAGGTGACGGCTACATCCTTCGGCAACAGGAGGTATCCCATGGCCGACCCCATTCCCTTCGAAGCGCCCGGTCCGGTGGAGCGCGAGAATTCCGATGTGATCTCGCCCATCGAGGATATCCTGGAGGATGCCCGCAACGGCCGGATGTTCATCCTGGTGGACCACGAAGATCGGGAGAATGAGGGTGATCTCGTGATCCCCGCGCAGATGGCGACGCCGGATGCCATCAACTTCATGGCGTCCCACGGGCGCGGGCTGATCTGCCTGACCCTGCCGGGCGAGCGGATCGATGCGCTGGGCCTGCCGTTGATGGCATCCCACAATTCATCGCGGCACGAGACGGCGTTCACCATCTCCATCGAAGCGCGCGAAGGGGTGACGACGGGCATCTCGGCCCATGACCGGGCGCGCACCGTCAGCGTGGCTATAGACGCGTCCAAGAGCGCCGCGGATATCGCAACGCCGGGCCATGTGTTTCCACTTCGGGCCCGCGATGGCGGGGTGCTGGTCCGGGCCGGCCATACGGAGGCGGCCTGTGACATCGCGCGGCTGGCTGGGCTGAATCCGTCGGGCGTTATCTGCGAGATCATGAAGGAGGACGGGAGCATGGCCCGTCTGCCAGACCTGATCGCCTTCGCGCAGCTTCATGGGCTGAAGATCGGGACGATCTCCGACCTGATCTCCTACCGGCGGCGGCACGACAATCTGGTGAATCAGACGGCATCGAAGCCGGTGACGTCCAAAGTTGGCGGTGAGTGGCTGATGCGTGTTTTCACGGACGAGACCCAGGGCGCCGAGCATATCGTCTTGACCAAAGGCGATATCTCCGAAGGACCGGTTCTGGTGCGGATGCATGCCATGAACCCTTTGGAGGACGCCTTGGCTATCGGTGATAGCGATTTGTCAGGAGCCATGGGTGTGATCGCCCGGGAGGGGCGCGGTGTTGTCGTGCTTCTGCGCGACACCGAGATGAAGCTCGATCCCGGCGGGGTGTCGCCCCAGAAGCTGCGGCAATATGGGTTGGGCGCGCAGATTTTGGCAGCTTTGGGTCTGCATGAGTTGGAGTTGGTGACCAATTCGGGAACGCCGAATGTCGTCGGTTTGGATGCTTACGGTCTATCCATCGTGGGCACGCGCGCGATCCCGAAGGAGAACTGAGATGGCAGGTCATTCCGACAACGTGCTGGACCTGCCGACCTTCGAGGAGGCGCCTAAGGTTCTGATCGTGATCGCGCCCTACTACGGGGCGATTTCCGAGGCGCAATTGGCCTCTGCCCGCGCGGTGTTGGAGCGCGGCGGGGCCGAGCATCAGACGGTTGAGGTGCCTGGATCGCTGGAAATCCCGACGGCGATTGGGATCGCCCATCGGCAATCGGATTTCGATGGCTACGTGGCGCTGGGCTGTGTGATCCGGGGACGGACGTCGCACTATGACATCGTGGTCAATGAAAGCGCGCGGGGGATCGCGACCCTGGGTCTGACGGGCGCTTGCATCGGGAACGGGATCATCACGGTCGAGAACATGGAGCAGGCCGAGGAACGCGCCGATGCGGCGCGTCTGGATACCGCGGGCGGGGCGGCGCAGGCGGCGCTGCATCTGATCCATTTGCAGCGCACGCTCAAGAAGCAGCCGAAGGGGATCGGGTTCAAAGCTGCGTCAGGTTGATGCGGGGACCAATCCTCCGGATTAACGGTGCTGCAACCGGCTAAAGCGACCGCTTGGCAGGCCATTGACCCGGACCCGGCCGCGCCATAGGTCCGCGCCCATGCCGAATGTCTCCGCCGAAGACCGGCGCGCCCTGAAGCGCCGCATGAAATCCGCCGCGCGGCTCTACGCCGTCCAGGCGCTATTTCAGATGGAGGCCATGGGGCAGACGATCGATGCGGTCCGGGTCGAGTTCGAAGACCATCGCTTCGGTATGACCTTGGAGGAAGGCGCTTTTTCGGACGGGGATGTGGATCTGTTCCGGGCGCTCCTCGAAGCGGCGGTGAACAACCAGGCCCGGGTCGATCAGATGACCGACCGGGCCCTGGTCGCCAAATGGCCCATCGACAGGATCGACCCGACCCTGCGGGCCTTGTTCCGCGCGGCCGGGGGGGAGTTGGTGGACCGCGCCACGCCGCCGAAGGTCGTGATCACCGAATATGTGGAAATCGCCCGGGCGTTCTTTCCGGATGGTAAGGAAACGGGCTTCGTGAATGCCGTTCTGGATCACATGGCCCACGAGGCGCGGCCGAACCAGTTCTGAGCGATCGCGCGGTCCGAGTTGAACCGCGTCAGGATGCGGCCGATTTGTCCCGCGCGGTCCGGGTGAGGACAAAGCCGCTGGTCGCCCAGATCGCGAAGAGGATTGCGGCCGAACCCGCCAGGAACACCACGAGCATCTGGGCAGTCTCGCCCGTCGCGATGCCCGCCAGCGGCGCAAAGACCGTCTCGGTCGCGATCAGCCAGCCGATGGTCAGCCCGCCCCAGATTGCCACCAGCGTGGCTGCCGTCAGACCGACAACGCCCGCGCCCCGGCCCCGGGACCGCGCGGGCAGGCGAAGAAGGCGGCGCAAGGCTTTGGCCAGGCGGGACAGGTCTTCGCCCATGGCCAGGATCGCGGGGACCAGGACCAGGACCAGTAGCATGCCGAAGCCCAGACCGTAGCTGAGCGAGATCACCGTGGGCCGCAGGAATTGGGCCTGGGACGAGGTCTCGTAGAGCAGCGGTGTCAGGCCCAGCACCGTGGTCAGCGTGGTCAGCAGGATCGGCCGCAGGCGATCGCAGACGGCATCCACAATGGCGGGGCGCAGGGCGCGGTCGTTGGAATATTCGTCCACGGTCGTCACCAACACGATGGAATCGTTGATGATGATCCCGGTCATGCCGATGAGGCCGATGATCGAGAACATCGACAGCGGGACATCCCAGACCCAGTGGCCCCAGATCGCGCCGATCAGGCCGAAGGGAATGATCGCCATGATCACCGCTGGACGCGTCCAGGAGGAGAAGATCCAGGCGAGCACCAGATAGATCCCCAGCAGACAGGCGACGAAGCCTAGGAAAGCGTCGTTCAGGAACTCGCGTTCCTGTTCGGCCAGACCGCTCAGCTCGTAGTCGACCTGATGGATCGCTGCGATTTCGGGTAGGATTTCTTCGGATAGAACCTGTCGAATTTCGTTGGCGCGGGCGGCATCGTCCAGGTCGATATCGCCGGAGACCGTCACCACCTGGGACCCGTTTTCGCGCAGGATCGTGGCAAAGCCGGACCGGACGGTGACGGTAACGATGTCGGCCAGGGCCACATCTGCGCCCGACGGCGCCGTCAGGCGGAGGGTGTCCAGGAAATCGGCGCGGATTTCATCGTCGGGCAGTTGCACCTGGACCGTGCCGGTGCGCGGGCCGACGGGGAAGCTGGCCGCTTCGATCCCGTTCAAGCGGTCGCGCAGAATCCGGCTGAGCGTGCCGATATCGAAGCCTAGCGCCTCGCCCTGGGGGGTCAGTTCCAGGATGAATTCGTCCTTATCGTAGGGCAGGTCATCATCCACGCCCGAGACTTCCGGGAAGCGCAGCACAGCTTGCTTCAGGTCTTCGGCGGCGGCCTTCAGGGTGTCGCTGTCGGCGCCGGAGAATTCGACGGAGAGGGCATCGCCGCCCGGGCCGGAGCGCCAGCCGCGGAAGCTGACTTCCTCGGTCAGGGGCATCTGCCGGGCGCGTTCCTGCAGATCGCCGACGAAGCGGAAGGACGAATAGGGCCGCAGGTCGGCGTCGATCAACTCGATTGAAATCGATCCCAGAAGATCGGAGTCCTTCCCTGCCGCGGAAGCCAGGCTGCGGCCGGTATTGCCGCCGACTTCGCCGATCACATAGGCCAGCGGGTTGGTGCCGTATTCCTCCTCGTATTCCGCGCCCAGAGCGATGGCGGCGTCCTGAAATTCCTGCATCTGGGTGATCGCGTCCGCGCGGGTGGCGCCGTCGGACATGGTGAAGTTCCCGGTGATCGAGCCACGTTCGGGTGAGTTGAAGAAGCGCCATTGGACATCGCCGGTCAGGAACAGCGCCACCTGGGTCGACAGCAAGAGGATGGCCCCGGCCGCCACGGGATAGCGCGCGACCAGGCAAAACCGGATCAGGGGCCGGAACAGCGTCTCGCGTACCCAGCGGAGGCCCTGGTTCACCACGCGCGACGGCCAATCGTACCAGTGTTCCTTGGCGGTGTGCTTGATCGCCCCAGCCATGTGATGGGGCAGGATCAGGAAGCACTCGATGAGCGACGCCAGAAGCACAACGATCACCGTGAATGGGATATCGGCGATCAGATCACCGAACCGGCCACCGATGGCGGTGAGGCCGAAGAAGGCGATGACCGTAGTCAGCGTGGCCGAAAAGACTGGGGTGAACATCCGGCGCGCCGCCTTTTCTGCTGCCGTCTGGGGGTCCTCGCCCAGGCGCCGGGCGCGGAAATCGGCATGCTCGCCCACCACGATGGCGTCGTCCACCACGATGCCCAGCGTGATGATCAGCGCGAATAGCGAGATCATGTTGATCGTCAGACCCGCCGCCCACATCAGCGCAATGGCCGACAGCATGGCGACCGGGATGCCCGCCGCGACCCAGAACGCCGTGCGCGCATTGAGGAACAGGAAGAGCAGGCCCACGACCAGCGCCAGGCCCAGCAACGCGTTGTCGATCAGGATCGAGATGCGGCCGGTGATCGCCTCGGTCCGGGTGCGGATCAATTCGATGGACACGCCTTCGGGCGCGCCGTCCATGAGTGCTGCGGCCACGTCTTCCACCTGGCGCTGCAGGGCGATGGCATCGCCCGACGCCGACCGATCCACCCGAACCTGGATGGCAGGCTCATCGCCCACGAAATAGGCCCGCTGGCGATCCACGCCCTTGGCGCTGACCTCGGCCACATCGCCGATGGTGAGCGCGGTGCCGCCCGCGCCGCGGCGGAGCACGATGGCTTCGATATCGGACACGCCGCGCCGTTCGATGCCGGTGCGCACACGGGCATTGCCGCCTGACACTTCGCCCGCCGGGTCGCCATCGGCTTCGGCACCGATGGCCTGGGCGATCTCGGCCAGCGTCACGTCATAGCGCAGCAACGACGCCGTCGGCACTTCGACCAGTACTTCGGGCGCGGCAATGCCCCGGACCGACGTGCGCGTCACTCCGACGCCGAGCAGATCGTTGATGAAATCGTCGGTGATGCGCGCGAGTTGGTCGACGCCGACCGGACCGGTGATCACCACATCGGTGACCCTGTCCCGCCAGCGGCCCACCCGGACATCCGGGTCTTCCACACCGTCGGGCAAGCCGCTGACGCCGTCCAAGGCGCTTTGGATTTCGTCGGCGGCGCTGCTCATGTCCCGGCCGGGTTCGAACTCGACCCGGATGCTGGTTTGACCCTCGCGCGAGGTGGCGATGCTGTCGGTGACGCCATCGACGGCCAGCAACGCCGGTTCCACGACCTGGACCACGTTGCGATCCAGGTCTTCGGCCCCTGCGCCGTCCCATTCGATGGTGATGTTGACGTCTTCGACGATGACATCAGGGAAGAACTGCGCCCGCATATTGGGCATCGCCATGAAACCCGCGGCGACCATGAGCACCAAGAGCAGGTTGGCCGCCGTGCGGTGGCGCGTGAAATAGCTGAGAATACCCACGCTCAGCCGCCTGCGCGCGCTTCGAGACGCCTTATCATCTCGGCGGGCACCTCGTCTTGATCCAGGCGGGCGCGAATGCGGGCTTTCACGTCGGACGGCATGCGACCGGCATCCACGATGGCCTTGAGGCGGGCACGGCGTTCCGGATCCAGGGCGACGGTCTGGGGTTCATCGGCCAGGGCCGCCTGTCCGGCCCGGATTGGACGCACTTTGATCCCAGCGCCCAGCGCCACGGTGCGTTCAGCCACGACTTCACGGTTGGCGATGTTACCCGCAACCAGGACCCGGTCGCCTTGGCGGCGCAGAAGGCTTACGGCCACTTCGTCCAGCCGGTCTTCGGTACCCAGGACGAGAACCGTGGACTGGGCCGACAGCGCGCTGGCGGGCAGGTCGATGGCCCCGGGGATCGGTGGCTCCTCCACCTCGACCCGCACGAAATCGCCCGGGCGGAAGCCGCGGGAATCCCCTAGCGTCGCGAAGACAAGGCGGCCGGTCTGTCCCTCGCCTACCGACGGCGCCTCGCGGTTGATCGTACCGGTCGCCGCAAGCGCGAGGCCCGACACTTCCAGGACGGCCCGAACCGGCGCCCCGACCAGATCGCCCGCGCCGTTCAGAAGACGCGCATGCTGGGCTGCAGACAAGCGGAACGCGACTTCAAGCGAGGTCGGGTCGATCAGGGTGGCGACGCGTTCGTTGGGGCTCATCAAGCCGCCTTCCAGTACCGTCACATCGGTCAAGCGGCCGGAAAAAGCCGCCCGTAGGATCCGGTCGTCCAGGTCGCGCTGGGCTTCGGAGACGGCGATCTGTGCCCGGGCGACGCCCAGATCCGCGGCATCGACCCGGCCTTCTGCCTGGGCGACGGAGCCGCGCCGCGACAGGATTGTTTGTTCGGCCGCTTGCAGGGCCAATTCGGCGGTCTCAACAGTCGCGGCCGACCCCACGCCCCGGTCGGCCAGGTCCAGCGCGCGGTCGAGGGCCCGGCGCTGCAGATCGCGCTGCGCTTCGGCACTCTGGACCTCGGCACGCGCCAGTTCGAGGGTGCGGGCCGCATCGCGTACTTCGGCTTCCGCCCCTGCCAGGTCTGCCTGCGCGACGGCCAGTGCCGCTTCGGCCTCGGCCGGATCGATGCGCAGAAGGACCTGCCCCGCCTCGACCACACCGCCTTCTTCGAAACCATCGGCCAATTCCACGATCGGGCCGTTCACAGGCACCCGCAACTCCAAGACGCGCCGGGCGAGCACCTCGCCAAAAGTTGTCAGGGTCGGGGCGATCGTAGCGGGTGTGGCCGTGACCACATTGGCCGCCAGCACCCGTTCGGGTCCCGACCGATCCCTGGCGTCCCGGGCCGCCCGTTCTTCCAGCGCGGCCAGGGTGATCTGTCCGGCCCACGCCAAAAGACCCCCCGTAAGGGCGAAGAGAAATAGGGCGGTCAGGCTGCGGGCGAGGAAACGCATCGGAGCTCCGGGCTGGCTTCGGCTGACAGATAAGGCATGTGCCAGAGTTATCCAAAGTCACACGTTTGGGGGCGATGTTTCCGTCGCTGAAGGTCAAAAAATCGATTGCCGGGCCCCGTTCGGCTATTTCCGCCGGAGATGTTCGTCCAGCCGGGGCATGATTTCCACGAAATTGCAGGGCATGTGGGTGTAATCGAGCTGGTGCACCAGGATATCGTCCCACGCGTCTTTGCAGGCCGATGGAGAGCCGGGCAGGGCGAAAAGATACGTCCCCTGGGCGACGCCGCCGCAGGCCCGGGACTGCACCGCCGACGTGCCGATTTTCTTGACGGAAATCATGGTGAAAAGCGTGGAAAAGGCGTCGATTTCCTTCTCGTAGACATCGCGGTGGGCTTCGACCGTGACGTCCCGCCCGGTCAGGCCCGTGCCTCCTGTAGACAGGACGACATCGATTTCCGAGTCGGCGCACCAGCGCCGCAGGTGGTCGGCGATCTCGGCCCGGTCATCTGGGATGATCGCCCGGTCGGCCAAGACATGGCCCGCGCCTTCCAGACGCGTGACGAGCACGTCGCCGGAGCGATCCTCCTCGGGCGTGCGGGTGTCGGAGACGGTAAGAACGGCGATACGGCAGGGCAGGAATGTTCGGTTCGACATCTGACTCGGCCTCCGACGGAAGAGTCTGATCTTCCTCAGGTTTCAACTGCCCTAGGGGTGCGGCGCAAAAGTCCCCGGCCGATCCCTAGGATATAGTTCTTACGATTGCCGCGCTACCGGTCGAAGTCGGCGGCCGAATGGCGCTCGGGCAGTTTCAGGCTTTCGTCGTCGCCGAAATTGCGATTGACCATCCGGCCCCGGCGCGTCGCCGGGCGGGCGTCGATGCGTTCGGCCCACGCCATGACGTTGGTGTAGTCCTGCACCGAGAGGAACTCCGCCGCGCCGTAAAGACGACCGAGGCAAAGCTGACCGTACCACGGCCAGATCGCCATATCGGCGATGGAGTATTCGCTGCCCGCGATCCAATCGCGTGTCGCCAGTTCGCGGTTGAGGACGTCCATTTGCCGTTTGGTTTCCATGGCATAACGGTTGATCGGATATTCGTACTTCTCGGGTGCATAGGCATAGAAATGTCCGAAGCCGCCGCCCAGGAACGGCGCGCTGCCCATCTGCCAGAAGAGCCAGTTCAACGTCTGCACCCGGTCGCTGCCCAGGAACGCGCCGAACCGTTCGGCCAGGTGGAGCAGGATCGAGGCGCTTTCGAACAGGCGGACGGGTTCGGCGCCGGAGCGAACCCACATGGCCGGGATCTTGGAATTGGGGTTCACTTCGACAAAGCCCGAGCCGAACTGATCGCCTTCGCCGATATCGATGAGCCAGGCGTCGTATTCGGCATCGTGACCAGCTTCCAGAAGTTCCTCCAGGAGTAGGGTGACCTTCACCCCGTTGGGCGTGGCCAGCGAATAGAGCTGCAACGGGTGTTTGCCCACCGGCAGGTCCTTGTCGTGGGTCGGTCCGGCGATGGGCCGGTTGATACTGGCGAAATGGCCGCCGCTTTCGCTGTCCCAGGTCCAGACTTTGGGGGGCGTGTAGGTCATGACAGGTTAGCTCCATTTCTTGAGGGCAGGAGCGGGGGCCAGCCCCCGCACCCCCGGGGATATTTATGAAAGGAAGAAATCAGGTGTCCAGGCGCGCCTGCAGCGACAGCAGGTCGGCCCAGCTGTCGCGCTTGGCGTGGGGTTGGCGCAGCAGATAGGCCGGGTGGAGCATGGGCAGAACGGGGCGGCCTAGCGCCTCGGTCCATTGGCCGCGCAGGCGGGTGATCCCGCGGCGGCCCAGCAACGCGTTGCAGGAATGGTTGCCCATCAGGATCAGGATATCCGGGTCGGCGAGCTCGATATGCCGTTTCAGAAAGGGCAGCATCATCGCCACCTCGCCCGGTTCCGGATCGCGGTTCGAGGGCGGGCGCCAGGGAAGGATGTTGGTGATATAGACCGCGCGTTCGGCATCGGTGTTGTCGCGGGCCAGGCCGATGGCGGCGAGCATCTTGTCCAGCAACTGTCCGGCTGCGCCGACGAAAGGCTTGCCTTGGCGGTCTTCGTCACGGCCGGGCGCTTCGCCGATGATCATGACACGCGCTTCGGGCTGCCCATCGGCGAAGACCAGGGATTTCGCGCCGAGCCGCAAGTCGCACCAGGGATAGGCGGCCAAGGCGTCGCGCAGGGCAGGTAGTGTCTGGGCGGTGGCGGCGGCGTGCTCGGCCTCCTTCACGGGATCGGCCGGGGCATCGGGATCGGCGGCGGCGATGGTCGGAGCGGCCTGTTTGGCCGACACCGGACCTGGCATCCGCTCGGGCAGGGCCGTGCGATCGATAGGGGTCGCCGCGATGGCCTCGTCACATCCCATCTCCACCAGCCACTCCAAGGTGGCGCGCGCGGTGTAGGGATCGAGGTCGGGTTGCATGGCTGACAGCTAGCGCGCTGTGGCGCGGGCGGAAAGGCTTGATCACCGGACGCCGGGGCCGCAAAAGCCCCCCGTGTTCACCCAGCGCCATCTCCTCGGCATCGAGCCGCTGCACCCGGTCGAGATCACGACGCTCCTGGACCGTGCCGAGCATTATGCGGAAGCCGGGCGGCGACATGCGGTTGTGGACCCGGTGCTGCGCGGGTTGACCCAGGTGAACATGTTTTTCGAGAACTCCACACGCACCCAGGCCAGTTTCGAGATTGCGGGCAAGCGGCTGGGTGCGGACGTGATGAACATGGCGATGCAGGCGTCGTCGCTGAAGAAGGGCGAGACGCTGATCGACACGGCGCTGACGCTCAACGCCATGCGCCCCGATCTGCTGGTGGTGCGGCATCCCCATTCGGGCGCGGTGAACCTGCTGGCAGAAAAGGTGGATTGCGCCGTGCTGAATGCGGGCGACGGGCGGCACGAACACCCGACCCAGGCCCTGCTCGATGCGTTGACGATCCGGCGGGCCAAGGGGCGGCTGCATCGGCTGGTGGTGGCGATCTGCGGGGATATCGCCCATAGCCGCGTGGCGCGGTCGAACCTGATCCTGCTCGGGAAGATGGAGAACCGGGTGCGGCTGGTCGGCCCACCCACCTTGATGCCGAGCCAGGTGGATCAGCTTGGTGTCGAGGTCACGGACGATATGGCTGAAGGCTTGCGCGATGCCGACGTGGTGATGATGCTTCGGCTGCAGAAGGAACGCATGGACGGTGCCTTCATCCCGTCGGAGCGGGAGTACTACCATCGCTTCGGGCTGGACGCCGAGAAGCTGGCCAAGGCCAAGCCTGACGCCATCGTGATGCATCCCGGGCCCATGAACCGCGGGGTAGAGATCGACGGCACCTTGGCCGATGACCTGACCCGGTCCGTTATCCAGGAGCAGGTGGAGATGGGCGTCGCGGTGCGCATGGCGGCGATGGATTTGCTGGTGGCGGGGCGGGCGGCGGCCTGAGCGAGCCGCCTGGCACCAGTAGCCCGGCTGGCCATTGTCGCGTGTCCGGTGCGGTCGGAAAGCGCAGACGAGCGACCGATCTTTCGCCACTCTGACCTGCCGCTCAAAAGAGCTGTGAAGGTCCGGTTTGAGCCCATCTTACTCGATGCTGCAGTGTGCACGAATGGCGGTTTACAGCGTTCCACATGCCTCTAGACGCCCCGTTGCTGGTGTGTCGAAATTCGCTAACGACCCCAATACAACGGCGAAACCGTTTCAATCGACCGTCGCGCTAAGGCGCACCTGGCCGGAACGGCCACGAGCGCGTCTCCGATGTGCGGTCCGGCGACGGGCCGGATTTGTTCCGCAGAGGTCGGTTAAGGCCATGTCACGCGATGACGCCCGGCCGGGTCGGCCCTTAGCGACACGCGATTCTGCGGTCCTGAGCACTTGGTCTCTGTTCTTGTCGCAGATGCATTCGAAAATCCTTCTTTTCTATAAAGAAACATCTTTTTCTGAAGGTAGTGGGGGTCCCAAACGGCAGAACATCACATAATTCAATTAATAAGGTCGCCTGCCCAATTCATAAATCGGCGGTCCGACCTACACGTCAGGCGCGTTCGGTGTTGCGCGCGACAAGTAGGGGCCTGTCCGGCGCTTTCGCGTTACCCATCATCGGATGAGCTCATGGAGGGCGAGTACGTACAGTCGCCCTAACGCAAAGGAGTCCAATAGTGCGCATTTCATTTATTGCAACCTGCCTTGCCGTCTTGATGGCGGTGCCCGTTTCGGCGCAATACACCGTTTATACCGAGGGTCAGACGTCGGAGACACCGGGCTTCGAGGTTGTCGCCGCTGGGCAGACCGCCATGGGGCCGGTCGAGGTTCGGCGCTATGCCCCTTACATCGCTGCGGAGATCGAGGTCGAAGCCGAAACCAATCGCTTGGCCGCGTCGCGGGGCTTCGGTCCGCTGGCGCGCTACATCTTCGGGGCGAATGAGCCGGGTTCGCGGATCTCGATGACCGAGCCGGTCGTCACCGCACCAGCTGCGGGTGGGACCCGCATCTCGATGACGGAACCGGTGGTGACCGCACCGACGAGCAACGAAGGCGCGTATACCGTTCAATTCCCGATGCCCTCGCCATGGAGCTTGGACACATTGCCCGTGCCCGAGGACGCTCGCGTCTCGCTTATCGAGATCGATGCCCGCACACTTGCCACGCAGCGTTGGCTCGGCGCGCGAACGGATGCGGCCGTAGAACGGGCGACGGCGCTTCTTATGGCGTGGATCGACGCCGCTGGATTGCGTGCGGTGGGCCCGGTGGCCGTCGCGCAATTCGACTCCCCCTCGGTCGCGCGGGATCGTCAGCGCTGGGAGGTGCAGGTTGAGGTCGCCAATCGCTGAGCCTGATCTCTCGTCCCAAAGACAATAGTCGACCGCCCATCGCGACGGCCCTGCGGTCACGGCACATCGACGGCGCCGTGAAGGCAGCGATCTAGGCGATTGTGCAAGGAGAAGCCGTATTCCGCCGAGATGGCCATGGAGCCCAATCGCGACGATGCCACAAAGGATGCCGCGGCTTTAAGTGGGACCCCGACCGGATGCGTATAACCTGGTTCTAATCGATGCCGTTCATCGATCCTTCCAGCCCTCGCGAAGCAGCATCAGATCGATAACGTGCACGATGCCGTTGTTCGCCGCGACATCAGCTTCGATGACCGGTGCTCCGTTCACTGCGACCCCCTCACCGCGCGCAACCTCCAAAGCAGTTCCCTGCATCGTGAAGGGACTGGCGCCGTCGACGAGTTCCTCGGATGGCAGATCGCTCGGAACGATGTGGTACTCCATCAAGGCCACGAGCATCCATCTGTTGTCGGGGTCGAAAAGCGCTTCGCGCTCGTCGGCGGGAAGCGCCGCGAACGCGGAATTGGTGGGGGCGAAAACCGTGAATGGGCCATCGACGTCTAACACGTCTTGCAACCCGACGTCCTCTAGGGCTTCGGCAAATGTGCTTAACTCGTCGTTCGAGGAGACGTATTCGAAGATACTCCTCTCGCTCTGGTCTGCACGAGCAGTCTGGGCGCCGATCTGGAGGGAGAGCGCCAGGATGCCTATCGCCATTCGGTACTTCATCTCGACGTCCTCAATCCTTTGGTTTCGCTTGATGTAATCCTAGTGCCCGTGAAGGGCGGCACGATGCACCGGTCCAATCGATCCTTTCACGATCCGCCGATCTATCCCATCATCCGAGGATCGAGCCCCTAGGCCGTCTGGGTCGACGCGACTTCCTTCATCTCATCCTTCTCGTTTCGCCGCGCGGCGAGGAGGGGGTAGATCGCGGGCACCACGAACAGCGTGAAGATCGTCCCGATCCCCATGCCTGAGACGATGGTGAAGGATATGGCGAAGCGCGACTGGACGCCCGGTCCGTCCTCCGCGAACACGAGTGGCAGCATTCCGGCGATCGTGGAAATCGTAGTCATGACGATCGACCGGAATCTGAGATCGGCGGCCCGTCGGACCGCATCCCGGCGCGACAAGCCCTCGTCGACTTGCAACGCATTGGCGAATTCAACGAGTAGGATGCCGTGCCGGATGATGATCGAGATCAGGGCCAAAAGGCCGATCTGGGTGTAGATGTTGATGGTGACCACACCGCCGCAGAAGAAGATCAAGGCCCCGGCCAACGCCATCGGGACGCAGATGAACATGACCATCGGGTCCCTGAAGCTGTTATATTGTGCGCTGAGGGTGAGGTAGATGATCGCGATGGCCAGGGCGAAGGTGAAGACCAGCGCGCTGCCTTCAGACGTAAATTGACGCGATTGGCCGATCCAGTCGGGGACGTAGCTATCCGGCAGCGCTGCGTTTTGCAGGAAGGCGATGGCTTCGCCGTATGAGGTGTCGCCCGCCGACACCGCCGAAATGCGCGCGGAATTGAGTTGGTTGAACGTCGTCAGTTCCCGCGGTTCGACGCGCTCCGAGAGATCGACGAGACCTCCGAGCGGGATGAGTTCGCCGCTTTCCGTTCGGATGAAGTAGTCGGCGAGGTCGGCCGGATTGAGGCGCGTGTCGCGCGCGGCCTGGGCGATGACCCGGTAGCTGTTCCCGTCGAATTGGAAGAAATTGATGAGACCTTCCGACGTCATCGTGGAGATGTCGTCGGAGAGTTGCTGCATGTCGATACCGAGTGCCGCGGCGCGTTCCCGGTCGATGTTCAGCGTGACGACACGCTGGTCGAACTTCAAATCGGAGCTCAGGAACGCAAAACGGCCCGAGCTTTGCGCGTCGCCGACGATGCGTTCGGCGATCTCGAAGATATTCCGTGGATCGTCGGTGGAAGTCAGGACGTATTGGATCGGCGCGCCACCCGCCGCGCCAGGGAGCGTGTCCGGCACGATGACGATGGACTGGAAGCCGGCGATGGAGGACGCCAAGTCTGTTAGGACGGGGGTCAGGTCGTCGACCGTCGCCTCGCGATCGTCCCAGTTCTGTAGGACGATGCTGACGGTGGCGCGGTTGCCGTTCGACCCGATGCCGCGCACGGAATACCAGGCCCGGATGCCCTCGATGTCGTCCAAGCCGTCGGTCAGCGCGTCGGTCCAGGCTTCGATCTGTTCGAGAGAGGCATTGGGATCCGCAGTCAGGATGATTTGCATGAACCCCTGGTCTTCGTTGGGTGCCAGCTCGCTCTGCGAGTTGACGTAGAGGAAGTAGACCGAGGCGACGATACAGAGGGCGACGGCCAGGACCGCCTTGCCGAAATCCAGCGCCCGGTCGAGAAGCGCCAGGTACTGCTTTCGCAGCCACTTGAACCCGGTATCCAGCCACCGCGCGGCGCCGCGCTTCTCGCTATCGCGCTCCCGCAGGATATAGGCGCACATCATCGGCGAGAGCGATAGGGCCACGATCCCGGAGGCCACCGTCGCCGCTGCCACGACATAGGCGAACTCCCGGAAGAGCGCGCCGGTCAGCCCGCCCGCGAAGCCGACCGGGACGAAGGCGGCCACCACGACGATGTTCATGGCGATCACCGAGCGTCCAAGCTCCGACAGCGTTCGTTTTGACGCGTCGGGCGGGGACATGCCGTCCGCCACGCGGCGCACGGAGTTTTCCGTCACAATGATGGAATCGTCGACGATGGTCCCGATGGCGAGGATCAGCGCGAGCAGCGTCAATAGGTTCACGGAGAAGCCCAGGAGCTGCATCAGGAAGAAGGACCCGACGATGGCGAGCGGCATCGTCACGACAGGGATGATCACGGACCGGAAGCTGCCAAGGAAGAGCCAGATGACGGCCGTGACGATGGCCAGGGCGACGAAGAGCGATTGGATGACGCCGTCGATGGACCGTTGGACCGAGAGCGACGAGTCGTAGAGGATGAAGCCGTCGATGGCCGTCGGTAGGCTGGCCTGGACTTCGGGGAAGACCGCGCGCACGCCTTCGACCACGTCGAGGAGGTTGGCATCGGGGGCCGCGTTGACGGCCAGACTGACGCCCGGCTCGCCGTTGATGGTGACGCTCGTCCCGTACTGCTCGGCTCCGAACCGGACATCGGCCACGTCGGAGAGGCGGATCAGTTTCTCCTCGTCGCGCCGCACGACTAGGGCCTCGAAATCGTCGATAGCGCTGATATTGGTATCGGCCGCGAGCGACAGGCTCGTCGTGCGACCGTCCGTGCTGCCGACTGCGGACAGAACGTTGTTCTCGCGAAGTGCTGCGTCGATGTCGCTCGGCGTGACGTCCAAGGCGGCCATGCGCACGGGATCGAGCCAGACCCGCAGGGCGAGGGGCGCGGTCCCTTCGATGGTCGCATCCTGTACGCCATCCACCGCCGCAAGGCGCGGCGACACGCCCCGGACCACGTAGTCCACGATCTCTTCCGGGCTGAGGATGTCCGATTGGAAGCCCAGGAAGATCGCCCCACCGCCCGTGCCGACGGATGTCGTAACCGACGGGTTCTCGGCCTCCGCGGGAAGCAGGTTCGCGACCTGGTTGACCTTGGCCAAAATGTCGGCCGCCGCGATGTTCGGGTCGTAGTTGAGGACCAGCCGCGCCGAAATCGTGGAGCTGCCCTGCACCGAACTGCTGGTCGTGTATTCGATGCCGTTGGCCGATGCGATCACCCGTTCGAGCGGCGTGGTGATGAACCCCTTCACCACGTCGGCGCTCGCACCCGGATAGGGCGTGGTCACGGTGATGGTCCCGAAGGTCGTTTTCGGGAACTCTCGAACGGGAAGCATGAAGTACGCCTGCGCCCCCAGGAGAAGAATGACGACACTGATCACGATCGACACGACCGGCCGGTCGACGAGGCTCCGCAGGGCTCCGATCAACGGTCCACTCCGGGCATCCCGGTCTCGGTATCCGTGGCGGCTAGCGGATCGGTTTCGGAAATCTGAATGGGGCTACCATCGCTCAGATTGATTTGCCCGCCGGTGATGACGCGGGTCCCGGGTTCAAGCCCCTCGGTCACCTCGATCAGATTGCCGCGCCGCTCGCCCAACTCGATGAAGGTCCGTGTCGCAATGAGTTGAATGTCCGCTGCATCCATCGTGCTCGCGCGTGCCGAGCCAAGGGGCTGGTCTTCCGTGCCGGCGCCTCCGCCGTCCTGTGCCCGGTCCTCGGAGGTCACGAAGACCGACGCCCCGTATGCGTTGTAGCTGACGGCCCGCTGCGGGATCAGCAGCACCTTGCGGTCGTCCCCAAGCGTGACGTCCAGACTTGCGAACATCCCGGGGAGGAGGTCCCCCGAGGCGTTATCGAATCGGGCCTGGACGGTCAGGCCGCGCGAGGTCTCGGAAACGATGGGGTTGAGCGTCGTCACCTCCCCGCTGAAGGTCCGGCCCGGATAGGCGGCGAAGCGCCCGGTAACGGGCTGTCCGACGGCGATGCGTCCGATATCCTCTTCGGGAACGCTGAAGACGACGTTCACCTCGGAGAGGTTCTGGAGGCTGAAGATCTCGTCCCCCGGTTCCACGTACTCGCCCAGATCGACATATCGAATGCCGAGCGTCCCCTCGAACGGCGCGCGGATCGTCTTCAAATCGATGATCGCCTGAGCGGTCTCCAACTCGGCGCGCAAGGCGGCCGCCTCCAAGACAACGTCCTCCGCCGCTTCCTGGGCGATCACGTTCCGGTCGAGCAGCTCGGACGACCTCGCGGCTTCCCGTTCGGCCTGCAGGAGCCTGGCTTCGACGGTCGCTCGCTCAGCCTCTTCCCGACTTGCATCGAGCGTCACGAGAATGTCGCCCCGGCGGACCTCTTCTCCGCCCGCGAAGCGGATGGAACTGATGATCCCAGTAACCTGGGACGTCACTTCGATCCCCTGGGCCGCATAGACGGTGCCGACGGTATTCAGGACGCGCTCCCACTGCGCCTCTTCGGCCCGTGTCGCCGTGACCGTCACGACAGGAGGGCCACCTCCGCCATCCCCTTGAGGGCTGCCGCCAACGACCGCTTCGTAGATCGACGCGATACGGTCGGGGAAGACGAACCATCCGAGACCGCCTGCAGCGCAAAGCACCAAGAGAAGAAATACCCAGGAAACAGCTGGTCGAGCGGTTGTTGCACCATTTTCGATATTGTCTTTGGTCAAGTGTCGGCCTCGCCGCTTACGATTTAATGATCGATGTCATTGATTGATCCGGTGCCGAAGTCTGACAGCCAGTGGAAGGATCGCCGTCGTGACGTCCGGAATATCGGGCGGCCGATCATCCCCGCCTTGCGTGAATAGCGGAGGTCCGCGTCTGCGGGCACCAAGATCGAAAGGCGGACCAAAACTCCAAGTCGCGACCGCACGGGAC
Organism: Pseudomonadota bacterium; assembly: GCA_039181205.1. Classification (GTDB taxonomy): domain Bacteria; phylum Pseudomonadota; class Alphaproteobacteria; order Rhodobacterales; family Rhodobacteraceae; genus Jannaschia. Next base: position 31,063 of record JBCDCS010000009.1, read on the forward strand.
GTCATCGCGTGCACCGGCGAAGCCCATGCCATTCGACGTTCCGGACGATTCATGTCACACCCCTCGCTCACTGCCCGCACTTCAATTCTTTTCAGCGAACTAGCTCTCAGGAGCAGAAAGGCGTCGTGGCGTACGCCGCAATTTTTACAGGATCTGCCGTTCCGCTGCAGGATCCAATGACTGGGATGCCCGATGTCCGATAGACGGAACTTGGAACCGCCATCGACGGCTTTAGTTCCCCCGAAACACAATTTTCGGCGCGACAGGACTCGAACTTTATGGGAACGTATCAACAAGACCGTCATCAACGCTTGACCCGGACGCCGGTCTCGCCCGACGAACTGAGTTTCGAGGGCTTGCGCCTGATCGTTTGGCCCGCTGGCCGGTGCGAAGTCGACGTGGCCATGGCGGCTCATGCGATCAACGTCCCGACCGACACGGCCCAGGCTCGTATGGCTCTCAATTCGGACCGGCTCGACCCTTGGGAGGTCAGCGCTGGATCTCTCGCATTCTTCCCGGCGGGCACGGACTTTAGGATCAGGGTCGATAATCCATCGCCGCAGATCATTCTCGAGGTCTCGGAAGATCGGATGGCGGAATGGCTGGACTGGGCGGGATGCTCGGCCTCTTCGGCAGACTCGTTTCTTGACTGGCGCCCCGATCCTTTGGCCGATGGCCTCGCCAAACGGGCTTTGCGCCACCTCACGAGCGAAAGGCAGATGGAACGTCTCACTTTCGAGGCGACGTGCCTATCGCTCGCCGAACGGGCGATCGAGCGCCTTCGCGTCGAGATGGGCCAGAGATCAATCGATATGTCTGTGGGCACAGCTCCACTGACCACGAATCTGCGCCGCGCGATCGAGTGGGCTGAGGCTCATCTCTCGGATCAGTCTCTTTCGGTGTCGGGGATGGCGCGCGCTGCTGGCCTGTCAGCTTCGCAGTTCACTGTCGCCTTCCGAGCTGCGACTAGGGAGACGCCGTATGCCTTTGTGCTTCGTCGCCGGGCGGAACGGGCCGTGCAAATGCTGCGCGACAGCGATCGATCAATCGCGCAAATCGCATTCGATTGCGGTTTCTCTAGCTCGGCCCATGCCGGAACTGTCGTGAAGAAGCACTTCGGCGTTACGCCCGGAGAAATCCGCCGCAGTCTTGGTTAGCGATTTTAGACTTAGACCTTTTCCGTTCGATCTTTCTTTTCCGCAGCGGCAAAGGCCGCAGCAGCTTCGGTTTGACGGCGCGGCGCAGGCTGACGCGAAGCGACTTGGGCATGAAAGATGACGTCGATGATGGGCCACCAATGGCCGGAGCCGCCTCGCTGCTTAGGCCGACCTCGTCCAGGAAGCACGGCCGGCAGGGTCGCGTTTCTTCGATGCAGCTTCCGCCGTGTCTCGGAATCGCCCTTCCGGAGGTCCGCCGAACCATACTCTGTCAGCGATAAATGGGGCTCACCCCTTCACCGCCCCCGCGATGATGGCCGAGACAATCATCCGTTGGAGCGCCGCGAAGACCGCAACCGCCGGGACAACGGCGACGAGGCATGCGGCAGCTAGGAGCTGCGTGGTCGATGCGCTGGCCGAGCCCGCGAAGTTGAAGATCGCCACCGAGATCGGCCAGTCCCCGTCCCGCTCCAGCAGGATGAACGGCACCAGGAATTGCGACCAGTTCGTCACCATCGCCAGCACGAAGGCCGAGGCGAGGCCGGGGCGGGCCAGCGGCAGCGTGATGCGCGTTAGCACCTGCCAGCGCGAGGCACCGTCCACAATGGCTGCCTCCTCGATCTCGCGGGGGATCGCGTCGAAGGCGACCTTCAGGAGCCAGACCGCCAGCGGCATCCCGAGCGCGCCGTAGAGCGCGATCACCGAAAGGCGGAGGTTGAGGAGGCCGAGGGCTTCCATCCACCGATAGAGCGGCACCAGGATCACCAGTGGCGAGATCATCTGTACGGCCAGGATCGCGATCAGCGCCGCCTGCTTGTGCCGAAAGTCCAGACGGCTGAAGGCGTAGGCGGCCGGGACGGCCAGTGCGACGGCGAGACCCCCGCCGAAGGCCGACATCTTCACGCCGTTCCAGAGGTAGGTCAGGAAGGCCGGGTCCGAGAGGATGCGGGCGAAGTTGCCCAAGGTCGGCGCCTCGGGGATCAGACGGGCGGCGCCGAGATAGACCTCGGCCGGCGTGCGGAGCGCCAGGCTCAGCATCCAGACGAAGGGCGCGGCGAAAAAGACCGTGAGCAGGCCGAGACCCGCATAGGTCGCCGCATCGCCCGCCCGCCCGCTCACGAACCGCGCCCCAGGCCGCCGTGGACGAGTACGGCGAGCGCCATCGCCACCGCGAAGAGCACGAGCGCCAAGGCGCTGCCCCCGGCGAGGTCGAGGTTGTAGAAGACCGTGTTGAAGGTGAAGAGCGCGAGCACCTCGGTCGCCCGCCCGGGGCCGCCGCCGGTCAACGCCAGGATCGAGTCGAAGGTGTTGAGCGTCTGGACCGAGACGAGGACCGTGTTGATCGCGATGGCGGTCTTCAGGAGCGGCAACGTGATCGACCGGAAGGTCCGCCACGGCGAGGCGCCGTCGAGTGCCGCGACCTCGAAGAGAATGGGATCGATCCCCTTTCGCGCGGCGTAGAAGACGATCATGGAGAAGGCCGTCCCCTGCCAGAGATTGGCGATCACCGCCGAGGCGAGCGCCATCTGCGGGTCCGAGAGCCAGGCGACGGGGCCTGCGCCGACCAGCGCCAGGATCGAGTTGAGCGTGCCATAGGGCGCCTCGTCGAAGAGCATCTGCCAGATCAGCCCGTTGGCGATGCCGGGCACGACCCAGGCCGCCAGGACGAGCGTGCGGAAGGCGGTCATGCCCCTGAGACCCCGCGCCTCGCCCCGCACCAATGTCAGGGCGATGGCCAGCCCGAGCACTTGGAGTGCCACGACGTTGGCGGCGGTGAAGAGTATGGTGGTAGCGAGCACCTCCGGGAGGGCCGGGTCGCGCAGGAGCGCGGCCCAGGCGTCGGCCGTCCAGCGGGTGGGCAGGCGGATCAGGGTAGCGTCGCTGAAGGCGAGGCGCAGAAC
>JBCDCS010000010.1:0-34057 GCA_039181205.1 Pseudomonadota bacterium
CTTCGGCCAACCGCAGGCGAACGCCCGGATCGTCGGGCAATCCCCTTGCAGCGCGCCGGAGCAGGGGCAAGGCGCGTGCGGTTTCGCCCTGCCGGTAGGCAATCCAGCCCAGCGTGTCGGCGACTGCCGGCGACCCATTTCCGTGCAATGGTGCGGCGATCTGAGCCGCCCGGGCGATCTCGGCCGGATCGTCGGAATTCGTCGACAGCAGCGATGCCAGGTCGTTGGCGACGACCAGCGAATCCGGGTGGGTTCGATAGAGCGTTTCGTAGATGGCGATGGCACCTGGAAAATCGCCCTGAGCCAGCAAATCCCCCGCCTGCAATAGCGCGAGATCCAGCGAGCCTGGATATTGGGCCAATCCGGCTTGAAGCAGCGATCCGGCCTGCGCCGCATCCCCACGGCCCTGGGCCAGGAGCACTAGCCGATGGATGGCGGTGGCGCCAACGGCCGGACTATCCGCCACATCCGACAGCAAGGCCTCGGCCGCCGGTATGTCCCCGTTGCGGGCGGCAATATCGGCAGCCAGCACCGAAAGGCCGGGCAGATTGGGGCGCAGTGCCCGGGCGCGGTCCACGATCTGGCGCGCCTCGGTGACCTGATCGCGCACCAGCAGCGCGCGGGCGATGCGGGCCACCGCCTGCGTGGGCTCGGTGTCTTCCTCCAGGACCGCATTCAACGTCGCCGCGACAGCCGTCTCATCGCCTTGGGCTAGAGAGGCCACGATCCGCAGCGGCACCAAAACGGCTTGGGCGGCCGGGTCGTCCAAGGCCGCCAATTGCGCGTCTAGTTCGGTCACGCCTTCCCAATCGGCCCGGTCGAGCCGGAGTTGGGCCAAAAGGCTGATCAGCGGAACGTCGACGGGTGCCGCATCCAGTGCGGCGTCCAAGACGCGTTCGGCAACGTTGGTACGGCCTTCGGCCAACAGCGCCCGGACATAGCGTTCCGATTCGCGAGGGCCGTTGCCGGACATCTGCGCCGCGCGCGCCAGTTGGGCGAGCGCCAGATTGGCCTTGCCTTCCATGGCATGGGTCGCCGCCAGGAGGTTCATCACCTCTGTGTCGCGCGGCGCCCGTTCCTGTGCCACCCGCAGATCGACTACGGCAGCCAGCGGATCGCCGGCATCGATGGCCCAACCCGCTTGCAGTTTCAGCGCGGCCACGTTGCCCGGATCCACCGCCAAAACCCTGTCGACCTGCTCGCGAGCAGCGATCTGATCGCCGGCCTGATCCAACATGGTTGCCAGAAGAACACGGATACGGCGGGATTCCCGCCCTTCTTCCAGACCGTCCAGCAGGGCCTTTACGGTGGTTATCGCGTCTTCGGTTTGTCCCGCATCGAAGCGCACGGCCTCTGCCATAGCCGCATAGAGCGTCTGAGCCGAAGAGCCCGGCGTGCTCGACTGCAGGCGGTCCAGTTCGGCCAAGGCGGAAGATGGGCCGTGAACACGTTTGAGGAAGCTGACCAGCAATGTGGGGAGTGTGGCGTCACCTGCCGGCGCTCCTTCGACGAGGGCCCGCAAGATGGCTTCCGCTTGATCGATTCGGCCTTCGGACATGTGGCGCGCCACGACGAGGCCTGCGATGTCCGGATCGTTGGGATAGAGCGCCGCGAGTTCCAAAAGCCGTGATTCCAGCTGTGGAATGTCGTTCAGGTCAGACAGCAGCTTAACCCGCGCGATCTGAATGTCCGCCATTCGAGGCTCGATCTCCAAGGCGCGGTCCAGAAGGGGCAGCGCCGTTTCCGGATTGTCGCCGCTGAGCCGATGGCCTGCCACCAAGCGCAGCAAGATGGTATCCGTTGGCTTGGCCTCCAGTCGCGTTTCCGCCTCAATGGCCAGCATATCGGCCGTCATGTCGTCGTCCGCGATGCTCGCCTCGCGATAATCGGTGGCGATCATCAGTTCCCGGGCCGCGTCAGACTCGGGCGCGATTTCCATCAGCGCCTCGGATTGGCGCCGCAAGGTTGCCCAATCGGCGCTGATGAAGGCGATTTCCCCGAGAATGCGCCGCCATTGCACCTCTGCCGGGAACCGTTCGACGAGCGTCGAATATTCGATCCAAGCCTGTTGGGTATCCCCTTGAGCCAGCCGAGCGGCCGCCACAGCCGCGCGCGCCTCGACGCTGGACGGATCGACGCGCAGCGCATTGCGATACTGGACAAGCGCCCGGGGCAGATCGCCGGCTTCTTCCAGGGCCTGCCCAGATGACAGGTATTCCATGAACTCGGAGTCGTCGGATTTGCACCCGGCCAAGACCAAAACAGCCGACATTGTGGCTACAAAAAAGACTGATCTTGTCTTCATCGATCACTGCCCCCTGCTCATTACTTCTGTTCTTGCGACAGATCCCGGCGGCCCCAGAATCCCCATCTACCTAGAATTTGATCCATCGCTCCATTCTTCAGCGACCCGTTGCCCGCAGGACGACGCCCACCGTTGCAAAAAGCAGACGCACGTCTTGCGACAGCGAGCAGGTTGCATCGTAGGCTTGGTCGAAATCGGCGCGGGCGGCGAAGCTGGTCTTGCTTCGCCCGGAAATCTGCCAAGGGCCGGTCAGCCCGGGGCGTAGGCGCCAATAGGCGTGCCCTGGGTAGATGTCGCGCTGGCTGGGCATCATCGGCCGCGGGCCCACGAGGCTCATATCGCCGCGCAGTACATTCCAAAGCTGTGGCAATTCATCCAGAGATAGCTTCCGCAGAATGGCTCCGATCGGTGTGATCCGGGGGTCGGAGTTGAGCTTCTGATCCCGGTCCCATTCAGCACGGGCGGCCGGATCGGCTGCCAGATGTTCGACGAGACGCGCGTCGGCATCCACGACCATCGACCGCAGTTTGATCATGCGGAAAGATCGGCCACCGCGCCCGAGCCGAAACTGGCTGTAGAACGGCAGTCCACCATCCATCGTCACCAGAGCCGCCAATAACAAGACGAGCGGCAGGACGACGGGCGAGATGAGAATAACGAATGAGATATCGAGAAGGCGTTTCATCCAGGACCGGTAAATGGAGCGATCTACGGCTGCCCCAACGTCATGGGTATCGATCAAAGCTGGCTCGGCCCGGACCTCCAATGACATGGCTGCCTTCCCCTTCTGGACTTAACGTCAGTCGTTCTCGACCGCAGGGCGAGGCATGCTGCAGGAAAGGGCGCATTCAATGACCGATTCATCATGAATCCGGGCGGCGACGGTACAATTTGGTGACAGAGTTGGGCAGCGCCACAGATCGACCCAAAGTCGCCGCCGTGAGCCCGCCGAAGCGCCATCCTCTTGTCAAATTTGATTCAATATATCGAGCAGCGGGACGGGGAAACAATATCGCACCCCACCCGACGCTAGGCAGAGGGGCAGAAACGACATGACGCAGATCGAGACCGCATTGGGCGCCCGATTTGGAGTGATCGCCAATTCCTTTTGTCCGTTGCCGGACGCGGGGGTGATCCATTGGTCGCGCGGGCATACCCGGGCGGCCGCCGCGCTGGAATTCGGTCTCGTGTCGGGCGCGCCCTTTTCGATTTTGACCGGGCCCGCGGGTTGCGGAAAGACGGCACTGCTGCTGCATCTTATGGAGAACGTCGAGGATCAATTCCGCGTCGCCAAGGCAGATGCCGGTGTCGAAGATATCGGTATCTTCGCCTGGCTTCTGCAGGCGCTTGGCGTGCCATTGCCTGACCCGAAGGCCCCTTCAGCCCCGTTGGCAGCACTTCAGACAACGATGATCGGCGACTATGCCCAGGGTCGCTCCACCTTCATTCTAATCGACGAAGCGCATAACCTGTCGGATGTCGATCTGCACAACCTGTGTCTTCTGTCGAACATCAACACCGCGCGCGACCGGCTGCTGCAGATCGTGCTATGCGGCCACGCCGAACTGCGCAATCGGCTGACGGCCCCTGCTTTCGACGACCTGGCCCAGCGGGTCGGCATCTGGGCTTCGGTGGAGCCGCTGAATGCCGAAGGAACGGCCGATTACGTGATAGATCACCTGCGGGCATCGGGTGCAGCCACCGATCTCTTCACGGCCGACGCGCTGGCCTTGATCTACCAGATCACGGCGGGTGTGCCCCGTCAGATCAATAAGCTGTGCGAATTGTCGCTGATCTTCGCGGCCGCAGATCGGAGCGAAAAGATCGCCGCCGATGCCGTGCAAAGCGTGCTTTCCGAAGGGTTCTTCTTACCCCCCACCACTGCCAGCATGTCCCGTGGGAAGCCCCAGGCGCGGCTGGCCGTTGCAGTGGGAGACCGACCATGAATTTCGACGATATCCGCTTCTATGTGTCCAGGTTCTGGCGTCGGCTGCCGCTTCTTCTGGCCTGTGTCGTCCTTGTGGGCGCGGCCGCTATTTTCGCGGCCCTTCGTATGCCGCCGGTCTATCAGGCTGATGCCCAGCTTCTTCTGGAAGGTGAGAAAATTCCCGACGAACTCGCGTCTTCCACGGTTGATACCTCGGCAAATGTTCATCTGGAACTGATCCGCCAACGTGTTCTGTCGCGCGCCGCACTGCTCGACATGTCGCATCGTCTGGCCGTGTTCGGCGATAGGCGGCCCAATCCGGACACCATCATCAAGAATCTGCGCGATCGCATCACTTATTCGGTGAGCAATAACCGGGAGCGTCGCAAAGGTCCGGCCGTCACGACGCTGACGTTGTCGTTCAGGGATTCGAACGCCGCCATCTCCGCAGCCGTCGTGAACGAATTGGCCAGCATGGTGATGAACGAAGACGTCCGGATGCGTACTGACAGCGCGCGCGAAACCTTGGCGTTCTTCGAGCGCGAAGTCTTCCGGCTGCGCTCGGAGATCGAGCAAAGCAACGATGCGCTGCTGAGCTTCCAGCAACAACATCCCTCGGTGCTGCACGGTGGTACGCAGTTCAGACAGGAGCGCTTGAAAATCGTCGAGGAAGAACTCTTCGATCTGGATTCGGAAGAAAGCGAATTGCTGGCGGAGCGCGATCGCCTGACCCGCGTCCACGACGTGGCAAAGCGGCGTGAAGCCGAAGCCCGTGGGCTTGCCCCCGATTTCGAGAGCCGACAGATCGATGCACTCCGGCAGACCCTGACAAACCTGCCGAACGGCGATCCTGGTGCCGCGGAAATCGAAAGCCGGATCGAGGGGTTGGTGCGCATCGTAGAGCGCCGGGATGCCGACGAAAGCGCCCCTCAAGTCCGAACGGCCTATCACGACCGGATGGCCATGATTGATGCCCGCCTGGGCGAGATCGAAGCGCGCCGGGCGGATCTGACATCTGACTTCGAGACGACCCGCCTGGAATTGGCGGCCGTTCCAGAACTATCTCTGGAGTTCGCAGCCCTTGAACGGGATCACGATACGCTGCGAGCCCAACTGACCGACGCACTACGCGCCCGGGCAGTTGCCGAAACCGGCGATACGATCGAAGCCCTTTCAAAGGGCAAGCGCGTCACGATCGTCGAACAGGCTGTCGTTCCGCGCGAAACATCGGGGCCCGACCAACTCCGCCGTGCACTGCTGGGGATCGGGGCCGGGATTGGCCTGGGCCTTGCCCTGATCATGTGGCTGGAATTCCGACTGGATTTCCTGCGCCGACCCGTCGATCTGGAACGCCGCCTGGGCATCCAGGCAATCGCCACACTGCCCGTTCTCAACCGCCCTCGCATACCGATCTGGCGCCGGATCTTCCGACGCCGCCAGCCAGCCTGACGAAAGAGACTGCCATGGACCGCATGCACGCCGCCATTGCCGAAGCCCGCGCCAGCCGCGCCGCCCTATTCGCGCCGATCGTTGAACAGTCGGCGCCGATCGAACCGGTTGCGACGCCCGAGCCCGAGGCGCCCCAGCTTTGGGACAATCTGCAGGACTTCACGCCAGATGAAGATGTTCTGGCGCGCAATCTGATCATCACCCGCGACAGCGGGCTGGAGACAGCGCCGTTCGACATGCTGCGCACCCGGGTCGTGCAGCAGATGGGTCAGAATGGTTGGAACCGCTTAGCGCTGACGTCACCCGACCCCGCCTGCGGCAAGAGCACGGTCACCATGAACTTGGCCTTTTCGCTGGCCCGTCTGGCCGAAATCCGGACCGTCGTCGTCGATGTGGATTTCCGGCGCCCGGCAATCGCCAATCTGATCGGCCTGGATGGCGACCACTCGGTGGGCGACATCCTTGCAGGGAAGTCCGATCTGGCCGACCAGATGGTGCGCATCGCACCAAACTTGGCCGTGGCCACAACCGCCCGCCCGGTCGAAAACTCTTCGGAACTGCTGCAAGGCAGCAGCGTCAACCGGTTCCTGGACCGCATCCAGGAGGACTATCAGCCGGACATCATCTTATTTGATCTGCCGCCGCTGATGGTCAGCGACGACACGCTGGCCTTCCTGCCCTTCGTCGACGCCGCCCTACTGATCGCGGCCGCCAATCAGAGCATCGTTCGCCAGGTCGATAGCTGTGAGAAGGAAATCGCCGAGCAGACCAATATGCTGGGCGTGGTCGTGAACCGCTGCACCCATCCGGGGCCCGGCTACGGATATGGCTATACCGGATATTGATTTGTCGATTAGGGGCCGCGCGTCGCAGCGGGCGGCCCTACGATCAGGCTGACATCCGAAAGACCCTCGACCGAGCCGAGAAGATGATCACCCGGTTGGACCGGGCCGACGCCCGCGGGCGTGCCGGTCATGATCACATCGCCCTGCCGCAGGTGATAGAGCCGCGACAGGTCCGAGACGATCCCGGCGCAATCGTGGATCATCTCCGCCAAGGTCGCATCCTGGCGGACCTCGCCGTTCACCTGCAGAGAAATCCGCTGCGCGCCCACGGATCCAAATGTGTTCACCCGGGTCAAAGGGCCCAGCACGGCGGACCCCTCAACGTCCTTGCCCACATCCCATGGCCGCCGCTTTTCCTTGGCCACCGCCTGCAGATCCCGGCGGGTCATATCCAGCCCGCAGCCATATCCGAAGATGGCTGGACTGGCCTGCGCGCGGGACACCTGGAAGGCAGGGGCGCCAATAGCGATGACGAATTCCATTTCGTGGTGGTAGTCCGACGTGCCGGGCGGATACGGCACCTCCGCACCCGAAAGGACCACCGAAAATGCCGACTTGGTGAAATAGAACGGCGCCTCACGGTCCACGTCGTTGCCCATCTCGGCCGCATGGGCGGCGTAGTTTCGGCCAACGCAGAAAACTCGGGCGACCGGATAGCCGCCCCCGCCCTCCACCGGCAGCACGGGCAAGGCGGGCGGGTCGAAGAGCGGGGTCATGACGGGGCCCGCAGAATTGCCCGGACCCGGTCGAGCGTTGCCGTCGCCACCTCAACACCCTGTTCCGCCGCCTGCATTTGGGCGCGGCGGCGGCCGTCGCCCGGAAGGCGCGCCCCGGCCTGCGCTCGGATCGCATCGGTCAGATCGGTCATACGGTTGGCAAAGGCGTCCCCCGTGGCGGAGGGATCGATCGCCAGGAAGAACTGCCCGGTCGCGGGCGGACCGCCTTTCGTGCCCGAAAACGGGCTCGCGTCCTTGCCCAGCATGGCCCCCGTCATCGCCGCCGCCATTATCTCGACGATCAGCGACAGCCCGACGCCCTTATAGCCGCCCGCGGGCGCCATGGAGCCTTTGAGCGCGACCTCCGGGTCCGTGGTCGGCTGGCCGGCGGAATCGAGGGCCCAGCCTTCCGGAATCGGACGGCCTTCCCGCGCATGTTTCATGATTTCGGACTTGGCGATCACGCTGGCGGATTGGTCAATCAGCAGACCGCCCTCTGGCGTGGCCAGGGCGATGGGATTTGTCCCTACCACCGGCAACGCGCCGCCCGACGGCGCGATGGAGGCCGGGGCATTGGTGAACCCGATCCCCAGCAGGCCCGCATCCGCTAAGGCCTGCACATGCACGCCCAGCACTCCACAGTTATAGCTGTTTCGGATCGCCAGCGCCGCGACGCCGTTGGTCTGCGCGGCCTGGATCAGGGGCGGGAAACCCTCGGCGATGGCCGGATGCGCGAAGCCGTTCCGGGCATCGACGCGAACCACGCCGGGCCGGGGAAGCGACACCTCGGGCACCGCATCCCCCACGACTTTTCCGCAGCGCACATGCTCGCAATAGATCGGCACATAGGCCAAGCCGTGGGACGCCACGCCCATGGCCTCGGTCACCGCCGTCGCCTGGGCCAGCGGGCGTGCATTCTCGGGCGCCGTGCCCGCAGCCGTCAGCGCGTCCAAGGCCAAGTCTTCGATTGCGGCGATGCTGAGTGTCTCCGTCGTCATGGACATTCCTTCAGTCGTTGTCCGTCTGCCCGGCGCCGGCGCCGCTTTCGTAGCCGATATGGGCGGGCGCATAAGTCCGCTCGGCGGCGGTGTTGAGCGCCGCCAGCACGTCCGCGGGAACCGCCCGCGGCGGCACTTCGGGCAGCCGGACACCGCTTCGCACATCCCCCGGGCGTGCCTGCAGGGGGCCTTGGGGGACCTCTCCGTCGATCCAGACCTCGCCCGGCCCCAGAAACCCTCGGCCATTGGACCAGGCGAGCATCAATGTTCGGCGTCTGGCCACGAGGGCCAAGGCAGGCAGCAGGAGGATCGCGCCGACCATGGCCCGGACCTGAACCCCGGTGCGGGCGATATCGGCCGCCCGGTCGGCCAGGGTTGCCCCGACATAGATCGGACAATCGCCGATCCAGGTTTGACCGTTCTGGATGGGCGCACCGGGGCGTTTTTCGCGCAAGACCTCAGCCAAGGCATCGGCCCCGGCCAGGCCCCGCATTTCAAGCCATCGGACACCGCGACCGGCTTCTTCCGCCAGGCCCCAGGCCAGCCCGCTGCCCCGGGCCGCCTTTCGGCTGAGCGCCTCGATCTCCCCCCCAGATAGGATCATGGCAGACCGCCCGCCCAGGCTTCGGCCGATCGTGTCTGCAATTCGTTCGGATACGGCGCACCCTGAAATAGGTTGATCCGCACCCACCGATCCGATCGCGGATCGAAGCGCGTCGCCCCGAAGAAGGACAGTTTCGCACGCAGCAGATCGATCGGCCGGACATCCGCCCCGACCGTGTCATCGCGAATTTCAGCATAGGGATGCCGGGCCGCGATCTGCGCCCGACGCACCGCATGGCGATGCTCCGGCTGGTCCAACAGGAAATCGGCAACCAGCCCCCGTTGCCCGGCCAAGGCTTGCCGTAACGCGGCCGCATCGCGGATCGGCGCAAGCGGCTGCGCATAGCGTTCCAATTCGGGCTCCGCCTGCCCCAACCGAGGTTCCTGTTTATCCGCCGAGACGTACCAGATGCGCGCGGCCGGTCCGGTGGGACGGTCATAGATGGCGTCCAGAATGCCTTGCAGCCGTTGGATCGACATGGTGCCGTCAATGGGGAAGACGGCATCTTCATCGGCGGACATACCCTCCACCAAATCATCCACCAGGGCACCATACGGCTCCAGCAACAGCGCCAGCAGCGCCTCTTGCCCTTCCAGCGACAAAACCGCATCGCCCCAGCGCCAGATGGCATCCCAAGGCCGCGAATCCGGCAGATCGAACTGCGCCACCCGCGCCAGATCGCTTCGCAAGTCCATCAGCTTGGCCGCTTGAGTCGGATGCTCCGACTGCCAACCTTCGGCGTTGTCCCGGGCGGCCGCAACGGCCCCGACAAAGGCCTCCCGGGCCTCAGGCGACGCCCGATCCAGGGCGCGGATGCGGGCCAAGGCGACTTCGCGCGCGGCGACCCAATTATTGAGCAAAACAGGATGGTTGATCAGAAACGGCGCCATCCCCAGACCGGTGGAATTGCCGATCCCCAAGCTCCGGCGTGCCGCTTCATCCAACCGGACGGCCCTGTTCGACCGATATGCCGCCACCGCCTCGACCAGATCGGCCACGAACCACCGGATCAGCCAGACTGTCAACATCTCGGCCTGGAACGGCGCCGCCATCTCGGGGCGGTCCGCGATGCCTTTGCGGTCGATGGCGCCGAACTTGCCGGACCCATAGACCGCCGTCGTGCGCATCAAATACCTCACATCGGCCAGACGCGCCGGGTCCGGTTGCCGGCCCGATGCCAGGGCCTCGACCACATGGTCCCAGAGCCGGACCGAGCGATTGGCCCGGCTCAACGTCAATTCCGATGCAGTGATCCGGCCCGCTTCCTGGAGCGGGACATTGGCCTGTAGCCGATCCAGATCGGTCACATAGGGCACGCCATCGAACAGCGCGAAGGTCGTGTCCCAGCGCGTGGCGATCACCCGGTCCGACCGTTCCTCATCGGGCAGGTCGTGGGCGAAGCAGACCAGCGAATAGGATCGTCGGGGCCCATGCGCGCCGTAGACAGCCCGGCCCGTTCCGTCGGCGGCGATCTCGAAGACGGGCCGGTCGAACCGCCACCTTTCGCGCTTCATCCGGCGCAGCAGAACCCGCAGAAACGACAGCCGCGTGGGATGGAACGATCCCATCCGGTCCAGGCGCATGACCACCTCTGGGGGGCGCGGCGGGATGGGGCCTCTTGCGGTCACGGCGCGGAAAACGATCGGTCGAAGAAGCGCAGCCAGTTTTCCCCCAGAATGCCGTCGACCTCCGCCTCCGAAAAACCCACCTCGCGCAGCCCCGTGGCAAGGCCCGGGAAATCCCGGTTGCCGCCGAAGAAGTCCGGCATCGGCGGGAAGCCCGGCGCGTTGGCACTGCCCTCGCCGTAGTCAATGTCCTTGGTCCACCGTCCCACGCGCATCCATTCCACCACGCTGTCGGGCTGATCTTGGCAGAGATCGGATCCGATCCCCAGATTTTCCGGCCCGACCAGTTCGGCGGCCATCGCCGCCCCTTCGCAGAAGTCGCGCAGCGTGCAGGCGGACCCGCCTTTCAGGTGATGGGGATAAAGCGACAGGCCCAGCATCCCGCCGCTGGCCCCAAGCGCTCGCAAAACCGGATCCCGCTTGTTGCGCCGCGCCGGATGCCAGGCGGCGGCATTAGCGTGGCTGACCGTGATCGGGCGGCTGGACACCTCGATGGCCTCCAAGGTCGACCGATCCGCGGAATGGCTCATATCGACGACCATGCCGACACGGTTCATCTCCGCCACCACGGCCCGGCCCATGCGCGTCAGGCCCGGATCCTCGGCCTCATAGCAGCCCGTCGCCAGCAGGGATTGGTTGTTGTAGCTGAGTTGCATGAACCGCAGTCCGAGCGTGTGCAGCACCTCGACCAGGCCGATATCGTCTTCGATCACCGACGGGGTCTGCGAGCCATAGATGATCGCCGTTCGGCCCTCGGCCTTGGCGCGGCGCACATCATCGCCGGACCCGGCCCGGACGATCAGATCGGAATACCGCTCGAACCACCGGTTCCAGGCCTCGATCCGGGCTACCACTTCGCGAAAAGTTTCATGATAGGCGAGCGTTACGTGAACGGCATCCAAACCGCCCTCCCGCATTTCGCGAAAGATGGCTTCCGACCAATTCGCGTACTGCAGCCCGTCGATCCGATGGCCCATGCCGTCCTCCCCGGCCCATGAGGCACGAGTATCGGCTCGGAGGCAATCGCCTTAGACCTGCGCCCAGTCGCGATACCAATCGACAAAGGCCCGCACACCGACTTCGACCGGCGTGCGCGGCAATTCGCCGCCAAGTAGGTCGGTCAGCAAACCGGTGTCCGCCCAGGTGGCAGGGACGTCTCCGGGTTGCATCGCCATCATATTTCGCTCGGCCTTGCGGCCTGCAGCGGCCTCGATCACATCGATGAAGCGGCCCAATTCGACCGTCTCGCCATTGCCGATATTGACGATCCTGTGGGGCGCCACCGGGCTCAGACTGTCCCGCTCGGACACCGGCTCGGTCCCCGGCACCGCCGGGATCAGCCCGACGAGCCCGGCGATCAGATCGTCCACATAGGTGAAATCCCGGCGCATCTGGCCGTGGTTATAGACGTCGATCGGGCGCCCTTCGAGGATCGCGGATGTGAACTTGAACAGGGCCATATCCGGCCGCCCCCAGGGCCCATAGACCGTGAAGAACCGGAACATCGTGGTCGGGATTCCATAAAGGTGGGCATAGCTATGGGCCATCGATTCCCCGGCCTTCTTGGTCGCCGCATAGAACGACATCTGGGTGTCGGCCTTCATCGTCTCGCGGTAGGGCATGTTGGTCCCCGCCCCATAGACCGACGACGTTGACGCTAGCAGCAAATGGCTCGGCGGCGTCGCACGGGCGGCCTCCAGCACCTCATAGGTGCCCAGCAGGTTCGCCTCCACGTAGTCGCGCGGCGCTTCGATCGAATGGCGGACCCCGGCTTGGGCGGCCAAGTGGATCACCGCTTCGGGCCGGTGCGTGGCCATCAGGTCCGCCATGACGCCCGGCGTCTCGACCCGTTCGATCACCGGCTCGAACGCATCGCCGGCCAATCGGGCATGGCGGGTCCGTTTCAGCTCCGGGTCGTAGTATTCCGACAGGCAATCGAGCCCGATCACGCGCCACCCTTCGGCCAGTAACCGGGCGGAGAGATGATAGCCGATGAACCCGGCCGACCCGGTGACGAGAGCGGTGCGCATGGCCGTTCTCGTGGCCGACACCATCGCCTGTGTCAAACGGCTATGTCTGCTCCTGGCCGAGCTTGTCCGTGGTCCGGACCAGTTGTTCGGAGATATCTGGTTCCGACAGGGCGTGCCCGGCGAAGGGCACCAGATGCAGACGCGCTGCGGGCCATCCAGCCGCGAGCAGATGGGCCGAGACGGGCGGACAGATCATGTCGTAGCGGCCCTGCACGATGGTGCCGGGTATATGGGCGATGCGGTCCAGGCGCGTGCGGATCCAGCCATCTTCGTCCAAGAACCCACCATGGCGGAAGTAGTGGTTTTCCAGCCGGGCGAAGGCGCGGGCATATTCGCCGCTTGGCTCTCCGGTCTGCCCTTGGCTCGCCACCGACGCCAAGGCGTTTTCCCACGCGGCCCACGCCCTGGCAAAGCGGGTCTGATCGTGGGGTGTCCCGTCAAACAGGCGCTTGCCATAGGCCGCGATGATGTCACCCCGTTCCGCCTCGGGGACCAGGGCGCAGAACCGCTGCCACTGCTCGGGCCAGAACTGTCCCGCGCCGCCGCCATAGAACCAATCGAGTTCCCGCTGTTCCATCAGGAACACGCCGCGCAAGATCAGTTGCGCCGCCCTGTCGGGGTGTAAGATGGCGTAGATCAAGGCCAACGTGGCGCCCCAACTGCCGCCGAAGATCGTCCAGCGATCGATCTCCAACTGGGTGCGCAAAAGCTCGATATCGTCGACCAGATGCCAGGTCGTGTTGGCCCGCACGCTGGCATGGGGCCGCGACCTGCCGCAGCCCCGTTGATCGAAGAGCACGATGCGCCAGATCGCCGGGTCGAAGAAGCGTCGCATGATCGGGCTGCACCCACCGCCAGGTCCGCCATGAAGCACGACCACCGGCAGACCATCCGGGTTGCCGCACTGCTCCAGGTAGAGACGGTGACCATCGCCCACATCGACCATACGCTGATCGAACGGGTCGATCGGCGGGTAAAGCGACTTGGACGCTGATCGAGAGGCGCTGCGATCCATCCGCCCTATATAGATCGTTTGGGGCAAGGCGACAGCGGCCGTTTGACTGGTGCGCTACGTCACCCTTTGGGTATCCGTGAGTCGGGACGACGATGCCGTGACAATCGTCCCAGAACCGCGTCGATCCATCGAAATCACCGTTTGGGACGCTGTTTCGCCAAGCCCTTTGCCGCCCAATGCCGCACCACGGACAATTTGAAACGGGTTGGTTCCCCCTTGCTCACCGGTCTAAGTCGAGGGGTACCAGACCTCGGAGACCGCCATGACCGCCACAATCGACGATGCGGAGATCGCCAAGTTCCAGGCCATGGCGGCCGAATGGTGGGACCCCAATGGTAAGTTCAAGCCACTTCATATGCTTAACCCCTGCCGGCTGGACTACATCACCGCCCAGATCGCCGAGGAATTCGACCGTGATCTGAGGGCCGACAGGCCCTTCGATGGCCTGCGTGTGCTCGATGTTGGCTGCGGAGGGGGGCTGCTTTGCGAACCTATTGCCCGGCTCGGGGCAGACGTGGTCGGCGTCGACGCCGCCGAAGGGACCATTCCGGTGGCCCGTGCCCATGCCGAACAATCGGGCCTGGACATCGATTACCGCCATACCAGTGCCGAGGCCTTAATCGCGGCGGGCGAGCCGCCCTTCGACGTCATCCTGAACATGGAGGTCATCGAGCATGTGGCCGACCCGCTCGCCTATCTGGACGCGTGCCAGGCGCTGCTGAAGTCCGGCGGCTTGATGATCTGTTCGACCATCAATCGAAATCCGCGCAGCTATGCCGTGGCGATCGTGGGTGCCGAATACGTGATGGGCTGGCTGCCCAAGGGCACCCATGACTGGTCCAAGTTCATCACGCCGGATGAGCTCTTCGATCTGCTGGAGAAAGCAGGGTTCACCCCCGTCGATCGCACGGGTCTCGTCTTCAACCCAGTCGCCTGGACATGGAAACTGTCCGACAGGGATTTGTCGGTGAACTATGTGACGACATCGCTGAAACCTGGGTAGCTTTCTGAGATACCGCTTTGATTAGCCCATTCCGGCTTTGCCCGGACCGGAATCAGGGGCGTCAGCCCGCCGGTTCAACGTCCGCTCCCGGCCAAAAGCACGCGACCATCCACAGCAAGGAAATGTGCACAAACCTGACGTCAGGCGTAATTCAGACGTGCATCCACACCCCAGCCAGACTTCCGTTTCCGGCCACAACCACCCGACTCCGTTTAAGCAGAATTGTCGGGCTCTAAGCCCCAAACCGCGCCATGAATGTCGCGACAGCACCATCCACAACGCCCTCGATCTCAGCCTCCGTGGCCCCTTTCCGCACACCAAAAACCGCCTCCGCGAACAGCGTGGCATGGCAGAGTTCGACGAACTGATTTGCCGCCAGAGGCACGTCGTCGATCACCAATTCACCCCGCTCGATGGCCAATCGCAGGAAGTCCTCCAATTGCGCCCGGAACACCGCTGGACCGGTTCGAAAGAATTCCCGCCCCAGTTCCGGAAACCGGTCGCTCTCGGCCACGCACATTCGAAAAATGGCTTGCCCGAAATCGGATAGGATGAACCCCGTAATCCGATGCCCGGCGGCACGCAGCGCATCTTCGGCCCGCGCTTCGGGCGACAGAATTGCCCGAGCTTCTTCGATCTGATCCGCGCATTCTGTGCGGGCCACTTCCATGAACAGCAGCTTCTTGTCCGGGAAGTAGCTGTAAAGCGTCGCCTTCGAAACGCCAGCCGCTCGCGCGATGGCATCCACGCTTGCACCTTCGTAGCCGACCTGCCGGAATACGCTCCGCGCGCCTTCCAGCACCTGGTCGAATTTCCGGCCCCGCTTGATCGGCTCGGCCGGGATCTTGGCCTCGATGGCCGTGGCTTCGTTCATGGCAGCCCCTGGTTTTCGGTCATAATTACATGGCCAGGGCCCTTATACACAAGTTGAACATCCAGACAGGTGACCAGCGGTCGCTGGACACCCCCCAAGCCGACCGCTAGCCCTGCCCCATGCTCGCGATCTTCCTGAAGACCGTTCCCTTCTTCGCGTTGATCGCTCTGGGTTACTTCGCGGGCCGCACCCGGTTCTTCACGCCCGAAGCCACGGCCTACCTCACCAAGTTCGTGTTTTACTTCGCGTTGTCGGCGATGCTGTTCAACTTCGCCGCCAATCTGACCTTGGGCGATATCTTCGACCCAGGCTTCATCCTGGCCTACCTTTGGGGCTGCGGCATCGTCTATCTGATCGCCACCGCCGTCGGCCTGTTCCGCGGTCTGTCGGTCGCCGAAGCTGCGGTCGAAGCCCAGGTCGGCACCATCGGCAATGTGGGCTTTCTGGGCATTCCAATGTTCATCCTGCTACTGGGCCCCGAAAGCGCCGGGCCCATGCTGATGGTCCTGGCCACGGACCTGATCGTCTTCTCGTCCCTGATCGTGATTCTCATTACCGGATCCCGCGAGGGCCGGATCAGCCTGGCCACGCTACGAACAGTCGCTCTCGGCCTGATCAAGAACCCGATGATCGTGTCGATCTCGGCGGGTCTTATCTGGTCGGCTACCGGCCGCGAACTCTGGGTCCCGGTCAACGAGTTCCTCACCATCCTCGGCGCCGCCGCCACGCCCGGCGCGCTCTTCGCCATCGGTGCTTCGCTGGCGGGTAAGACGACCGAACGCCTGTCCGTCGCCTCCTGGCTCACCTTCTGCAAGCTGATCCTGCATCCCGCCGCCGTCGCGCTTTCGGCCCTGGTCCTCTTCCCCGTCGCCGACCCGTTCGCGGCTACGGTAATGATATCGGCCGCCGCATTGCCCGTTGCCGGAAACGTCTACATCCTGGCGCAGCATTACGGCGTGGCGCCCCAGCGTGTGTCGGCAGCGATCTTGGTTTCGACCGCGATCTCCATCGTCACCGTTTCGGTCATCATCGGCCTGCTCACCGGAGGAACCTGATCTTGAAAACACTCAGCGAGAACAGATGCTTCAGCGGTGTCCAAGGCGTCTACCAGCATGCCTCCGACGCGACCGGCACCGAAATGACTTTCGGCCTCTACCGGCCAGAAAACCCGACCGGCGCCGTGCTCTGGTATCTGTCCGGCCTGACCTGCACCCATGAGAACGCAATGACAAAGGCGGGCCTTCAGGCCGAGGCAGCCGAGGCCGGTCTGACCGTTGTCTTCCCCGACACTTCGCCCCGCGGCGAAAGTGTGCCGGACCACGACAGCTATGACATGGGCCAAGGCGCCGGCTTCTATGTGGACGCGACCGAAGCGCCCTGGGCCCAGCACTTCCAGATGGAAAGCTATATCACCGAGGACCTTCCAGACGCGGTCTTTTCCACCTTCGATCTGGACCCCGACCGTCAAGGCATCACCGGCCATTCCATGGGCGGCCATGGCGCGCTGACGCTCGCTATGAAGCATACCGGGCGCTGGCGTTCAGTTTCGGCCTTCGCGCCGATCTGCAATCCGTCCGAGAGCGATTGGGGCACCCCGCAGCTTCTGGCCTACACGGGCGAGCCGACGGACCACGATGCCACCATTCTACTGCGGGAAAACGGTCTCGACGCCCCGCTTCTAATCGATACCGGCACGGAGGATCAGTTCCGCGGTAAGCTCGGCACCGCTGCTTTCGCACAGGCCCTGGCCACCCGAAACGCGGAAGGGACGATCCGGCTCCAGAAGGGCTACGACCATTCCTATTTCTTCGTCGCCACCTTCGCCGAAGACCACGTCGCCTTCCATTCCGAGCACCTGTCGTGACCATCCAGGCGGTCGTCTTCGACATCGGTAACGTCCTGCTCGAATGGAACCCCGAGCGTTTCTACGATGCCCGCATCGGCGAAGTCCGTCGCCGCGCGCTCTTCACTGATGTCGATCTAGTCGGCATGAACGAACGCATCGACTTGGGCGCGCCATTCGAAGCCACGATCCGCGCCACGGCGAAGGCCCATCCTGACTGGCAGGCGGAAATTCATCTTTGGCATGATGAATGGCTGGCGATGGCGAGCCCTTTGATCGATCATTCCGTCCGCCTGCTCCGCGCACTCCGATCCAAAGTCATCCCCGTCCACGCGCTCAGCAATTTCGGTGTCGATAGTTTCGCGCTTGCCCGAAGCACGTATGATGTCCTCGCCGAATTCGATGTCACGATCATCTCTGGCGATCTGAAAGCGCAGAAGCCCGATCCTCTGATCTATGAAACCCTCGAAGTCGCATCCGGACAGTCGGGCGACGCGCTGCTCTTCACCGATGATCGCGCCGATAACGTTCGAGCTGCAGAAGCCCGTGGCTGGCGCACCCATCTGTTCGACAGACCCCAAGGCTGGGCCGACCGCCTGGTCGCCGAGGGATTGCTGACCCCGGAGGAGGCCGCATGACCATCCCCTTCATCGGCCCCGAAGCCGAGGCGAAACTCGACTGGCTCGCCCTGACCCGTGCTTTGGAAGCGGGCCACGACCTGCCCCGCGCCGAGATCGGTGACACCTTACTATACCGCGATCCCGATACGCTGCTATCGCGCGCCGCCTGGATCGATGGACTGGGCGCGCTGGTGAAAACGGCGACTATCTTTCCTGGCAACGCGGACCTGGGCAAACCGGCCATCGGTGGCGCCGTCTCGCTCTTCTCGGATCAGGACGGCACGCTCGCCGCCATGCTCGACTTCACTCTGGTCACCAAATGGAAGACCGCCGGTGACAGCCTTCTGGCCGCCACCCGCCTGGCCCGGCCTGACTCCACCCGCATCCTCATCGTCGGATCGGGCACCGTGGCCGCCTCGCTCCACCAAGCCTATTCCGCCGCTTTCCCCAACGCCTCGTTCACCGTCTGGTCCCGCACCGAGAGCTCCGCCCGCCGCTTCGCCGAAACGCATGGTATCGACCACGCCCCCGACCTGACAGGCGCCGTGCCCGAGGCCGATATCGTCACCTGCGCCACCATGACGACCGAGCCGATCCTCCAAGGCGACCGGCTCCGCCCGGGCCAGCATATCGACCTGATCGGCGCCTACCGTCCCGACATGCGCGAAGCCGATGACGCAGCACTACAACGCGCCACGATCTTCGTTGACGCCCGCGCCACGACGCTGGACCATATCGGCGAACTCAAATTGCCCCTCGCTTCCGGCATGATTACGAAAGCTGACATCGCGGCCGATTATTACGACGGCCCTGCCATGCGCCGGACCTCTGATGACGAAATCACCCTCTTCAAGAATGGCGGCGGGGCCCATCTGGACCTGATGACCGCCCGCTATATTCTTGATGTTGTCGGTTGATTTGGCTGTTTAGGGCGCGCAGCAACCAAAGGGCTCTAAGCCAGTCTAAGCGATGTGCTAAACCTTCCAGGTTGGATGGTAGCGCCCGGCCCGCGATGGCGTGAAAACTTCGGCGCCCGTGGCCGTCACTCCCACCGAATGCTCGAACTGGGCTGATAGCGACTTGTCCCGGGTCACCGCCGTCCAATCATCGGCCAGCACCTTGGTCTCCGGCCGCCCCAGATTGATCATCGGCTCAATGGTAAAGAACATGCCTTCTTCCAGAACCGGCCCGGTCCGTGGCCGCCCATAATGCAGCACGTTGGGCGGCGCGTGGAACACCCGGCCCAGCCCGTGCCCACAGAAATCGCGCACCACCGACATGCGATGGGCCTCGGCATAGGCCTGGATCGCATAGCCGATGTCCCCGAAGGTTGCCCCAGGCTTCACGGCGGCAATGCCCTTCATCAAGGCATCATGGGTCACCTGGATCAGCCGCTCCGCCTTCCGGGACGGATTACCGGCCACAAACATCCGCGACGTGTCGCCGAACCAGCCATCGACGATCACGGTGACATCGATGTTCAGGATGTCCCCGTCCTTCAGAACCTTCTCGCCCGGAATACCGTGACAAACCACATGGTTCACGCTGATGCAGGAGGCGTGCTGATAGCCCTTGTACCCAATCGTCGCCGAGGTTGCGCCCGCGTCGTCCACCCACTCGGTGATCAACTTGTCGAGCAACCCGGTCGTCGCGCCCGGCACCACATGATCGGCGATCCGGTCCAGGATGTCGGACGCCAAAGCCCCGGCCACGCGCATGCCCTCAAAGTCCGCATCCTCGTGGATGCGGATGCCATCTCGGGTCAGTCGGCCGCGCTGCTGGTCCAAGTCCGGCTCCTTTTCCTTGCGGAATAGATAATGACCCCAGGCGGAATTATCCACCAGCCATAGGAAGGCCGGGTCCGGCCTCCACTCCCTCGATTGTGATCTTCGTCGACAGGCAAATGGCCTCGACCCCTGCCCCGCGCGCCTCCGCGAAGGCGGTCGCGTAGTCCGGGTCCAGGTCCGCCGCGAGCGCCATTTCGGTGCAATCGGTGCGTTGGACAAGGTAGACCATCACTGCCCGATGACCCTGGGCCACCATCTCCGACAATTCCCGCAGGTGTTTGGCGCCGCGGGCCGTCACGCAATCGGGAAACTCCGCCAGCGTGCCGGTGCGCCGCAGGTGGACGTTCTTCACCTCCACATAGGCATCCGGCAGTCCGACCTCGGTCAGCAGAAAATCCACCCGGCTATTCTGGCCATATTTCACTTCGGCGCGCACGCCGCCATAGCCCTCCAACCCCGACACTGCTCGCGCCCGAAGCGCCTGTCCAACCACCTTATTCGGCACGCTCGTATCGATCCCGGCCAGGTGCCCGTCTTCCAACTCCACCAGCCGCCAGCCGTAATCGAGCTTGGTCTTCGGATTGCTGTTTGGCTCCAACCAGATCCGCCGCCCCGGCTCGTTCAGCCCCAGCATGGCGCCGGAATTCGGACAATGGGCGACGACTTCGCGCCCATCCTCCAGAATCACATCCGCCAGGAACCGCTTATAGCGGCGGACCAGCGTGGCAGGGACAAGTGGAGTGGCGAAGCGCATGGCCGCGCCCTATACCCCAGCTCGAAGGAGACCAAGATGCGAAATCCGACCGCCGCCATGCTCGTCATCGGGGATGAAATCCTCTCCGGTCGCACCCGCGACGCCAACATGCACCACTTGGCGGGACAATTGACCGAGGCGGGCATCACGCTGAGCGAAGTGCGCATCGTTTCCGACGATCACGATGCAATCGTGAGCGCCCTGAATGCCCTCCGGATCACCTGGGACACCGTCTTTACCTCTGGCGGGATCGGCCCGACCCATGATGACATTACCGCCGATGCGGTGGGCGCGGCCTTCGGCGTTGATGTCGATGTGCGCGACGATGCTCGCCAACTCCTCGCCGACCACTACGCCCGCGCCGGGTCTGACCTGAACGAAGCCCGTCTCCGCATGGCCCGCATCCCCGATGGCGCGACGCTGATCGACAACCCTGTTTCCGTCGCCCCCGGTTTCACGATCGGCAATGTCCATGTCATGGCTGGTGTCCCAGCGGTTTTCCAAGCCATGGTCGCCTCCGTTCTGCCCACGCTGACCGGAGGCACGCCTCTTGTTTCGACATCGACCCGGATCGACCGGGGCGAGGGCGACATCGCGGGCCCTTTGGGCGAGATCGCCAGCGCTTTCCCCGATATCTCCGTCGGCTCCTACCCCTTCCAGAAGGACGGCAAGTTCGGGTCCAACATCGTGATCCGCGGCCAAGACGGCGCCTTGGTCGAAACGGCAACCGAGCGACTGCGCGCCACCTTCTCGTGACCGATTGGCAAGAGATCATCGACGCGTGCTGGCCCGCAGAGCGCATCTGGACCGACGGCCCTTGGACACACCGGTTCACACCGGGCGCGGGCGGGCGCGTCAACGGCATCTCCGGGGATGCGCTGGACCAGATCGACCGGGCCGAGGCCGTCGCCAAGGAGACCGGCCGCCGCCCCAGCTTCCTGCTCTGGCCGCATCAGCGCGAGCTTGACGCCGCCCTCGCCGCCCGCGGTTACGTCATCGAAGACGCCGTCCATCTCTACAGCATCGACACTGCCGCCCTCACCGCTGAGCCCCTCCCCCATGCGACCGGCTTCACCATCTGGCCGCCGCTGCAGATCATGCGCGACATCTGGCAGGCTGGCGGCATTGGGCCGGAACGCCAGGCGGTGATGGCCCGCACCCAGCGCCCGGGTGGCGTCTTCGCGCGCGCCGATGACCGCGCCGCTGGCGTCGGGTTTGTCGCCGCCCACGGGAACACAGCCCTGCTCTCGGCCGTTGAAGTGGTGAAACACCATAGACGAAAAGGAGTCTCCGGCTTGATCCTGCGCGCCGCCGCACACTGGGCCGCCGCCCAAACCTGCCGTCGCGTCGCCTTGGTCACAACGCGCGACAATCTTGCCGCGAATGCCGCCTATGCTTCTCACGACATGGAGATCGTGGGAGGATACCACTACCGCCGCGCGCCCGCGACCTAAGTAATGGGATTCAATGGATCAGCCCACCGCTCTCGACCTGCCCCCCATGGACCCGCTGCCGCCGGAGACGCAGCGTTACTTCGACATCTGTGTGGAAAAACTGGGCTTCGTTCCCAATGTCTTACGCAGCTATGCATTCGACAAGACGAAGCTTGACGCCTTCACCGCCCTCTATAACGATCTGATGTTGGGCGACAGCAACCTGACCAAACTGGAGCGCGAGATGATCGCCGTCGCCGTTTCGGCCGTAAATCGTTGCTTCTATTGTCTTGTCGCCCATGGCGCCGCGGTACGCGGCCTTTCGGGCGATCCGGCTTTGGGAGAAATGATCGCCATGAATTACCGCGTCGCGCCGATCACGGCCCGCCAGCAGGCCATGCTCGACTTCGCGGTCCTGATGACGACCGCGTCGGCCAGTATCGAAGAGCCCGATCGTCAGACCTTGCGCGACCATGGTCTCTCGGATCGGGATATCTTCGATGTCATCTCGGTGGCTGGTTTCTTCAACATGACAAACCGGGTGGCCTCGGCGACGGCCATGCAGCCGAACCCGGACTACCACGGTCAGGCCCGATGAAGTTCGCGCTCCCCTTCCTTCTGTTGGCCAGCCCCGCATTCGCGCAGTTGACACTCGCGCCCCCGGCTGAGCGGACCTTTGCGGAAACGACGCCGTTCAGCAGCCATCTGGTCGCCACAGGACCGTTCACCGATACGCTGCAATCAGAGGCGGCTGAAGGCACCGTCACTCGCGAGATTTGGCGGATCGCCGCGCCCGACGCGACCACCCTGCAATTGCTTGCTCCCTTGCGCGACCAGCTTTTGGACGATGGTTGGGAGATTTTGTTCGATTGTCAGACCCGTGCCTGCGGCGGCTTCGATTTTCGCTTCGAGATCGATGTCACACCCGCGCCCGCCATGTTCGTGGATCTGGCCGACTACCGCTATTTGTCGGCCAGGAAGGGCGAGACCTGGAAGACAATCGTTATCAGCCTGTCCGGCGATCTAGGCTTTGTTCAGATTACCACAATTGCCCCGACCAGCGATCTCGACACGGTCGTCATGAGCACGTCCAATGCGATCCAGGGGCTCAGTTCCCCGGGCGGAGGTAACATGGCCTCCACCCTGGATAGCTTGGGCCGCGCCGTGCTCGATGATCTGGAATTCGCAACCGGATCCACGGAACTGTCGGGGGATGGCTTCGCGTCGCTGGAACAGCTGGCGGCCTTCCTGACAGAAAACGAACGGACCACGATCGCCTTGGTCGGGCATACCGATGCCGAAGGCGGCGCCGAGGGGAACATGGCCATTTCCCGCAGCCGCGCGGATTCGGCGCGGGACCTGCTCATCGAGCGCTACGGCATCGCGCCCGACAGGATAAAGACCCACGGCGTCGGTTTCTTCGCCCCGGTAGCGCCCAACGATACCGAAGCGGGCCGGGAAGCGAACCGCCGTGTGGAGGTGGTGATCACGTCGACCGAGTAGGGTGATGGTTTTGGCCCTGGTATGGTGGGTAGGCCTCTAGCCGCCAATTGATCGATGTCTCATAAGCCGGACCGTCGACGGGCCGCGGTGCGGCGATCCAACGGTTGTTCGGCAGCACTTTATCTCTGCAAAATCCGAAGAAGCCCCAAGCGAGCGTTGACATCGACCCAATCGCCGGGTCGGAGGGCGGTCGCCAAGGGGGGGGTGCCATTGGTTCGAGAAACCCTGGCGATGCGATGGACGGGCGCCCTGCGGGCTGGATTCAGGTCCGGGAGAGCGGGAAAGGTCGCGTGAGGCCAATCTGCGCAGAAGCACGTTTTCAGTAGAGCCAACTCCAACGTGCACGTTTAACGTCAGATATCATTAGGACATGGACAAAATCCGGTCAGACGTCCGTGTCAGGCCAAATTGCGCGGTGTCTCCTGAAAAAGAGACCCTCAGACCGAAAACGGACCGCGCCGCCAGGCTCAATCCGTTTCTCGTATATCTGCGTCTCAAAGAACTTCGGTCAGGACAGCACCTGCGCCCCGCTCACCAATCGTCAGGTCCGCGGTCGCGGAAACTTTCTACCAGGAAGTCGATGAAGGCCCGCACCTTGGGCTGGGTGTAGCGGCCCGGCGGGTAGACTGCGTAAACACCCTGCGTTTCCGGAAGATGCCCCTCGATCGCGGGCATCAGCTTCCCCTCTTTCATTGCGTCCGCATAGAGGAACGACGGCAGGAACGCGATGCCCAGACCATTGATGGCGGCGTTCAGCAGCGACTGTCCGTCATTGACCGTCAGCCAGCCCGCCGAGCGGACTTGCCGCTTTTCACCAGATGGCGCCGTCAGTTTCCAGACCGATCCGTTGGCCTGGTTGGAGTAGTGCAACAGCTTGTGTTCGTTCAAATCGTCGATCCGACGCGGCCGTCCATATTCTTCCAAGTACTCCGGCGACGCGATCATCTGCTTGTGGGTTTCGGCCAGTTTCCGGGCCCGAAGCGAGCTGTCCTCCAAGTCCCCGATCCGGACGGCCAGGTCGAACCCCTCGGAGATCAGCTCCACATAGCGGTTATTGAGCACCATGTTGACTGTGATATCGGGGTATTCGTGCAGGAAGCCGCCCAGGATCGGCGACAGGTGATTCACGCCGAAATCCGTGGCCACCGAGACGCGCAATACGCCCGATGGCGCTGACTGCATGGAGGTGACGAGCGCATCCGCCTCACCCGCATCGTTCAGAACCCGGCGCGCCCGGTCGTAATAGGCCAGGCCGATTTCCGTCGGGCTCACCCGGCGGGTCGTGCGGTTCAGAAGACGCGCGCCGAGCCGCGTTTCCAGGGAAGACACATGCTTCGACACGGCAGATTTGGAGATGCCTAGCTTCTTGGCGGCATCGGTGAAGCCACCTTGGTCGACGACCGTTGCGAAGGCTTCCATTTCAGAGAGACGATCCATGTGCGGCAGATCCTTGGAACAATATAGGGTTGGCTAGGGATGGCCCAGGAATGGGGCGTAAAATGGCCGAACCGGCGCCAATCGCGAGATGCTTTCGGGATTTTCGCGGGGCAGGAAACGGCGAAATCCTACAAATTCAGACGAATTGGAGGCGATCAGACTATAATTTGGCCGCCAGTCGGGCGCCCTGATCGATGGCCCGTTTCGCGTCCAATTCCGCCGCCACATCGGCCCCGCCGATGACGTGACAGGTCAACCCCTCGGCCTCCAGAGCATCTGCCAGCGACCGCTCCGGCACCTGCCCGGCGCACATGACAACCGTATCCGCCTCGATCATGGTCGGCCGCTCCCGCGCTTCGCCGAAACTGACCTGCAAACCCTCTGGCGTGATCCGTTCGTAATTCACGCCGGGCACCATCTTTACGTCTTTCATGGCCAAAGCCGCTCGGTGAATCCAACCGGTCGTCTTGCCCAGCCGTTTGCCGAGTTTCTCGTTCTTGCGCTGCAGCAGTGTGATCTCCCGTGCCGACGGTTCGGGCTGCGGTCCCGCAGGTTCCAACCCGCCCCGATGCTCGCCCGGGTCTGCCACGCCCCATTCCTGCAGCCAGGCATCCAAATCCTCCGTCGGGCTTTCGCCGTCGCCATGGGCGAGGAACTCCGCCGTATCGAACCCGATTCCCCCCGCGCCGATCAGGGCCACGCGCTCCCCAACCGGCACCCGATCGCGCAACACGTCGATATAGGAGACGACGTTGGCACCGTCCTGCCCCTCAATCCCCGGATCGCGCGGCGCCACGCCTGTGGCGATCACGATCTCGTCGGCCGCACGCAGATCGTCGATCTCCGGCGCCGTCTGCAGACGCACGTCGATGGATGGATGCGCCACCATGCGCTCCATCCAGTTGACCAGACCGACGAACTCCTCCTTGCCCGGGACCACCTTCGCCATGTTGAGTTGTCCGCCGATGCAATCGGCCTTGTCCCACAAGGTCACACGATGCCCGCGTTCGGCCGCGACCATCGCGACGGTCACACCGGCCGCCCCTGCGCCCACGACGGCCACGTGCTTGGTGGCCTCAGCGGGCTCATAGCGCAATTCCGTCTCATGGCAGGCGCGAGGATTCACCAGGCAGGACGTCATCTTCCCGGAAAACGTATGATCCAGACACGCCTGATTGCATGCAATGCAGGGTGCGATCTCATCTGCTCGCCCTTCTGCCGCCTTTCGCACGAACTGACTGTCGGCCAGGAATGGTCGAGCCATCGAGACCATATCGGCGCAGCCGTCTGCCAAGACCTGCTCGGCCACACCCGGCCGGTTGATCCGGTTCGACGTGATCACCGGCACGGACACCTCACCCATCAGCTTCTTGGTGACCCAGGTGAAGGCCGCGCGGGGCACGCTGGTCGCGATCGTGGGAATCCGAGCCTCGTGCCAGCCGATCCCCGTGTTCAGGATCGTGGCCCCGGCCGCCTCGATCTTCTTGGCGAGCGACACGACCTCGTCCCAGGTCTGCCCCTGGGGTATCAGGTCGATCATGCTTAGCCGGTAGATGATGATGAAGTCGTCGCCGACGGCCTCGCGCACCCGGCGCACGACCTCCACCGGCAGGCGCTGCCGGTTCTCCAGGGACCCACCCCAGCGATCCGTCCGCTTGTTGGTGTGCTCCACCAGGAACTGGTTCAGGAAATACCCTTCGGAGCCCATCACCTCGACACCGTCATACCCGGCCTCTCGCGCCCGCGCGGCGGAGGTGACGATATCAGCGATCTGCTTCTCGATCCCCTCTTCATCCAGCTCTTTCGGCGGAAACGGCGAGATCGGCGACTTCACCGGCGACGGCGCCACGCAATCGGGCGAATATGCATAGCGGCCCGCATGGAGGATCTGCATAGCGATTTTGCCGCCCGCGCCATGCACCCGATCCGTCACCACCCGGTGGTTCGCCACATCCTCCTGAGAAAACAAACCCGCCGCGCCGGGAAACACGCCGCCTTCGCGGTTCGGGGCCATGCCGCCCGTGACCATCAGCGCGACATCGCCCTCAGCCCGTTCGGCATAGAAGGTGGCAACGCGGTTCCAGTCCTTGGTTTCTTCCAGACCGGTATGCATGGAGCCCATGAGCACCCGGTTCTTGAGCACCGTGAAGCCCAGATCCAGCGGCGCCAGCAGATGGGGATAATCGGTCATGGCCGTCCTCCTGCCCCCGTCCTGCCGCGTGGCGACAGACTTGTCACGCTAGGACGCCGCGTCAGAACCGCCCGGCTAACGATCTACGAGCGGGCTGAGCCATTCAGAGATCCATGTAGATATGCGCTTCCCCCGCCGCACCTGGATGTGTCGGCGCACCCTGGGCCGCCGAGCCCACTAGCCGCGCGTACTTCCAGAGCGCACCGGACGCATAGATGGTTTGCCGGGGACCTTTCCATTCGGCTTTCCGCGAAGCCATCTCGTCATCGCTCAAGTCGACCGAGATCGTCCCCTCGATGGCGTTGAGCGTGATCACATCCCCGTTGCGGAGTAGCGCGATCGGCCCGCCATGGGCGGCCTCGGGCCCCACATGACCGACGCAGAAGCCACGCGTGGCGCCCGAAAACCGGCCGTCAGTGATCAGCGCGACCTTCTTGCCCATCCCCTGACCGGACAGAGCCGCCGTGGTGGCCAGCATCTCTCGCATGCCTGGCCCGCCCGCCGGGCCCTCGTTGCGGATGACGATGACCTCGCCTTCCTCATATTCCCGCGCGCGGACGGCGGCGAAGGCATCTTCTTCGCATTCGAAGACCCGGGCAGGCCCCGTGAAGATCTGGTGCTGCTGCTCCATCCCCGCGACCTTCACGATGGCGCCTTCGGGGGCGAGATTGCCCCGGAGCCCGACGACACCACCGGTCTTGGTGATCGGCGTCTCGATGGGATAGACGACGCGCCCATCAGCCTCGCCGGCGATCTCATCCAGATTTTCGCCGATGGTTCGACCAGTGGCCGTGATGCAATCCTCATGGACCAAACCGGCCTTTCGGAGTTCCTTCATGACGATGGGCACACCCCCGGCCTCATAGAGATCCTTCGCCACGTATTGCCCGCCCGGCTTCAGATCGACGAAATACGGCGTCTCCCTGAAGATGTCGCAGACGTCGGCCAGGGTGAATTCGATCCCCGCCTCATGGGCGATGGCCGGCAGATGCAGGCCCGCATTGGTCGACCCGCCGGTGCAGGCCACGACCCGCGCTGCGTTTTCCAGCGACTTCCGGGTCACCACATCCCGCGCGCGGATGTTCTTTTCCAGGAGCGCCATGACCGCCTGACCGGAGGCGATCCCGTACTGGTCCCGGCTCTCATAAGGCGCTGGTGCACCGGACGAATTCGGCAGCGCCAACCCAATCGCTTCGGACACACAGGCCATGGTATTCGCCGTGAACTGTCCGCCACAGGCCCCGGCGGATGGGCAGGCCACCCGTTCGAGGATTTCCAACTCCGCATCCGATAGGTTGCCTGCCTGGTGCTGCCCCACCGCCTCGAAAACATCTTGGACGGTCACATCCTTCCCGTGCAGCCGACCCGGCAAGATCGACCCACCATAGATGAAGACCGATGGGGTGTTCAGCCGAACCATCGCCATCATCATGCCCGGCAAAGACTTGTCGCACCCAGCCAGCCCCACGATGGCATCGTAGCAATGGCCCCGCATGGTCAGCTCGACGGTGTCGGCAATGGCTTCTCGCGATGCCAAGGACGACCGCATCCCCTCATGCCCCATGGCGATCCCGTCGGTTACGGTGATCGTCGTGAACTCCCGCGGCGTACCGGAGGCCTGCTTCACACCCAGTTTCACGGCCTGAGCCTGGCGGTTCAGAGCGATGTTGCAAGGCGCCGCCTCGTTCCAACAGGTCGCCACACCGACCCAAGGCTGGTGAATCTCCTCATCCCCCAAGCCCATGGCATAGAAATAGGACCGATGCGGCGCCCGTGCGGGCCCCTCCGTCACGTGCCGGCTGGGCAGTTTCGATTTATCGGTGGGTGCCTTCAGCATCTTTCGCATCCTTCCCTATCTTGCGGCCACCGATAGACGGCGCGCTGCGGAGGAACAAGCCGACGTGTCCGGATGGCCACACGATTGCCCGGGCTACAGGGTCCCGATAGGACTGGAAAAAATCATCCGGAGGCCATCGAGCATGTGGACCCCCCAATTCGACCGGTTCGTCGCCCCGGCGCGGCCGAAGGCTGGACTTCTGCGGTTTTTCGCGGGGACGGTTCTCTGCGTCCTGATCTATTTTCTCGCGATCATGGTGATGTTGGGTCTGGTTATCGGCTTCGTTGGCTTTCAGGCCCTGGACGGCTGGCTGGGTGAGATCGCCATCGGTGACACGCCGGTTGCCGTACTCCTGCTGCTCGGGACCTTCATCGGCATGGCGCTTGGCCCCATGGCAGTCGCTCGCTGGCTCCATGACCGGCCCGCCCTCGGCCTTTTCGGCACGGGGCTCTGGCGCAGTTTCGGGCTTGGCGCCGCGGCCGGGGCGTCCGTCCTGCTGATCAGTCTGCTGCTGCCTGCCCCGTTCGAACTCACCCGGAATACACCGTCAGAAGTTTTCTGGACCTTCCTGCCGCTCGCCCTGATCGGTCTGATGATCCAGACGGGTGCAGAGGAGATCCTTTTCCGTGGCTACTTCCAGCAGCAGCTTGCCGCCCGCTTCAACCATTGGGTCATCTGGATGGTTCTGCCGTCCATCGCCTTCGGCTTGCTCCATTTTGACCCCACCAGTGCAGGTGCCAACGCCTGGTGGATCGTGGCGGCGGCCACACTCTTTGGCCTGGTTGCCGCCGATCTAACCCGGGTCACTGGCAATATCGGCGCGGCTTGGGGCCTGCATATGGTCAACAACACCTTCGCCGTCCTGGTCGTGGCACTCGATGGGACGCTGTCGGGTTTGTCCTGGTGGGTTGCGCCGGTTTCTGCCGCCGATCTATCCCCGATCCTGATCGCCCAGGACATGATGGTCACGATCATCATCTGGCTGGCCCTCCGGCTCTGGATCGCGAAACGCAGTACCTGAACCGGAAATGGCAAAGGGCGGACCGACCGGACCGCCCTACCATTTAGATATGAGCCGGGATCAGGCCTTACGACGCCGCTTCAGCGCGACAAGGCCGCCCAAACCCGCAAGTAACATCCAGCCGGCCGCCGGCAGGGGAACAGACGAGACAGCCAACGGATCGCCCGGCAGGATCGTCGCATTGTTGATGCCGAGCGTCCGGGTACCGGAGATCGATCGGAAGCTGAGGGTGCCACCGGTCCATTCGATCCAGAGCGAGTTGAAGTAGCGCGCTTCCGCATCAAGCTGCAGTGACCCCCGGATTACATCGAACTCCGAAGCGCCGTTGTTCAGGGCGCTGTCCCCGCCGAAGTAGTAGCCCACGATCCGGCTGGCAGAGCCACCGAAGCCCGCCGCGATATCCGCCGTGGTGATCATCCCGCCGGTGAATTCGCGGGAGATCAGGCCGGTCCGTCGGTTCTTGCGGTCACGGGTGTCAAAGCCCCACAAACCAAGGTAATTTCCATTGTTCAACTGATAGACTTGGGCGGTTCCGCCGCCTTCCAACTGAAGGTCGAACACCCCGACCTGGGCCGCCTGGGTGCTACCGATCCCCATGATCGAGGCTGCCGCAAGCGCAATCGCAAAAATCTGCCGTTTCATCATCCTAACTCCAAGCGCCAAACCATTTTTCCGGGGGCGCGTCCATGGCTGTGCGTTACAGAGCTTTTGTCGGATGGACGAGGGCAAATGATGGCAAAACTTCGAAAATTTCGTTAATTTCCATCAGTTTGACGTAACGTTTGTTTCGGAAGCCGCAATTTGCATTTCCGGACGCCTGTGCCTATTTCCTGCGGCGAAGTGGGGAGCACGCATGAACTGGATTTCGAACTACGTCCGGCCGAAGATAAATAGCCTGTTCTCCCGTCGCGAGATGCCGGAAAATCTCTGGACCAAGTGCGACGGGTGCGGGACCATGCTCTTCCACCGGGAATTGCGGGACAACCTTAACGTCTGCACGTCTTGCGGCCACCACATGCACATCCCGCCCCGCGAACGCTTCCAGTCGTTCTTCGATGGCGGCATCTTCACCGAAATCCAGGTGCCCGCGCCCATTGAAGACCCGCTCAAGTTCCGCGACCAGAAGAAATATCCCGACCGACTGCGGGCAGCCCAGAAGGCCGTGCAAGAAACCGAGGCGATGCTCGTTGTCGAAGGTGAAGTTCACCGCACGCCCGTCGTCGCCGCCGCCCAGGATTTCGGGTTCATGGCAGGCTCCATGGGGATGTATGTGGGCAACGCCATCATCGCCGCCGCCGAACGCGCAGTGGAACTGAAACGTCCACTGATCCTTTTCTCGGCCGCTGGCGGCGCCCGGATGCAGGAGGGCATCCTCAGCCTGATGCAGATGCCCCGCACGACGGTCGCGGTCGAGATGCTGAAGGAAGCGGGCCTGCCTTACATCGTTGTCCTGACGCATCCGACGACGGGCGGCGTCACGGCCAGCTATGCCATGCTGGGCGACATCCAGATTGCGGAGCCAAACGCCCTTATCTGCTTCGCGGGCCCGCGGGTCATCGAGCAAACCATCCGGGAAACGCTCCCCGACGGCTTTCAACGCGCCGAATACCTGCTGGATCACGGCATGCTTGATCGGGTTACGCCACGCGGACAGTTGCGGGACGAAATCGCCGCGATCCTGCGCATGCTTTTGAACGAAAGCCCGGTCGTCCATGGCGATCTGCCACGCCCGGTCGAGAATACCCAACCCGCGCCACCGGTCGAAGCGCCGGAGCCCGCTGACACGCCCTAATCCGGAGTGCGCGCCGGTCGTTCGGCGGCCGAGTCGGAGGCTCCCTTCGCTTCGCCCAGAGGATCGAGACCGATGACCATGACGACCTCTGACGTTGTTCTCGACCGCCTCATGGCGCTTCACCCAAAACACATCGACCTGGTCCTGGACCGGGTCCATCGCCTGTTGACCGCCCTGGATCACCCGGAAACGCGACTGGCCCCGGTGATCCACATCGCGGGCACCAACGGCAAAGGGTCGACACTGGCCATGCTCCGCGCCGGGCTTGAAGGCGCTGGCGACACCTGCCACGCCTACACGTCACCCCATTTGGCCCGCTTCCATGAACGGATCCGGGTCGCCGGTGATCTGATCTCCGAAGATGCGCTCGTGAGCCTTTTGCAGGAATGTGAGATCGCCAACGACCATGAGCCGATCACCTATTTCGAGATCACGACCTGTGCCGCTCTTCTGGCATTCGCTCGGACCCGGGCTGATTGGACCCTGCTGGAAGTCGGCCTGGGCGGTCGGCTCGACGCGACCAACGTGGTCAATCCGGCGCTGACTGTCATCACTCCCATTTCCATGGATCATCAGGCGTTCCTTGGTGACACCCTTCCGAAGATCGCCGCCGAAAAGGCGGGCATCTTGAAGCCAGGCGTGCCTTGCATCGTCGGCCCCCAGGACGAAGCCGCACTGGAGGTGATCGAATACCGGGCCGCCCGCCTGAACGCCCCGCTCCAGGTCCATGGCCAGCATTGGCACGTGACCGAAGAAAACGGCCGTCTGGTCTTTGAAGACGAAACCGGTCTGATGGATCTCCAATTGCCGCGCCTGTTGGGCGCCCACCAGATCCAGAATGCCGGCACTGCGGTCGCCGCGCTCCGGGCCCTTGATCGTGCCCGCGGCGCTGAGGACGCCATGCGCAATGTCCATTGGCCCGCTCGGATGCAGCGTCTGCGCAACGGGCCATTGGTCGACATGGCCGGCGCTGCCGAACTCTGGCTCGATGGCGGTCACAACCCGGCCGCGGGGGCTGCCATTGCCGAGGCGCTGAGCCGCTTGCCGCAACGCCCGACGCACCTGATCTGCGGCATGCTAAACACCAA
This sequence comes from Pseudomonadota bacterium, assembly GCA_039181205.1. GTDB lineage: Bacteria > Pseudomonadota > Alphaproteobacteria > Rhodobacterales > Rhodobacteraceae > Jannaschia. The sequence goes on from JBCDCS010000010.1 coordinate 32,698, forward strand.
GGACGTCACCGGCTACATGGCGCCGCTCGCCCGCCACACGACCCATCTCCATGCCGTCAGCATTCCGGGCGAGGCGGCCACACTCTCGGGCGCCACGACCTGCGCGGCGGCTCAATCGGTGGGCATCCCCGCCAGCGAGGCCGCCTCGGTCGCTACCGCCATCCGTGACACAGTTATCCAGGATCCTGATGCTCGGATTCTGATCTGCGGCTCACTTTACCTGGCCGGGCAGGTCCTTCGCGAAAACGCCTGAACCCGAAGACGAGAGAGCGGGCCGGCTCCAGGTTCCGTTGAACTTCGCCGTCCTCCGGTGATCCAAATAAACGTCAGACATAAATCAGACGCGGATCAGCCGTTGATCAGACGTCGATTTCTTCCGATATCCCAGCCATGCTGCGCACCGCCATTCTCCTGACCGCCCTTGCTTCGCCGGCCCAAGCCATCACCCACGCATTCTGTTGGATCGGCGCCAACGGCTACCGCGTCGAAGGCTTCATTTCCTATCCCGACGGTCTGACCGGCATTGTCACGGAAGCCGACGTGACGGGCTTCGGCATCACCGGCTGGCGCGACGATACATGGCTTGGTCAATGGTCCCTAAAGGATCTAACGCCGGAAACTTCTTGGACTTTGCGCTTCGATGCCGACAGACTGGCCTTTCGCATGGGCGGGTATCCGTCCGAAGGCACGTATCAGGAATGGAACGCCAACGGCTTTGCGGACGATTGCGGCGATCCAGGCTTCGGCTTCAACGGTGGCAACCGAGCCCAGGACGTCTGCGTCGACGGTGTCTTCATCGATGAAAGCGGCATCCCGCCGGACACGCCATTGGGAATTTCGCCGGACCCGTCAAATCCTTGCGGACCGCTCCCCATGTCCAACCTGCCGATGAGACGTCACGTAGGTTAAGAAGCCGTCTCGCACGGTCCCGCCCGCAGACACGACAACGCCAGCGCCTCCGCTTCGGGCGTGGCAGGCAGCGCGCCAAACGGACAAGGACCGGCGGAGAACGCAAAGCCTTCCTCCCGCCGTTCCAGGAAGGCGATCACGTCGCCTTCGGGCACCGTTCCGCACCACGGTCCCGCGCAGCCGATCTCCACCGTCACAATAACGTCAATGGACCGGTCGAACCCCATAGCTGTTGCCAGATCCCCACGAAACCGTGCCTGTAGATCGTAGGATTGCCTGTCGTTCACATCACCCGCCGGTTCTGTAGGTCCTCCAGGCAACGGCTCGAATGTGCCATGGACGATGACATAAGTTTCCTCAGCCGCATTCAGTGTCTGGAATGTCTGGGCCACCGATGGTCGCATGCAAGACAAGGCCATGGCGGGCTGGCCAAGCATAGATAGGAGCAACA
>JBCDCS010000011.1:0-30553 GCA_039181205.1 Pseudomonadota bacterium
CGGTGGGCGCCGCCCAGGATCGTCAGCGCCCGGCTGCCGCGCAGCTTTGCCAGCTCGGCCCCGGCGGCCCGAGCTTTGGCCGCGTCTGGTCGGCGGGGGAGCTTGGTGATGGCCACAGTCGTCGCCGAGAGCCCCGCGGGAAACGCAATGTCCAACACCTTGCCATTTCCGAGTTTGTCGAAGGCCGCGCTCTCGACTGCCCGCTTTATCGCGCCTTTGGTCAGCCGGTTCAGCCGCCGGGCCTCGGGCGAAAGGGTCCCTTCGGCGGGCACGAAACAAGCCAGAACCCCCTCCTGTTTGGCGAGTGCATCGAGATCGGTTTCGACGAAGGTCACGGCGGCGGGGGTGGTCATGGGCAGCTCCGGGAGGGATTTAATGTGCGGACCCTAGAGCGCACATTCCAGGGATTCCAGCGTGCGAGGACGATCGGGCCTTCCCCACCGACCCCAGCCCCGGCTAAACCCTGGCAAAAGAGGCGATCCAGGGGGGACAGTTGGGCCTGTTCGACCGATATCTGGCGGGGCAGCTGCTGATCTATTTCGGGTTCTTCAGCCTAGTTCTGGTGGCCGTCTATTGGGTCAACCGAGCCATCGGATTGTTCGACCGGCTGATTGCGGGTGGCTCGAACGTGGCCACCTTCCTGGAATTCACGGCGCTCGCCTTGCCCAACGTCATCCATTCCGTGCTGCCGGTCTCGGCCCTTGTGGCAACGCTTTACGGCGTGAACCGTCTGATCACCGACAGCGAGATGGTCGTGGCGCAAACGACGGGCCTGTCGCCCTGGCGGCTGGCCTGGCCCGTGGCGGCCTTTGGGCTGATGGTGGGGCTGATGGTTTCGCTGCTGGGCCACACGTTGGTGCCTATGTCGCGGACCGCCCTGGCCGACCGCGGCCAAGACGTGGCCCAAGACATCACGGCGCGTTTCCTGCTGGAAGGCGAGTTTCTGCATCCCGCTGACGGGGTAACGGTCTATGTACGCGAAATCACCGAAGACGGCGCGCTGCAGGGGTTGTTCCTGCAGGACCGCCGGTCGGACAACATGGTGACCACCTACACCGCCGAACAGGCGATCCTTGTGGAGGAAGGGGGACGGACGGGCCTAGTGATGTTCCGCGGTATGGCTCAGACACTGCGCATGCCCGAGCGGTCGATGATCACCACGTCTTTCCAGGATTTCGCCTATGATCTGGCCGGGCTGACCGGTGAGCGGGATGCGCGGCTGCGCGATCCCCGGGAATTGTCCACCTGGGCATTGCTCTGGGCGGGGCCCGAGGCGTTGGAGGCGACCGGATCGGATCGCGCGAAACTTCTCTTCGAGGGGCATGCCAGGTTCTCGGAGCCGCTGTTCGCGGCCGCGATCCCGCTCTTGGCGCTCGGGTTTCTGATGCTGGGCGGATATTCGCGCCTGGGGCTCTGGCGGCAGATCCTGGCCGCCGTTCTGGCGGCTGTGACGCTGGAGATGCTGGGAAACGTGGCCGAAGACACCGCAAGGGGCGATGCTGGGATGTGGTGGACGACCTATGTACCGCCACTTTTGACGCTGGGCCTAGGTCTGGGGTTGATCTGGCGCGAGGCCCGGCGATTGCCGCTGGTGGCGGCACCGGCATGATCCTGTCGGTCTATATCGCGCGCCGCTTTCTTTGGCTGGTCCTGATCGTGGCGCTAGTCTTCATCGGCCTCTTGGTGCCCATCGATCTGATGGAGCAATTGCGCCGTCTGGATGGGCGCGGCGTGGGCATGGGCGATGGGCTGCGTCTGGCGGCGTTGAACCTGCCATCGGCGCTCTACCAGATCTTGCCGCTCATCGTGATCCTGGCGACGCTGGCGCTGTTCCTGGCGTTGGGGCGGTCGTCGGAATTGGTCGTGATCCGGGCCTCGGGGCGGTCTGCGGTGCGCGCTCTGGCGCCACCGGTGCTGGCAGCCTTGGCTTTAGGCGGGCTGGGCCTCTTGATCCTGAACCCGATCGTGGCGGCCACCAAAGGCGCCTATGAACGCGAAATCGCGAGCTTCCGCGATGGCGGCGGGTCGATCCTGTCGGTCAGCGCCGAGGGCGTGTGGCTGCGCCAAGGCGATGCCGACGGCCAGACCGTCATCCGGGCGGCCCGGTCATCGCTCGATGGAACCGTGCTCTATGAGGTGACGTTCCTGGCCTTCGACGCGGCCGGCAGCCCGGTGGAACGGACCGATGCCGGGCGCGCGGAATTGGCCGATGGCGTCTGGGTCTTGGAGGACGCCAAGCGCTGGCCTCTAGCGGGCGCTGTAAACCCCGAGCGCGAAGCCGTCGCCGTGCCGATCGCCACCCTGCCCTCGACCCTGACCGAAGAACAGATCCGCGACAGTTTCGGCGTGCCGTCCTCGATCCCGATCTTCGACTTGCCGGACTTCATTGCGCAGCTGGACGCGGCCGGGTTTTCCGGGCGGACCCATCGTGTTTGGCTGCAGATGGAACTGGCCAACCCGATGATGCTGGCCGCGATGGTATTGATCGGGGCGTCATTTTCCCTGCGATACCAAAGGGCCGGACGGACGGGAATGATGGTCATGTCGGCCTTGCTGATGGGCTTTGCCGTGTTCTTCTTGCGGAACTTCGCCCAGGTCTTGGGGGAGAATGGCCAATTGCCCATCGCGCTTGCCGCCTGGTCCCCGCCTCTGGCGGGCATCCTATTGTCGCTGGGTCTTATCCTGCACGTGGAGGAAGCGTGATGGGGCGAGTTCTTGCCCTCTGTCTCGCGCTTCTGGCAAGCCCCTTAGTGGTGGGCAGGCCCGCGCTGGCTCAAGAGGTCGCGCCCGCCACACTGGTCGCCGACCAGATCACCTTCGACCGGGAACGGCTGACCGCCGAAGGCAGCGTCGAAATCTTCGCCGATGGGCGCGTCCTGCGGGCCCAGCGGCTGGTCTATCTGCGCGAGGAAGATCGGCTGCTGGTCGAGGGACCGCTCACTCTGCTGGACGGGCCGGACACGATCATCGTGGCCGATTTCGCCTCGCTCCGATCTAATCTGCGGGGCTCCATTTTGGAAGGCGCGCGACTGGTACTGGATCAGCAGTTGCAGATCGCCGCCGCCGAAATCGCCACCGGAACCGAGGGTCGCTTCGTGCAACTGAACCGCACGGTAGCATCATCATGCGAGGTCTGCGCCAATAGCCCCGTGCCGCTGTGGCAAATCCGGGCGGAACGTATCATCCACGACCGGGAGGAACGGCAGCTTTATTTCGAAAACGCACGCTTCGAAGTGGTCGGCATCCCGGTCGCCTGGCTGCCCCGGTTCCGAGTGCCCGACCCCACGGTGACACGCACGACGGGCCTGCTGTTGCCCCGCCCTTCCAACGACGATCAGCTCGGGACCGGCGTCGCCCTACCTTACTTCATAACGCTAGGCCCGTCGCGAGATCTGACGCTGATCCCGTTTGTGACGACGACGGAAACGCTGCAACTGGGGTTCCGGTACCGCCAGGCGTTCAACAACGGAGCGATCCGGTTCGAGGGCGCCGTAGCCCGCGACGACATCCGCCCGGGCGAAACAAGGGGCTATCTCTTTTCCGAGGGCGTCTTCTTCCTGCCGCGGGATTACCGGCTGGATTTCGACGTGGAGCTGGTGACCGACGACACCTATCTGCTGGATTTCAACGTCACCGAAAAGGACCGCCTGGACAGCCGCATCGCCCTGTCAAAGGTGGATCGCAACGACCGCTTCCTGGCCGAGGTCACCGCGATCCGGACTTTGCGGGCCGGCGAAGACAGCTCCTTCCTGCCCACCCGTATTCTAACGGTGGAACGGCAGGGCGTGCGCGCGCTCCCCATTCTGGGAGGCCAGGCGCTCTGGACGTTGCAGGCCCATGGCCGTGAAAACCCAGCCTCCTTCGTGCCGCCGGGATCGGGTTTGCCACCCGACGCGGCGCAAGACGTGTTGCGGGCCTCGGCAGGACTCGATTGGCGCAACAGCACGGTCTTGCCGTCAGGCCTGGTGGCCACGGCCCTGGCGGGCGTGCAGGTCGATGTCTTCAATGTCAGCCAGGACCCGACCTTCCGGGGCGACACCTTCGCTCGGGTTGTGCCCCATGGCGGCTTCGAGTTGCGGATGCCATTGGTCCGCCGTGGCGCCAACGGCGTGCGGCACGTCATCGAACCCACGGCCCAACTCATATTTTCGCCCAACGACGTCACCGACGCGCCGGAAGAAGATAGCCTCACGCCGGAATTCGACGAGGGCAATCTGTTTTCTTCCCAGCGCTTTGCCGGACGCGACACGCGGGAATTGTCGAGCCGTCTGAATATCGGCGTGAGCTACGACCGGATCGCGCCCAATGGCTGGCAGTTAGGCGGTGTCGTGGGCCGCGTGATCCGCGAAGAAGACCTGCAGCAATTTACCACTGGCACCGGTCTCGATGGCCTGACATCCGATTGGTTGGTGGCCAGCACCGTTCGTTGGCGGGACCAGTTCGAATTCCTGAACCGGTCGACCTTCGATGACGACTTCGTCTTCAGTCGAAACGAAACAATCCTGCGTTGGAACGGTAAGTCCCATTCGCTGGAAACCCGGTTCACTTGGCTCGAAGCCGACGTGCTTGCCGCGCGGCCCATCGACACGTCCGAATGGATCGTGAACGCCTCGGTGGACGTGACCCCCGACTGGACCCTGCGCGCGAACTCGCGATATGACTTCGTCATTGATGATGCCACCCGGGCCGGGGTCGGGGTCACCTATCGAACCGAATGCGTAACGGTGGATTTCGATGTGGAGCGGCGCTTCACCTCCAACGTGGTCTTGGAGCCGTCGACCCGCTTCGGCTTCGGTCTGGAATTGGTTGGGTTCGGCGCGGATGACCGCGGCACGCGCAGCCGACGGTGCGGGATATGAGGAGCGGGCAAACCATGACGAAGATATTGGGCGCCCTGGTGGCGATCCTAATGCTGACTGGTGCGGCGGCGGCGCAGAATGCCTTTGCGGCGGCGGCGCGGGTCAATGGCGATGCGATCACGAACTTCCAGGTGGAACAGCGGGCGCGTTTCTTGTCGATCCTTCGGGCGCCCGATGCGAGCCAAGCCGCCGCGCGGGAGGCGCTGATCGACGAGGCGCTGCAGGTGCAGGCCGCGCGCCGTGCGGGCGTGGAGGTCACGCCGGAAGATCTGCAGGAAGGTCTGACGGAATTTGCGTCCCGCGGGAATTTATCGACGACGGATTTCATCAGGTTCCTGGCCGAAGCCGGTGTGGCGGAAGAAACCTTCCGAGACTTCATCCGCAACGGTATCTTCTGGCGGCAATTGGTACAGCAGCGTTTCGTGGGCCTCGCGCGCCCCACCGATGCGGAGATCGAGCGAACCTTGCTGCGCGGCGGCCCGGGCAGCGGGGTGCGCGTGCTCCTGTCCGAAATCGCCCTGCCTTTCACGCAAGAGAACGAGGCGGAGGTACGGGCCTTTGCCGAAGAACTGTCCACGACGATTAGCGGTCCGGCGGCCTTTGCCCAAGCGGCCCAGAACTTTTCACGTGCCCCATCTGCCCAACAGGGCGGCCGATTGGATTGGGTTCCCCTCGCAAACCTGTCGCCCGATCTAGCGGGCAACATCCTGGCCCTGACGCCCGGCCAAGTGTCAGGGCCGGTCGATCTGGGATCGTTTATCGGGCTGTTCTTGCTGCGCGAACTAGATGAAGGCGAGGCGGTGCTGCCGGAAACACTTTCCATCGATTACGCCGAATATCTGATCCCCGGCGGCCGTTCGCCGCAAGCTTTATCGGCCGCCAGGTCTCTGCGGGCTCGGATCGATGTTTGCGATGATCTTTATGGTTTAGTGCGCAATCAGCCCGAGCGACTGAGCCGTGCCATCCTGCCCGTGGCCGATCTGCCCGCCGATCTGCGCCAGGAACTGGAAAAGCTCGATGAAGGCGAGGTCTCGACCCAGCTGACATCGGGCGGGAACCTGCGGTTCATCATGCTTTGCGGGCGCGTGGTCGAACCCCCGGAAGGCGCGTTCGAAGCGCTAGGTCAGCAATTGCTGGGGCGCCGGCTAGAAAGCTATGCCCAGGGCCTGCTGGACGAATTGCGCGCCGATGCCATCATCGAATGACCGGCCGCTGATCGTCACCTGCGGCGAGCCTGCAGGGATCGGGCCGGAAGTGGTGGCGAAGACCCGGGCGGTGGCACCGGAGGTGCCATTCGCGGTGCTCGGCAACTCGGAGCATTTCGCGGGTTTCGGTGTCGATATCCAAGTCATCGACACGCTGGAACAGGTCGGGCCCGGCGCCCTCTGCGTCCTGCCCCATGACCTGCCCGGTCCGGCCCGACCCGGCGAGCCGGAGGCGGCCCAGGCCGAAGGCGTTGTTTCGGCCATCGCACGGGCCGTGGACCTCGCCATGGACGAGACCGCCGCTGGTATCGTCACGGCACCGATCAACAAGAAGGCCCTCAAGGACGGCGCCCAGTTCGCCTATCCCGGCCACACAGAATACCTGGCCGCCTTGGCGGGTGGGGCAGATGTGGTCATGATGCTGGCCTGCCGAGAGCTTCGGGTGGTTCCCGCAACGATCCACATCGCACTGGAGGACGTCCCCAAAGCCCTCACCCCAGACGGTCTGGAACGCTGCCTCAGGATCACCCATTCGGGCCTGCGGCGGGATTTCGGGATCGACCGGCCTCGGATCGCAGTAGCCGGACTGAACCCCCATGCGGGCGAAGGCGGCACCATGGGGCGACAGGAAGTGGACTGGATCGCCGATCTGATCGCCCGGCTCGCCTCGGATCTCGGCTGTTTCGGCCCCCTGCCCGCCGACACCATGTTCCATGCCGGGGCGCGGGCTGGCTACGATGCGGCCGTGACCATGTATCACGATCAGGCTCTGATCCCGATCAAGACTGTGGATTTCGCGGGTGGCGTGAACGTGACGTTGGGGCTGCCGTTCATCCGCACCTCGCCCGACCATGGGACCGCATTCGACATCGCTGGGACAGGTCAAGCCGACCCCACCTCCATGGTCGCGGCTATCCGACTGGCTTGGGAAATGGCCGGTCGACGGAAAGTCCTATCCTAAGACTTTCCGAAAAACTCTTACGTTAAGAGTTTTTCGCCGTTAGCTGCGACGGCATGAGCCAGATCGACGACCTGCCCCCTTTGCGCGAGGTGATCGCGACCCACGATCTGCGCGCGAAGAAGTCCTTGGGACAGAACTTCCTGCTGGATCTGAACCTCACGGCCCGCATCGCGCGGGTGGCCGGCCCCCTCGACGGCGCCCGAGTGTTGGAGGTCGGGCCGGGTCCGGGGGGGCTGACCCGCGGGCTCCTGGCCGAAGGTGCGGCGCAGATCCTGGCCGTGGAAAAGGATGCCCGCTGCCTGCCCGCACTGGCGGAGATCGCGGCGGCCTATCCCGGGCGGCTGACCGTCGTGAACGGCGATGCGCTGGACATCGACGTCTCCGCCCACCTCGACCCGCCCTGGCGGGTGGTCGCGAACCTGCCCTACAATGTGGGCACCGCATTGCTGGTGCGCTGGCTGACACCGAGGACTTGGCCGCCGCCCTGGGACAGCTTGACGCTGATGTTTCAGAAGGAGGTGGCGGACCGGATCGTGGCCGCGCCGGGTTCCAAGGCCTACGGCCGTCTCGCTGTCTTGGCCCAATGGCGCTGCGACGCACGGATCGCCCTGACCGTGCCGCCCGACGCCTTCACGCCGCCGCCGAAAGTGTCATCGGCCGTGGTGCATTTGACGGCTTTGCCCGCGCCCCGGTTCGACGCCGAGCCAACGGTTCTGGAAAAGGTGGTCGCCAAAGGCTTCGGTCAGCGCCGTAAGATGCTGCGCGCGGCCTTAAAGGGGCTAGTGCCGGATGTGGAGGACTGCCTAACCGAAGCCGGATTGCCGCCCACCGAACGGGCCGAGTGGATCGGGTTGGAGGATTGGTGCGCCCTGGCTCGCGCTGTCGCCAAACGCGACTAAGGCGTCTCACGACCCGGTCGGTGGGCCGCCGGAACCACCAGAATGCCTTAGGCGGCGTCTTCCGGTGTCGGTGGCTCATTCATAGCTGCGGCTTCCTCTTCGGCCTTCGGCGCCTTCTTCCGAGTGCGGGTCCGCTTCGGCCGCTCGGCCAAAGGTGCTGCCTCGGCCTGGGCCTCGGGCGTCTCGACCGGGCCAGTGTCGGCCGCGGGCGCGTCGATCACGTCAGGATCGGGCTTTCGCTCCTCGCGGTTGCGGTCACGCCGGCGATTGCCGCCTTCACCGCCGGATTGCCCGCCATCGCCCTGGGGCTGACCGCCTTGCGGCTGACCCGGCTGGTTCTGACCACCGCCGCCTTGGTAGTGCTGCTGACCGCCCTGCTGCTGGTTCTGTTGCTGGCGGGCTTCGATCTCTTTTTGCGCGGCCGCGAGGAGACGGGTGTAATGCTCCGCGTGCTGCTGGAAGTTTTCCAATGCGACCCTGTCGCCGGAAAGCTGCGCGTCCCGGGCCAGTTGGTTGTACTTGTCGATGATCTGCTGCGGCGTGCCCCGCACTTTGCCCTCGGGGCCCGAACTGTCGAACACCCTGTTGATGATGTTGCCACCACCCTGATTGTTACGGTTGCGGTTCTTGTTCCGCGAACGGGACTTACTGCTTCTCATACGTTGGGTGTTCCGCTGGTTCTGCCGTGGACCCCTCCCGCCAAGCGGTCTTCTGGGTCCGGATTACTCGGGCGTTGCGACCGGGACGCGGCTTGCGCGGCGTCCGCTGGTAGCCCTGACTATGTGGCAGCCTGCCGCGGGAGTTACAAGCGGATTCGGTGTTAGGACGCGGCTTTTCGCCCGCAAACGACACGATCTTTGCCATTGAGGTCTTTTGTTACCGCAATGTCCACCAAACCAGCGGTTTGCCAAAGCGCTATGACCGCGTCGGCCTGTTCATGGCCGATCTCGACCGCCAGCCAGCCACCCGGCGCCAGATGTGCCGGCGCATCGCGGGCAATGATGCGGTGGGCGGCCAGGCCATCGCTGCCGGGGGTCAGCGCCAGATGGGGTTCCCAATCGCGAACTTCAGGCTGTAGATCGGCCATCTCGTCGGCCGCGATATAGGGCGGGTTCGACACGATCAGATCGAACATCCCCTCGACCCCGTTCAGCCAATCGGCCGTTTGCAACGTGACGCGATCAGCTACGCCAACGAGCTCCGCGTTGCGCGCAGCCACGTCTAGCGCCGCCCGGGAGATGTCGGTACCGATTCCGGTGGCCGTCGGACAGTCGTCTAGGAGAGAGATCAGTATACAGCCCGACCCGGTGCCAAGATCCAAAACGCGGGTGAAGGGGATCGGCGGCCAGGTCAAATCCGTCTCTGCCGGCCAGAGGGCGGGATTGCGCAGCATGTCGGCGCGAGCGTTCAGCGCCACGCTAATCAACGTCTCGGTTTCGGGGCGTGGGTCAAGCACATCGGGCGTGACGATGAAATCGTGCATCCAGAAAGCCCGGCGCCCGGTGATCTGCGAGACAGGCTGGCGCCGCACGCGGCGCTGCACGGCGTCCGCGTAGAGCCGGGCGAAGTCGGGTGGCATGGTGTCGACGGGGCCGATCTGATCCTCGATCAGGCGCACGAAGAGTGCCGAGGCATCGCGGGCCGGGTCAGCCACGCCGGCCAATTCCAGCCGCCGGCGCGCATCTTCCATCGCGCGACGGACATCCGTCTCGCTCATCCCGAAATCTCGGCCAGTTGGGCGGCTTGCAGGTCGGCGGTCAGCGCGTCGATCACTTCGTCCAGATCGCCCTGCATCACCTGATCCAGCTTATAGAGCGTCAAGTTGATGCGGTGATCGGTCATCCGGCCTTGGGGGAAGTTATAGGTGCGGATGCGCTCGGACCGGTCGCCGGAGCCCACCTGCGCCTTGCGGTCGGCGGACCGCTCCGCATCCGCCGCCGCCCGCTGCGCATCGTAGAGCCGGGCGCGCAGGACGTTCATGGCAATCTCGCGGTTGCGATGTTGGGACTTTTCCGACGACGTCACCACGATGCCTGTGGGCAGGTGCGTGATCCGAACCGCCGAATCCGTCGTGTTCACGTGCTGCCCGCCAGCCCCAGACGCGCGCATGGTATCGATGCGGATATCGCCGGCGGGGATGTCGATATCGACCGCCTCCGCCTCGGGCAAAACGGCGACCGTGGCCGCCGAGGTGTGGATGCGGCCGCCGGATTCGGTTGCGGGGACACGCTGCACCCGGTGGACCCCGCTTTCGAATTTTAGCCGGGCGAAAACGTTGTCGCCCTCGATCCGCGCCACCACTTCCTTGACGCCGCCCAGATCGGTCTGCTGGCGCTCGATGGTCTCCATCCGCCAGCCGCGCGCCTCGGCATAGCGGCGATACATCCCCTCCAGATCGCCGGCGAAAAGTGCGGCTTCCTCGCCGCCCGTGCCAGGCCGGATTTCCAGGATGGCGGGCCGGGCATCGGCGGCATCCCTAGGCAGAAGCGCGATCTGAAGGTCGGCCTCGGCCCGGGTAATGGCCGCGCGCAAGTCGGGCAACTCCGCCTCCGCCAATTCCCGCATCTCGGGATCGTCCAGCATGGCCTCCGCCTCGGCCATCTGCGTCTGCAGATCGCGATAGGCCCGAACCTGGTCCGCCACCGGTTTGGCCCCGGCGTAATCCTTTGTCAGTTGGGCGATCGCATCGCCCGCCACGCCCGCATTGAGCTGCGCTTCGAGATATTCGAAGCGGGACAGAATCTGATCGAGACGGTCATCGGGGATCATCGAGGCGTCATGTCGCGGGGACCCGATTTGGTCAAGACCGGCCGATATGCCATTCTCCGTATAGGAGGGCTTACCATGGGACGATTGACGATTATCGCCATCATGTTCGCACTGCCGGCCACCGCGGCGGTGGATTGCTATTGCAGGGATGGCCTAGGAGGCCAGGTCGCCGTGGGCGATACCATGTGTTTGACGGTGGATGGGCGCACCTTCCTGGCGCTCTGCGATATGTCGCTGAATGTGCCGATCTGGCGGGATCGCGGGGCCTGCCCGGTCGGGTGAGATCGGGTAACCCCCATCCTATGGGCGGTGATACCGCGTGACAGCGCGATAGACTTTGCGGGGCCCGGTCACGCGCCAGTGCACAGACCATTTGGGCCAGGCCGACATGTCGTATCTCAAGCGGTAGATATCTGGCGGGCAATGGTGGATCGCTTGGCCTGTCCCGTCCAGTGTGTGGAACGGGCGGCCATCGGCGAACCGGATGTCGAGGCCGGCTTCGCTTTCCGTCCAAAGGGTCTGCCGCTCTGCTTCGAAGGATCGGCCGCTTTGGGTGAGCCGTCCGGTTTCCATGCAGCGGACATGGTCGTCTTCTCGGCGCCAGGTCGTCTCCCCGCTGAACCGCGCCACCGACCCGTCGGCATGTCGGATCACCCGGTTGGTGCGCCAGGTCCCAATCAGGTCTGCTAGATCCGGGATCACCGAAGGAGCATAATTTCAGCCACGACCCGCAGCCCGTAGCCGCCGAAAATCAGCAGCGCGCAGCAGACCGCGAAGCTGCCCAGGTCCTTGGCATGTTTGGCGAAGTCGCTGATTTCCGGCGAAACCCGGTCCACCAGCAGTTCGATCGCCGTATTCAACGCCTCGGTCGCCAGGCACGCCATGAACAGCGCCACCATCACAAGCCATTGGCTCAGGCTGGCCCCGATCAGGGCGAAGACCACCACCGTGATGGCCAGAAAGACCAGTTGGATCTGAGCCGCACGCTGGCCCAGCAGGAACCCCAGTCCCGCCATGGAAAAGGCGAACGCCGCGAAAGGATGCGCCCAGAACGGCCGCACATTCTTGGGCGGCGGCAGGCCGTTTCCGGCGGTCATGGGCGCAGACGTCCGGTTGTTTCATTGCCCCGATCATCGGTGAAAACGACATCCAGCCCCTCCACGCGCAGGTCGTAGCACGCCCACTCCGTCGAGGGCGGCCATTGCGAACAATAGCGCCCGTCCCGCGCCACCCAGCGCCCGGCCGAGGGCCGGTCGGTCACATAATCGGTCGTGCCATCCGCATGGAAGGTCTGGAGGGCAGCGTCGTAATCCACGGTCCGGCCCGTCAGCGCCGCCGCCACATCCAACCCCTCCGCCCAGACCGGCCCGGCAAGCAGCACAAAGCAAAGCGCGATCCGCATCGTCGTTCCTTCCCTTCCGGTGCGCACCATCCTAAGGGGTGCCCGACGCTCCCGAAAGGCCCGCCCATGATCCCCCGCTATTCCCGGCCCGACATGGTGGCCATCTGGTCACCCGAAACCAAGTTCCGCATCTGGTTCGAAATCGAAGCCCATGCCTGCGATGCGATGGCCGATCTGGGCGTGATCCCGCGGGAAAATGCGGAAGCCGTCTGGAAAGCCAAGGACGCCGAATTCGACGTGGCCCGCATCAACGAGATCGAGGCGGTCACAAAGCACGATGTCATCGCCTTCCTGACCCACTTGGCGGAAATCGTCGGGGCCGAGGAAGCCCGCTTCGTCCACCAGGGCATGACGTCATCGGATGTGTTGGACACGACGTTCAACATCCAACTCACCCGAGCAGCCGATATCCTGGTCGCGGATATGGAGGCCCTGCTCGCCGCCCTGAAGCGCCGCGCCTACGAACATAAAGACACGCTTCGGGTCGGCCGGTCCCACGGGATCCACGCCGAACCCACGACCATGGGCCTGACCTTCGCGCGCTTCTACGCGGAAATGAACCGAAACCTTCAACGACTGCGGACAGCGAGGGAGGAGATCGCCACCGGTGCCATTTCGGGCGCCGTGGGCACCTTCGCCAATATCGACCCCGCCGTCGAAGCCCATGTCTGCGCCAAGCTCGGCCTCACGCCGGAACCGATCAGCACCCAGGTCATCCCCCGCGACCGCCATGCGGCGTTCTTCGCGGCACTGGGCGTCGTGGCCTCATCCATCGAAAACGTGGCGACCGAAATCCGGCACATGCAACGGACCGAGGTCCTGGAAGGCGCGGAGTTCTTTTCCATGGGCCAAAAGGGCTCCTCCGCCATGCCCCACAAAAAGAACCCGGTCCTGACCGAAAACCTCACCGGCCTCGCCCGCTTGGTCCGCGGAATGGTCGTGCCCGCAATGGAGAACGTGGCGCTCTGGCACGAGCGGGATATCAGCCATTCCAGCGTAGAGCGCATGATCGGGCCAGATGCGACCATCACGCTCGACTTCGCCCTTGCGCGATTGACGGGTGTCATCGACAAGATGCTGATCTTCCCCGACAACATGACCGCCAACCTGAACACGTTCCCGGGCCTCGTCATGTCGCAACGCGTGCTGCTCGCGCTCACGCAGGCCGGTGTCAGCCGCGAAGACGCCTACACCATGGTCCAACGCAATGCGCTGAAGGTCTGGGAACACCGCACCGAATTCCGCGACGAGCTTCTGGCCGATGAGGACGTGGTCGCCGCGCTGGGCATCGACGGCGTGACGGCGAACTTCAACGAAGACTACCACACCAAACATGTGGACACGATCTTCGCCCGCGTCTTCGGCGATGCATAGCATTGCAGCAGATCGCCGAGAATTTCACCTGTTCATCGACGCCCGGCGCATCCTGCGACACTCGGATCGTTGCCTCTCACCCGGCGGGCTCTATTATCACTCGGAGGAGACCTAGGGAGACGACCTTATGAATACCATGAAGACCGTTCTTACCGCCGCCGTCCTGATGTCCGCACCGGGCCTCGCCTTGGCCTATGAATGCAACTGGTCCAAGGAACAGACCGCGCAGATCAGTTGTGCGCCCGGCACCGCCTTTGACGAGGCGTCCGGCACTTGCGTGACCGTCACCGGCTAACGGCCATACACCGTCGTCAGTTCAGGCCTCGGTCTCCCTCGACCGGGGCCTTTTTCATTTGTCGCAACCGTCTCGACTGGGGACCCCTGGCTATACACTGTTCAAAGGGCTGTTCACGGCGACGATCAGGCCGATCCTAGTCACGGCGGCGGCGTACAGTCGCTGCCCGAAAAGGATCAGAACCAAGATCGTGATCGTAGCCACTCCCATGCCGGACCAGTCAGATCAGGCGTCTCAAGAGGGACTATATCCTTGCACTATTAGGTAGAGAGACAGGTGATGAAGTATCAGGTCTGTGTCACCGCGTCCGGGAGCCATCACGTATACGAGTTTCATGTTGTGTGCTGCAGGAATTGCAGAAAGGCTGGAATTCAACGAGCACGCCTACTGGACGCTATTCAATTTCGTTTTGCAGCAGGATCAAAGCATCTGCACCTGGCAGGGCAGCAACATGCCTGGAATTATCCTTTGATCAAAATCAACGACTTCGTGTCCCTGCGCATCGACTGGCTCCGGGAGTATACAGCTGCACGCTTCCGCAATCGGCACCTGTTCACTTTCCGAAAGGGCGGGCACAGTTCTCTCAATTAGTCCCAAGGCGCCGTCCAGAGAAACCAAGGACTTCACACATTCCGGCGTGTCAGAACCGCAACCCTGGGCCTGGATTGGTTGGATGACAGTCATTCCGCGGCTTTCTGCTGAAAATCCCCGGCCCCCGGCCCGATGAAACAGTCGAGATCACGCAACCAGCCGTTCTTCAAGCCGTAGATAGGTCCATGCATGCGAACTTCCGCGCCGCGTTTCCACGCCGTTTGTAGGATGATGTTTCAGACATGCGCCTTACGCCTGCGATGACGTTGAGTTCGGACAACTTTTCCCGCCGCGCTCGATCGTTCTCGCATTGGGCAAGATCGAATGCATGGGACTTCGCCAGTCTCCGAATGGGTTCGAGCCATTGATCGGCAACTTGCAGATCAGGGGCTTCTGTGCGCGCAACCGCATCGATATCCTAGTAGATCTCATGCTCGCGCAGATAGTCTTTATCGATGAAATCCAGAGGGTTACCAAGAAGTTTGAGACTGGTCGGTGTGAGGCACTCGCCTCGCTTCAAATCAAGTGCCTGGCTGCCCATGGTCCTCCCCTCCAAGGGCTAGATCGATCGGGGGTCCACGCCGGAGATGTCGGCGGACGCGACCAATTGGATGACGAATAATCGGGGCGTACGGGCCAGAGACACTTTCTCTGTGGCATCCGAGACTCTGCCACGCACAGCGTTTAAAGGAAGAACCGCGCCCTCCATGGCCGCATCCATGCGGATGACATGCCAGCCATGGCGGGAAAGACCCGGTTCTTCTGTTATCTGTCCCTCCGCTATCTGGCGCGATGCTTCTTCAAATTCAGGAACTGGGTCGCCCGGCCCGATTGGGCCAAGTGCACCTCCTGCGGATCTCGACCCGCAATCGCGATGGTCATTTGCCAGTCGAGGGAAACTGCGTGGCTCACAAAGTGCATGTGCTTTCAGATCGGTTGCACGTGAATGGGGCCGCGTCCTCGGCGTCCACTTCCGGTAGATTGTAGGCAAAAAGCACGCTATGTGACCAACCCATGAACAGAACTATCTTGCCGCCATCCATGTGCTGCAACGTTTGCGTGATGGTCAGCAAACCGGTCACAAGCTGAACCCAGATCAGCGCCGTTATGATGATGTCTGGCCAACTCGAGGTCGCGCGGATGCGTGGGTCAGCCAGCCGACGGTGCAAGGCATCGAGGCACCGATAAGCCCGGCGATACCCGCCGAACCGCCAATCAGAGCGGCCATCCATTGCTGGAGAACATAGGGAATACCGATGGCGTGAAGCACCCAGGTCGGCGTGAAGAGGCCGACGAGATGACCAAAGAACACGGTCAGGATTCACACGAGGAACAGGACGAAGCTCCAGATCAATTGCTTGCGTCGCAGGATCTGGATTGAATAGCTTTTCCAAATAAACGGGTCGCGTTCGAAAGAACCCACGATCAAGATGGTGAGCGCGACATAACTGTGGATGGAAATCACGTTTCAATAAAGGATCAGAATGACCTTGAGGGGTTTGCGAACCCAAGTCCACTCATCGATGACTATTCAACGTGAGCAATAACCCGCGATAAATCCAATGTCCGATGTTGCAGAAGATCTGGCTGAACAACAACCCGATATCTAGTCCGCCTATTCTGCACTCGAAAAGCGGCCGCGGACCCCAGACCACTGACCGACCCGGAAAGGCGGTTGGTCAAGCTGGCATTGGCCATCGGCGCCGGATTCGAGGGCTCCGTGCACTTTTCCTTGGGGCCACGACGGGAGAGTTGATCCAGAAGACGGCAGTGCCCATCCTTTTGTCGGGATGAGGTTAGAGGGCGAGATCAACCCAGATGGGAAGATGATCCGAAGCGCGTCGAGCTTCGGGCGTCTCAAGAACGCCGCCGCCATGCAGGCGGGTCCCATGTCGCAATGCGATCCGGTCGAGGCCAGCGACGGGACGCGCGGCGTGAAAACTTCGACCGGGGACGTGGACGTCGAATTCCGGCATCAATGCCTCCAAGCCCACCGCATCGGACCATTCGTTGAAGTCGCCAGCGATGGCAGCTGTCCCCTGATATTCGCGCAATCTGTCGGCCAGGACAGTCAGCTGCACCCGCCTGTGGCGCCGCAACAACCCAAGGTGCACCGCCGCCAGGAGGATCTGGCACCCACGCAGTTCAACCTGGGCCAGCGCCGCCCCGCGCGGTTCCAGACCGGGCAAGTCGATCCCCTTCGACCAGAGCAGCTTCGCATCGGGCCCAAGCAAAATGGCGTTGCCGTGCGACCCAAGACTGTCACCAAGCCCAAGCGGCACCGGCCGCCAGCGCGAGGCTGCGAACAAGTCACGGGGGATGGCCGGTGGCCGGACCCCAAACCGCTTGTCAGCCTCTTGCAGCGCCAGGATGTCGGCCCTCGTGGCATCGGCGACCCGAAGGATTCGGGCCGGGTCTCGCCGCCAGTCGAGACCGATGGCCTTGCGGATATTGTAGCTGGCAACCCGGACCAGCCCGGCCGGCTCCGCCCGCGGCTGCGCCGACGGGTGATCGGACTGGTCTGGGCCACGTTCGCCTGCCTCGCGCTGACCGCGGCTTTTCTGGATCGCCCGACGCTGGCGGGTGTGGCTGTCCTGTCGCTCATCCTCTCGATCGTGCCCGTCGTCCTGGCTGCCCGGCTCCACATCATTCTGCCGCTGCCCTTCGTCGTTGCACTGGCGATCTTCCTGGCGGCGTCGCTGCTGCTGGGCGAAGCTTTCGATATGTACGAACGCGTCTGGTGGTGGGACCTCGCGCTGCATGGCGTGGCCGCTACAGGGCTCGGCATGGCTGGGTTTCTGTTCGTCTTGATGCTCTTCGAAGGCGATCGCTTCGCCGCTCCGGTCTGGGCGCTGACCCTCATTGCGGTCTGCGTCGCCGTCACGCTCGGCGTGATGTGGGAGCTCTTCGAATTCGCCATGGACCAGATGTTCGGCCTGTCGATGCAGAAATCTGGGCTGGCCGACACGATGGGTGACTTGGTTGCTGATTTGGCGGGATCCATTTTGGGTGGCCTGATCGGAGCCCTCTACCTTACAGGTACCAGAGCTGGCTTCGCGACGGCGCTGCTCGGACAATTCGTCCGCATCAACGCGCGCCTCTTTCGAAGACGCGGGTAAAAGAGTCAGGCGCATTCCCTGATCGTCGCCGAAGCCGCCGACAGGGACAATGACGACGGTCAAAGATCGGGCGGGCGATCAATGGCCCGCAATTCTAGATTTCCCTTTGGACGACACCCGGGCGCCGGGTCTTCCGGTATGAATAACAGTCTGACGATATCGAGAGTCTCCCGGTAAGTTCCCTTGATTGACCGTCATCAACTCACACAATGCGACGTTGCCCTATCCTGGCTCCATCTGGAACGGGCGGCGCCATGTCTTCGCAAGATCTCGAAGTGTTGGATCATACCGTCCAACTGATATCTGAATGGACCAACGAACTTCGTGAACGGCTCGACTGGCCAAGCAGTCGCGACGCCTTGCGTCTGCTGCGCACGGCCCTCGTGGAAATTCGCGACCGGATTCCACATGAGGAAGTAGCGCAGCTATCCGCACAAATGCCGCTCTTGATCCGAGGGATGTTCTTCGAGGGCTGGCGTCCGGCCAAGACACCGCTGGAGGACCGGCATGGAAGCACGTTTGAAGCCGCCGTCGAGGCACGCCTTGGTCGGGTGAGCAGCTATCGCGGCCGCCCAGACATTGCCGCGGTGTTTGCGATGCTGGCCAATCGCATTTCCGAGGGAGAGTTGCGGCAAGTGCGCCATGCTCTGCCCCCCGCAATCCGCGCCTATTGGCCGGCCGAGACAATCGGGGACAACGACTGACACCACGCGTGTCGCCCCGAAGCGCGGCGGGATCCAAGTGAAGACAACGCTCCAACACTATGATCTGGTGCCATTTTAGTCCGTGTGAACGCACTCTCTATCGAGGGCCATATGACTGTCCCTGATGCGCCTCAGGATCAATCCGCGCCGGCGATCTCTTCGAGCCCCGCACGATCGAGGACCACGATCCTCTGACATCCCTCAAGCCGGATGAAACCGCTCTGGCGAAGCTGGGTCAGACTTCGGCTCACCGTTTCGACCGACATGCACAGATAATCGGCAATGTCGGCCCTTGGCATGGCGAGATCGACGCAAACCCCGTCGCGATGGGCGCGTCCATGGCGGTCCGCCAGATGGATCAAGAAAGAGGCCAGTTTGCCGCGTGCGCCCTTGCGGGCCATCAGGAGCAAATGATCCTGCAAAGCGGCGATTTCAGCCAGGGCAGCGCTCTGCAAGTGGCGATGCAAGTCCGGATCATCCGCCGCGTTTTGGAGCGCGGCGCTGCGGTGAACCATGATTGTCGCTGATGTGAGCGTCTCGCAATCAGAATGATGCAGGCCATAGGCTGGAAAGCCGACGACATCCCCGGGATGGGCAAAGGCCACAACCTGACGGCGTCCTGTCTCCAACAGGCGCGTCAGCCGGAGGCTCCCGCTGACCACTTCGAAGAGATGGTTCGCTTCGTCGGCTTCTCGAAACAGGGTCTGGCCGGCCTCCACCATGCGAACGGGGCGCAGATGGTAGCTCCGCCGCTGTGCAGGCGCAGCAAGTCTGTCATTCTTATGCAAAGCTATCATGTCAGGCTCCCCAAAGTCTGGACGAGCCGAAACTGCAATTAGCCTGTCACAGCTTTATTGGTCCGTTTGTATCAAACTGTAACGGAAGGTTCAGATACGCCAAAAAGCGCCTAACTACTGGCCACCGGCGTTGGCGGCCATGGGTTGGCTCCTTATCTAATCTAAGGGAATGAGAGCAGCGGGGGATAGGCCGATGGCGAAAACGATCCTCGTGGTCGATGACGACGATAAGATATGCAGGCTGCTCAGAAAGGTCCTTGAAAGCGATGGCTTTAAGGTCGTTTCTGCCTCTGACGCGTCAGAAGCGCGTGCGCATCTCGACAATATGGACTTGGATTTGGTGACGCTGGACCTCGACCTCGGAGACGAAGACGGTCTGGATCTTGCCCGCTATATCCGACGCGATCGCGATCTGCCGATCGTCATGATCACTGGAAAAGGTGAGGTTATCGATCGCGTCGTTGGCCTGGAACTCGGCGCCGATGACTATGTCGCAAAACCGTTCCACGTCCGCGAGGTCCTCGCCCGGATCAAATCGGTCCTTCGTCGCTCGGACGGACGCAAGCAAGATGCAGCCTCTGCGACAGCGCCGCAGATGGCGCTCGATGGCCTGACTTTGGACCTGGATCGCATGGATGTACGCTGCCGTGATGGCCGCTCCTGCGAGATGACGACAGCCGACATTAAGTTGATGCGCGCCTTCGCCGAACATCCCTTGCGGCCCCTTTCGCGGGACCGTCTGATGGACTTGACCAACGGGACGGACTGGTCGCCCTTGGACCGCACAATCGACAACCAGGTCGCGCGACTGCGCAAGAAGATCGAACGCGACCCGACCCATCCAGAGCTTATCCGAACCGTACGGGGGATCGGATACATGCTGACCGAGGCCCCTACCACCCTCGCCTAGGTATCTTTGGCGTGGGGGCCGAATCGCAGTTGCGGCTACGGCTCCGGGATCCCGACGGCGGATATCCCTCAGCCGGCGCAACCCACCATTGATCATCGTCAACGCACGCCCACACCTGTCAGGACATACTGGTGCAAACCAATTGTCAAATGGGCAGAGTCGATGCGCCATATATTGAAATCAGCGGGTTACGAGACAAGTCGAACCCCGGAACGGATGCTTTCGAAACCGCGGTCGGCCCCATGATCGTCTCGGGTCCTCGATCCGTACTTTGCTGCCCCTGTGGGCCGGCGGAGTATCGTAACTTCCGTTTCGGTTTTGATGAGGGCGGAGGCGCTAGACGATCGATCACATGCGAAGCCGCCAGCATTCGGCACGTTGGAGGGCCCGTCCGCGAGGCACCAGCCAGAATGGCATCCAAGATTCTTGACCGACGCCCACAATCGAAATCCCCACTCCCATGAGCGGTGCCGAATTCCGGCTCGACGGCCCGGTGCTCCGGGTATCCGGTGACCTCTCAATAGAACACATAGACGCATGTCGGCCGCCCAAGGGGCGCGCCACACGCCTGACCCTCGACGGCGTGACACGGCTCGACACGGCCGGCGCTTGGCTGCTGCTCGATCTGGCGCACCGCATGGATCAGGCCGTCATCGAAGGCGCAACCACCGCCCAGACCGCTTTGATCGAAACGGTTCGAGCGAGTCTGCCCGAACCACGGGCAACACCGGAACGACATCCTGTGCGGGACACGCTTTCGGCGTTCGGACGCTCCGTCTGGGGTCTTGTCGAAGACCTGCTCGACCTCATCGCTTTTCTTGGCCAATTCATCGCGCAGATCGGCGGCCTGGTACGCCACCCCTCCCGGCTCCGCCTTACATCGCTTGTCCACCACATGCATGCGACCGGCCTTGAAGCCGTGCCCATCGTGACGCTGATGTCCTTCCTGATCGGGGTCGTCGTCGCGTTTCAAGGCTCCACCCAATTAGAGCGTTTTGGCGCGGAGATTTTCGTTGTCGACCTGATCGCCATCTCGGTCCTTCGCGAACTTGGCATCCTGCTGACGGCCATCATCGTTGCGGGGCGGTCGGCCTCGGCCTTCACTGCCGCAATTGGCACGATGAAGATGCGCGAAGAGGTGGACGCAATGCGCGCCCTGGGCCTCGACCCGCAAACGGTGCTCGTTGCCCCGCGTATCCTGGCGCTCATCCTGACCCTCCCAATCCTCGGGATTTTGGCAAACATCGCCGGACTCGTCGGCGGCGCGGCCATGGCCTGGATCGGCCTCGGCATTCCACCGGCTGCGTTTGCTGCACGCATAGCGGACGGGATCGGGCCATGGCATCTCGCCGTCGGCCTGATCAAAGCGCCCGTCTTCGCCTTGATCATCGGCCTTGTCGGCTGTCGCAATGGCCTGCGCGTGGGCGGCGATGCCGAGAGCCTGGGTCGTCTCACATCGGCCTCAGTGGTGGCGTCGATCTTTCTGGTGATCTTGGCCGATGCCGTGTTCTCGGTCTTCTTCGCGATGGTCGGTGTCTGATGTCGGCTTCGGCGATCTGTGTGCGTGGGCTGGAAACCCACTTCGGCGATCACGTCGTCCATGACGGCCTCGACCTCGATATGCGCCGCGGCGAAATCCTGGGCGTTGTGGGCGGCTCGGGCACCGGAAAATCCGTCCTACTTCGACAGATCGTCGGCCTTCTGAGCCCATCTGCCGGAAAGATCGAAGTCCTGGGCACCCCCGTCGATGACAGCGACACGGCCATCTTCCGTGCCCTGCGCAGACGTTGGGGCGTGATGTTCCAAGGCGGGGCTCTGTTCTCGTCACTCACCGTGCGCGAGAACGTCGAAGCCCCCATGCGCGAGCAACTCGATCTGGATGAGGCAACTCGAAACACCCTGGCCGCGATCAAGGTCCGTATGGTCGGCTTACCGCCGGAGGCGATCGACAAATACCCGTCGGAGCTTTCGGGCGGGATGCGCAAACGTGCGGGGTTCGCCCGGACCATCGCGCTCGACCCCGAGATCGTGTTTCTGGACGAACCCACGGCGGGTCTCGACCCAATCGGCGCAGCGGCCCTCGACACGCTGATCGCTAAATTGCGGGATGCGCTCGGCCTCACGGTCTTCCTGGTCACCCATGACTTGGATACGTTGCATGCCATCTGCGACCGTGTTGCCGTGCTGGCAGAGCGGAAAGTTCTGGCGACTGGGACGATTCCCGAGTTGCGCGCACTGCCCCACCCTTGGGTACAGAACTATTTCAGCGGTGCCCGGGGCCGGGCGGCAGCGGGAGCCGTCTAATGGAAATCAAGGCAAACTTCCTGCTCATTGGCATTTTTACCCTCGCGGGCTTCGGTGCCGTCTTGGCCGCGTTCCTCTGGCTTGGCGCCGTGCGGATCGATCGAGATGTCGCGCGCTACGGCATTCTCTTTCCAGATGTGTCCGGCCTCGCCCTCTCTGGCGACGTGGTCTTCAACGGGTTGTCGGTGGGTCGGGTCACGACCCTGCGCCTCCATGAAGAAGATCCTGCGCTTATCTATGCCGGCATCGAAATCGACCCGGCGACTCCTGTCCGAGCGGATACCGTGGCACAGTTGACGTCCCAAGGCGTCACCGGCGTCGCCCATATCGCCTTGATCGGCGGAACTGCCGAAGCCCCGCCACTGGTCAGTGACCCGGAGGCGCCCGCCTTGATCCCGGCACGCCGGGCAGCTCTGCAAACGCTGATAACCGACGTCCCGGACCTGCTGGAAGAAGCCACCGGGCTCTTGGCTGACCTGCGCGCCCTGTCGGGACCGGACACACGGCAGAGCGTGGCCAATATTGTCGGCAACGTTGAATCGGCCTCGGCCAAACTCGATTCGACGTTGGATGGGCTGGCAGCCCTCACCGAAGGTCTATCCGCAGCGGCCGTCCAGATCGGCGGCGTCGGCGATACACTTGGCTCGCTCGAAGGTGACCTGCGCAACACGCTGGCGCATGCCAACGCTGCGCTCGGCTCAGCAACCGCCAGCTTCGATGCCGCAACCCCGACCCTGGAAGATGCCAGCGAGGTTCTGGCCGCCACCCGCATCCTAGTAGCGGAGGATGCACCGGCCACGCTCGCAGATTGGCGCACCACTGCCGGGCGTCTGGATCGGTCGCTGGCAAACGCCGATTCAGCGGTTGAGGCATTTGGCACGGCGTCCGAGATGGTCGGCAATCTGGCCTCGGGCGATGCGACTGCTGTGCTGGCAAACGCCCGGCAAGCCATGGAAACAGCCGGCCCGGCCATAGCGAACGACGTACCGGCCGCATTGGCGGACCTCCGCGTTGCCGCGTCAGACACGCGCAGAGCACTCGCGGAAATCACAGAGGACTTGGCACGTGCCACGGATCAATTGGACCCCCTTGCCACGGACGCCCGGGACGCGCTGCGCAACGCATCTGGCGTGTTGGAACGCGCTCAACCCAGCCTCGACCGTCTCGACACGGCGCTTGAATCCGCGGACCATGCTTTTGAAGCGGCCGCTGGCCTGCTTGAGACCGATATCGGGCCGGCAATAGGCGATCTACGCGAGGCCGCCGCGGCGGTGGCGCGCGACCTTCCGACGATTACCAGCCAGGCCGATGCCGTCCTTCGCGATATCAGCAGCGTGGTGGATGCCGTCGCGCCCGGATTGCGGGCGTTCGGCGCCTCCACCTTACCGGAGTTCGGCAGCCTCGCAGACGAGGCCCGCGGTCTCGTGCAGGCCATCTCAGACCTGGTCCGCCGGATCGAAAGGGACCCGGCCCGGTTCCTCCAACGCGGCCAAGTGCCAGAGTTCCGGAGGTGACATAATGAAGTCCATGCGCCGTCGCACCATCCTTTGCGGTCTACTGGCTGTGGTGCCGGGCTGTGCCACACTCGGCGCGTTGGAAAGCGCCTCCCGACCGATGCCGACATTCGAGTTGACGCCAGTTCCGGGCGGCGGAGGACGGCAGCGCCCTCTGACGTTGGTCGTCGCACGCCCGGATGCGCCAGCGGCAGTCGACACGGACCGCATTCTCGTTAAGCCCGACCCCCTCGCGGTCGCCTACTTACCGAATGCACGCTGGTCAGACGATGCGCCGATGATGCTTCAATCGATCGTCGTGCGGTCCATCGCCGGCACAGGGCGTCTTGCCCATGTGGGTCCGGCCCAGGGCGGGCCCGTCGCGGACGCAGTGCTTCTGCTGCGGATTGATTCTTTCCAGGCAGAGCCGACGGCCGAGGCGGTCTCGGTCCCCATTCGCGTGGCCCTCGCCGCCACACTGATCCGGGACCGAGATCAACAGCTTGTCGCGCGGGACTTTTCCGGCTCCGCGACGGCTGCGTCGGAGTCCGCTGGCGACGTCGTTTCTGCCTTTCAAGCCGCCTTGGATCCAATTCTACCATCACTGGCCGACTGGGCTGTGAACGCCGTTTGATCCGACAACGGCGATCTCCGAAGAGTGATATGCGCCTGATACCGGCCCGCTCCGCGCCGACGACATCAGATCAAGGAACGAGTACACCCTTTCCGGCAAGCTCCTGAAGGCACGCCACATTCCCTCAGTGTGTCTATCGTCAACAACAAATTCCCGAGTGTACGCAGCCCCGAACCCATCCATCGAGCCTACAGGATTAGTTCTCCGATAGGTCCTTTGTCCGCTTCGACCCCAATACGGATTCCAGCGTATAGACCAGGATTGCCATCCCCACCGCACCGATCAAGGCGACGGCAAGGAAAGCGATGATATCGATCGGTCCGCCGAGGTCCGAAAGCTGAGATCTCGTCGCTACCATCACAAGCCAGATCGCCAAGACCGCCCCGACCGGCATCGAAAGCTGAGCGAGCAAGAACTTGCGCCAACTTACCGACCGGTCGCGGACCAGTACGTAGAGATATCCCAAGGTGACCACGACCGCCGCGGCGACCATGATCCAAAACAGGCCGCGCCCGAATATCTCCTCGAAGACGGCGACCAGCGTTTCAAACGTCAGTTCCTTCATCTTGCCAACTCCTTATGCGCGCCCGCGCAGCATCGCGTTGTAGGTCGCCTTGAGCGCCACTTCCTTCATCAACCAGCTGATCCAGAGCTCCTCCAGCGGCGCGACCATGCCTGGGAAGGAGGGCACCAGATTGTTCTGATAATCGAATTCCACCAGCATCGCGCGGCCAACCCGCTTGATTAGCGGGCAAGACGTGTAGCCGTCATAGCTCTGGGTCCCCTCGCGCCCTTCGATCGCCGCCACCAGGTGGTCTTCCACCACCGGCACCTGCCATTTGACGCTAGCCGCCGTCTTGCCCTTCGGAACGCCAGCCACGTCCCCCAGGGCAAAGATCTCCGGATAGCGCAGGTGCCGCAGCGTGTGCATATCCGCCTCGACCCAGCCCTGATCCGTCCACTTATCCGCCCAGGCCAGGCCCGATTGGCGCACGAAATCCGGAGCCCGCTGCGGCGGGATGATGTGGATGTAGTCGTAGTCGATGTCCTCACTGCCTGTCTCGGTCGCGAACGTCGCCCGTTTTGCCCCGCTATCGATGGCCGTTAACGTGCGGTTCATCGCCGTGCTGATGCCCCTGTCGGCGAAGAGCATGCGGACCTTCTCGGCGACGATGGGCACCGAGAAGAGCGCCGATTGCGGCGCTGCATAAACCATGTTCATTCGATCGGACTGACCAGCGCGCCGCGCGATATCATCGATTAGAAAGGTGTGCTTGAGCGGCGCCCCCGCGCATTTCATCTCCGTCGCCGGTCGGGTGAACAGGCCCGTGCCGCCCTCATCCACCAAGCGGCTCGCAGCCGACCAGGTCCGCGCCGCGTATTCCGGGCCGGCGTAGAGCGCGCCGATCCCGTCCGAGCCCACCATGTCGAGACTGAAGCCCTCGATGGCACCGTGGTCCAGCATCAGGCCCGGTGCGACCACCAGCCAGTCATAGGCCACGGTCTCACCACCCTCGGTCAACACTGTCTTAGCCTCGGCATCCACGGCAGCGACGCTGTCGGGCAGCCAGGTTATCTCTCGGGGCAACCACCTTGCCGTGTCAGAGACGACGTAGCTAGCCGGTTTCAGTCCGGTCGCGACCAAGGTAAGGCCGGGCTGGTAGAAATGGTTCTGCCGTGGGTCGATCACTGTGATCTGGGCCCCGTCCAGGCGGCGCACCAGACGGTTGGCCAGGGACGTCCCCGCCGCACCGGCCCCAATTATGACAATCCGAGCCGATGTCTGGACCGGCGCCGTCTGCGCCGCCCCGTTGCCGACGGCAAGCGTCGCAGCCGCTCCGCCGGCCATAGCAGCGGTTAGAAATTGTCTGCGGTCCATGCCTCTCTCCTCCGACCGGCGCGCATCGACCAATTATGCGCGCCGACATTCTAGGGCACCGGCGACATCTCAAATTGAGGCGCGTCATTTTTTGGAGAGTTTCCGGCAACAGGCAGGCTGCCAGCCCTTGATGCCCAGGAAGGCCGGATCGGTAGTGATGAGATCAGGGCATGAGCGTACCGTCACCACTTCGGCTCAACGTACGTGCTGCACTTCACCAAGGGCGAGAAAGCGGTCTTGCGGATGTGGTTGCCCTCCGCGTCGACCTCGCCGTGCTAGTAGGCCTGTCCGACTTCGCGGAGTTAGCGGAACAGCTCGACCTTGTCGGCCATTGCTCGGGCGCGTTCGCGTGGTGTGAAACTGGCCATGTGTTTCTCCTCTTGCCCCAAAAGGCCGCGTCGCGTTGAGCCACCGTGGAAGTCCCGGTTGGTAAGGTGGATGCCTCTTCTATGGACGCAACAAAACAGTCCGATACTCTCACGGCTTGCGCAGATTTTCGTATCACTTTGGCAGCAGCGACGCGGCACAAGGCGTTACGCACGATCATACCGCAGATCAGGAAGGCGGTGATCGTACGACTTATAGATCTATGATATTATTCGTTTTTTATGACGCTTCAGGGTTCCAAAGCTTGCCGGCAATATACACGGCAGAGACAGCCCGGTCGTCGCCCATCATGATCGTCGGGAAGATTGCTTCCCATATATCGCCCGCGCGCTCGACCCGCTGGATGATCACCGGCGTGGAGGTGAGGTCCAGAACGACCAGATCGGCAGCACTACCCTCAGCCAAGGTTCCGATCTCATCGACGGCATGGAGCGCGCGGGCCGAGCCCTCGGTCGCGAGCCAGAGTAATTGCGCCGTATGCAGCGCCTCACCCCTCAGTTGTGCGATCTCATAAGCGGCGGCCATGGTCCGCAACATCGAAAAGGACGAACCGCCGCCGGTATCGGTGGCAAGGCCTACCCGATGGGTGCGCGCCAACCCCATATCAAAGAGGCCCGACCCGATGAACGTGTTCGAGGTCGGACAATGCACCAGCGCCGCCCCCACCTCGGCTAGCCGGTCCCGCTCCCGCGGCTCCAAATGGATCGCATGACCATAAAGCCCGCGCTCCCCCAGCAAGCCATGAGTCTCATAGGTGTCCAAGTAGTCTTGGGCTTCCGAGAAGAGATCGCGAACCCAGGCGATTTCATCAGTCTGTTCGCTTAGATGCGTCTGCATCAGGCAATCCGGGTTCTCCGCCCAGAGCGCCCCGAGAGCCGAGAGCTGGTCGGGCGTCGAGGTCGGCGAAAAGCGCGGCGTGATCACATAACGGCTCCGGCCCCGCCCGTGCCACTTCGCCAGCAACGCCGCGCTGTCGTCATAGGCGGACCGCGCGTCATCCCGCAGGTCATCGGGCGCGTTGCGGTCCATGCAGGTCTTGCCCGCCCAAGCCGCCATGCCCCGCGCGGCGGCCGCCTTGAAGATCGCCTCCACGCTTTCGGGATGAATGGTGCAATAGCTGCAGAAGGATGTCGTCCCATGGGCCAAGGCCAGATCGCAGTAACGATCCGCGATCACCCGGGCATAGGCTGCGTCGCCAAACCGCGCCTCTTCCGGGAAGGTGTAGGTGTTCAGCCAATCAATCAGCCGCTTGCCCCAGGATGCGATGATTGACGTCTGGGGATAATGCACATGGGCATCCACAAAGCCTGGCAGGATCAGCCCATCGCCATGGTCGATCTCGGCCGCGCCGGGAAATCGGGCACGCATCACGTCCACCGGCCCAGTCCCGGCGATGCGGCCACCATCCACCGCCACCGCGCCATGGGCGTCGTGCTGGGCTGCCTCTGTCGGCGCCATGCCGAAGGGATCGGCAGTGAAGCTCAGAACTTGGCCCTTGATCAGCGTGGTCATGCTTGGCCCTACCCCGCTGCGTAAATCGCCGCTACCCCTCGCGCCCGACCCAGGCTAGGCAAGTCCCAACTCACGGAAGGTGCTTGCAATGACCGACGCCCAGACCGCGCCCGACGCGCCCGTGGAAGACGAAATCGAACTGGATGAGCCCCGCCTGCGCGCCATCCGCGACGCGCTGGAAACCCGCGACCGCACATCGCTTGACGACCTGCTGGAACCACTGCACGGCGCCGACATTGCCGACTTGCTGGAACAGATCGCCGAGCACGAACGCGCCGCCCTGCTGGAGCTTTGGTCCGGCCATGTGGACGGCGAGATCCTGTCCGAACTGGACGAAGCGCTGCGCGAGGAGGTGCTGGAAGCCCTTCCGGCCGAGGACGTGGCCGAAGCGGTTCGCGACCTGGAAACCGACGACGTCGTCGACCTGGTCGAAAACCTGGATGACACGGATCAGGCCGACGCGATTCTGGACGCGCTCGACGATGCAGACCGCGTCGCGGTCGAACAGGCGCTGGCCTATCCGGAATTTTCCGCCGGTCGTCTGATGCAGCGCGAGGTTGTGATGGCCCCGTCCTTTTGGACCGTGGGCCAAGCCATCGACTACATGCGCGCCCATGACGACCTGCCTGACCAATTCTACCACGTCATCCTGACCGATCCCCGGATGCGGGCCGTCGGCTACGTCACCCTGGGCAAAATCCTGTCGCATCCCCGCGACACGCCGCTTTCCGAGATCGAGGAGGACAGCTTCCGCACCTTTGAAGTCACCGATCCCGAAAGCGAGGTCGCCTATGCTTTCAACCAATACCACCTGATTTCGGCCCCCGTCGTCGATGTCGACGACCGCCTTCTGGGCGTCATAACCATCGACGACGCGATCCGCATTCTGGACGAAGAAGCCGAGGAGGACATCCTGCGCTTGGCCGGCGTCGACAGTGAGGAAAGCCTGTCGAACCGCACGCTCGACGTGGTTCGACGCCGCTTCCCTTGGTTGGCGGTGAACCTGGTGACGGCGATCTTGGCCTCGCTGGTCATCGCGCAATTCGACGCGGTCATCACCCAGATCGTGGCGCTTGCTGTTCTCATGCCCATCGTCGCCTCCATGGGCGGCAATGCGGGCACGCAATCGCTGACCGTCGCCGTCCGCTCGCTGGCAACCAAAGACTTGACCGGCGCCAATGTCTGGCGCGTCATCCGGCGCGAAGTGTCGGCCGGGGCGATCAACGGCCTCGCATTCGCGGTGATCATGGGTGTGGTCGGCGTGGTCTGGTTCGGCTCGCCCATGCTGGGCATGGTGATCGCCGTGGCCATGGTGATCAACTTGGTGGTCGCAGGGCTCGCGGGCGTGGGCATTCCAGTCGTCCTGCAGAAGATCGGCATCGACCCTGCCCTTGCGTCAGGGGCGTTCGTGACGACGGTGACGGATGTCGTCGGGTTCTTCGCGTTCCTGGGGCTCGCGGCGCTGTGGTTACTCTGATCCAAGGCAAGGGTCCCACAAGTAAGCTCAGTGACTTTTGGACTTAACCTGCCCAATCCCGCTCGATCTCGGACCGGAATCAAGCCCGGAGGGCGCCGGTCCATCGCCGGGCCGCCCTCCGGCCCGGCGATTTGGTTAGTGTCAGTGCACGATTTTGAGCTTCTTCGGATGTGTCTGAGATAAAGCGCTACCGAACCACCGTTGAACCGCCGCACCGCGGCCCACCGACGGACCGGCTTCTGCTGAAGGAAAACATCGGTCTAAGGCCATCACCAACCAACCCAACACGCAACTCAATCGCCCCTCAATCCTCTCCCAACCGATGGGCGCGCACCTGTTTGAACGCCTCCACCAACATGGCTGCCAGCAGCCCGAAGATCAGCAGCCCATTGGCCGCCGCCATCCCGCCCAGCAACCGCCAATCGGGCGGGATCAGGATGCCGCCGAACCCCAGCGTCGTGAACGCGACCAGGCTGAAATAGACCGAGGTCTCGAAGGTAATGAAAATTCCCAGAAACCAAAGCGCCAGCGCCCACACCCAGACCGCCAGGATGAGCGTCAGCAGCGACCAGAGCATCGACACGCACAGCATCACGGTCATCCGCGGGCCGTAGGGCGGGCGACGCAGCCAGCTCCGCGACCGCGTCAAGGTCAGTTCCAGTCCCCACCAGGTCGGCGCGACGACGATCACCGTCACGATGATGATCAGGCTTCCGATCAAAAGCTGCGCGAGCATAACCGCTCCCCGCGATCAGGCCGCCGCGTTCAGCAATGCGCGCGCAGCACCTCGGGCCGCCTCGGTCACCGTGTCGCCAGCCAGCATTCTGGCGATCTCATCCACGCGGTCGGCTTCGGCCACCGGCGTGACGATCGATGTGGTGACGTCACCCTGGACCTGCTTTTCTACCCGCCAGTGGTGCGCACCCAACGCCGCGACCTGGGGCGAATGCGTCACAACCAGGACCTGGCCACCCGCCGCCAG
>JBCDCS010000012.1:0-28544 GCA_039181205.1 Pseudomonadota bacterium
CGCCTCCATCTGATCGTGGGGCTGATCGGCGTCGGGCTGTTCGCCTTGGTGCCGCTGTTCGGGACATTCGCGATCTATGTGGGAGCGGAAATCCTGATCTTCATTCTGTTCGCCTTGGCCTTCAATCTGATGCTGGGCCAGGGCGGGCTGGTGTCGTTCGGCCATGCGGCCTATTTCGCCATCGCGTCCTACGCCCTGGCGATCCTGCTGACGACCTATGGCTGGTCGCTGGTCCTTGCCTTTCCGGCGGCGATCCTGTTGTCGAGCGTCGCAGCCCTGGTGATCGGCTATTTCTGCGTTCGGCTGACGGCGATCTATTTCGCCATGCTCACCCTCGCTTTCAGCCAATTGATCTGGGCCATCGCCTTCAAATGGAGTGACGTGACCGGGGGCGACGAGGGCTTCATCGGCGTCGCCATCCCCGATTGGCTGCTGGCGCCCACGGCGTTCTATTACTTCTCGTTGAGCGTCGTGGCGATCTGCGCGGCGCTTCTGTTCGTCATCAGCCGGTCGGCCTTTGGCCGTGTGCTCCATGCGACGAAGGAAAATGCCCAGCGGGCCGAGTTTCTTGGCGTGGATGTGCGCCGCGTGCGGTTGGTGACCTTCGTCATTTCGGGCACGTTTACCGGCGTCGCCGGCGCGCTCTTCACCATCTTCAATCGCTCGGTCTTCGTGGAAAGCGCCTGGTGGACCAAGTCGGCCGAAGTGCTGATCATGTCGATCCTGGGCGGCGTGGGCTCGTTCTTCGGGCCAGCGCTCGGCGCCATCGTGATGATTGTCTTGGACCGGGTGATCACCGAATTCACCGAATACTGGCCGACGGTGCTGGGGCTGATCCTGCTATTCGTCGTGTTCGTCTTGCCAGATGGATTGATCGGGCTCTTCCGCCGCCGGGCCAAAGCGGCGCCGGCCGAGCGAGCCGAGGAAGTATCCGATGCTGTCGATTGAGGGTCTTGGGAAGAATTTCGACGGATTCTGGGCCAACTCCGATGTGACGTTGGAGGTCGCCGAAGGCACAAGGCATGCCATCATCGGCCCGAACGGGGCGGGCAAGTCGACCCTTTTCAACTTGATCAGCGGATATCTGAAGCCTTCAACCGGGCGGGTCTGGCTGGACGGGGTCGATATCACCGGCAAGCCGCCGCATACGCTGGTGCGGGCAGGGCTGGGGCGGTCGTTTCAGCGAGCGAATGTGTTTCCGGACTTGACCGTGTTCGACAACGTGCAGGCCGCGCTTCTGGCCCACCACCGGCGTATCTTCGATCTGTTCACGCCAGGCGGGCGGCTCTACCGGACGGAAACCGAGGCCATTTTGGACTCCGTCGGTTTAGCGGATGAGGCGGACCGGGTGGCGAGCACACTGGCCTATGGCAAGCAGAAGCAGCTCGAGTTCGCGTTGTCTTTGGCGAGCGATCCTAAGGTTTTGCTGCTGGATGAGCCGACGGCGGGGATGTCCCCGCGGGAGACTCAGGACATTCTGAACCTGATCATGCGCATCCAGGAGGAACGCGGCTTCACGCTGCTGTTCACCGAGCATGACATGGAGTTTGTCTTCGCCATCGCTGAACGCCTGACCGTTCTGGTCCAGGGCACGCCCCTGGCGACCGGCACCCCGCAGGAGGTGCGCGACGACGAAACTGTGCGCCGGGTATATCTGGGGGGCGATGCCCATGCTGGATGACACGGCGCTGTTGTCGGTGGATGGGATCCACACAGCCTACGGCCGGTCCCGCGTGCTCTTCGGTGTGTCGCTGGATGTGCGGCCTGGCGAAGTGGTTGCCTTGATGGGGCGGAATGGCGTGGGCAAATCGACCACCTTCCGGTCGATCATGGGGCTCACGCGGCCAAGCGAGGGGCGGATCACCTTCAAGGGCGAGGATATCACCAGCGCGTCGCCCAACCGGATCAACCGGCTGGGTTTGGGCTGGGTGCCCGAAGACCGGCGTATCTTTCCCGAGTTGACCGTTTGGGAAAACCTGGACGTGGCCGCGACCCATGCGGGGCCCAGCG
The DNA here is from genome assembly GCA_039181205.1 of Pseudomonadota bacterium. Classification (GTDB taxonomy): domain Bacteria; phylum Pseudomonadota; class Alphaproteobacteria; order Rhodobacterales; family Rhodobacteraceae; genus Jannaschia. The sequence goes on from JBCDCS010000012.1 coordinate 2,011, forward strand.
GGCAAGCGTGGACGGTCGAGCGCGTGGTCGACCTGTTTCCCGACCTCTCCGCGCTGATGGAACGCAAGGGCGGGTATCTGTCGGGGGGGCAGCAGCAGATGTTGACCATCGCCCGAAGCTTGATGAGCGGGCCCGATATGTTGTTGTTGGACGAACCCTCCGAGGGGTTGGCACCGCTGATCGTGCGCGCCGTCTTCGACCAGGTGAAGGCGCTACAGGCCCAGGGGCTTTCTATCGTTCTGGCGGAGCAAAACCTTGATTTCGTGCTGGATTTGGCTGATCGGGTCTATGTTCTGGAGAAGGGTCAGGTCCGGTTCCATGGCACCTCGGACGAGGTTCGAAACGATACGGATTTGCAGAAGCGCTATCTGACGGTCTGACGAGGACATGCGGGTTTGGAGCCTGAAACAAATGTCTGACCTGGGTCTGATCCACGTCTGATTTACGTCTGATGTCAGGTTTGCACGTTAAACTTGGCTTTGGTGGAGAGCATGCGTTTGTGCAGATCGAATCAGGAGCGGACGTTTCTCTTTTGAACGCAAGCCGGCCCTGGGGAAGCGGGATCGATCTATTCCAAGGGCAAGCCGAGCATCACCGCGCCCGCGACAACGGCGTAGGCCATTCCACGATAGAGGCGTTCGGCGTGTGGTCGGAAGAGGCGTTGGCCGAGGATCGTCCCTGCCATATAGACAGGCGTCAGGATTAGGCCGAGCCAAAGAACGGCCGGCGGTAGGACGCCTTGCCACCAGAGCGATGGCAAAAGGATCAGCGTTACCGTGGTGAGGAAGGTGGCCAGGTTCGCGCGCATCTGGGCGGCGTTATCGCCACCGGCGAGGGCGATCAAAATGACCACCGGGCCGAGCAGACCGGTCGAGCCGCCCATGAGCCCCGCGGCGGCGCCGATCCCAAGTCGAGGGCCTGGCGCGTCGGACAGACGGAGCTTCCACCCGACGACAATGGCGGCGAGGGTAATGGCCACGAGGATGCAGATGGCCCAACGCAACGGTGTCTCGGGCAGACGTGTCAGAGCCATGACGCCGAGCGGCATGGTCAAGGTTGCGGCGACGATCATCGGCACGGTGGCGCGCTTGTCGCAGGCGGGCCAGGTCTTCGGCAGCATGGTGATGGCACTGCCGATGGCCGCGACCGAAAAGGCGGCGACGGCGACTTCGGGGGACGCCACACGGGCGGCCACCGGCATAAAGATCAGCGCAGCGCCGAAACCGGCGAAGCCATAGACAACGCCCGCGGCCAGGACGGCGGCGAGGAGCCAGGGAAGGCTCGGGTCTGTGAGCGCTGCGGCCAGGGCGTCAGGCATGGATGAGTGTGATCGTCCGCCGAGCCTCAAGACGAGGGCGCAATGATTGCGCCGTCAAGACTCGTCGCCAACGGGGACTTGCATGCCCGCGTCGGGCTTCTTGGGATCACGTTCCAGGCCCAGCATCAGGACGACGTTCTTGGCCACGTAGACCGAAGAATAGGTACCTACTATCACGCCCCAGAAGATGGCAAAGACGAAGCCACGGATTACGTCGCCGCCCAGAATCAGGAGTGCGAGCAGGGCCAGGAGAGTCGTGCCCGACGTCATTAAGGTGCGGCTGAGCGTTTCGTTGGTGGAGCGGTTCATGACCTCCTGCAGAGCGGTCTTCTTGAACTTGATCAAGTTCTCGCGGAGGCGGTCGAAGAGGACGACCGTATCGTTGATCGAGTAACCGATGATCGTGAGCAAAGCGGCGATGGTCGCGAGATCAAACCGGATCTGAAGCAAGGAAAAGACGCCGATGGTCAGGATCACATCGTGGATCAGCGCGGCAATGGCACCGACCGAAAACTGCCACTCAAAGCGCAGCCATATGTAGATTAGGATCGCCGCGAGGGAGGCAGCGACGGCCAGGAGGGCGGTTTGGATGAGCTCGCCGGACACTTTGGGGCCGACGGATTCGACGGATGGGAAGGTGATCGACGGATCGACCGCGCGAAGGGCGTCTTCGACGGCGGCAATGGTTTCGGGTGTGACGGATTCCTGGCCTTCCTGCGCCTGGATGCGGACTTGGGCGACGTGCTGACCTTCCTCGAAGGTCGGGTCGAAAACCTCGGAAATAGTAATGTCGCCCAAGTCAAGAGGGGCCAATGCCTGACGGTAATCGGCGACAGAGACTTCGGACGTGGCTTCGGTACGGATGGTCGTGCCGCCCAGGAAGTCGATGCCGAAATTCAGGCCGACCGTGAGCCAGATAATGATCGACGCGATCATGGCGACGAGAGAGCCGCCGAAGGTGACCTTCCGGTAACGGAAGAAGTCGAAACTCGTTTCTTGCGGGACGAGGCGAAGGCGCATGGGTCAGACCTCGATGGTGCGCGGGCGGCGGCGCTCGAACCAGAGCACGATGAGCAGGCGGGTCACGAAGATCGACGTGAAGACCGAGGTGAGGATTCCGATGCCCAGGGTCACCGCGAAGCCGCGCACCGGGCCGGAGCCCAGGGTAAAGAGGATCGTGGCGATGATGAAGGTTGTGATGTTGGCGTCGATGATGGCGCTGAGCGCGCGTTCGTAGCCGAGTTCGATGGCGCGGGCGGGGCCCTTGGCGGTTTTGAGTTCTTCGCGAATGCGTTCGAAGACCAGGACGTTGGCGTCGACCGCCATACCAATGGTCAGGACGATCCCTGCGATCCCCGGCAAGGTCAGCGTACCGCCGATAAGGGACAAAAGGCCGAAGATCAGAGCGATATTGATGCCCAAGGCCACGGTGGCGAACGCCCCGAAGAGACCATAGGCCAGGATCATGAAGACCACGACGGCGGCCATGGCGACGAGAGAGGCGACCTGGCCCGCATCGATGCTGTCTTGGCCCAGCTCGGGGCCGATGGTGCGTTCTTCCAGGAACGTCAGTTCCGCCGGCAGAGCGCCAGCGCGCAGCAGGATGGAAAGGCGATTCGCCTCCTCAACCGTGAAGTTGCCGGTGATCTGACCCGACCCCCCGGTGATGGCCGATTGGATCGTGGGTGCGGTGACGACCTCTTCGTCCAGAACAATGGCAAAGGGCGCGCCGATATTCTGCGAGGTGTATTCGCCAAAGGCGCGCGCCCCTTGCGGATTGAACCGGAACGTCACAGCGGGGCGGCCGTTCTGGTCAAAGCCCGGCTGGCTGTCCACCAAATCGTCGCCGGTGACGACCGGCGCGCGTTCGAGGACGTAGAAAGTGTCTGCGAATTCCATGTCGGGCACGAGCAACTGATCGATGTCCACGCGTTGGCCTTCGGTCCCAGCGCGGCTGATAACCGGGTGGAATGTCAGTTGGGCTGTCGTGCCGATAAGTTCCTTGAGTTCGGCGGCTGACCCGATGCCCGGCACCTGGATAAGGATGCGATCATTACCTTGACGCTGGATCGTCGGCTCGCGCGTCCCGGCCTCATCCACACGGCGGCGGATGATTTCCAACGATTGCTGCATCGTGCGGTCGTCCGTGGCCGTACGCTCGGCCTCTGACAAAGTCAGCGTGACGATATCGCCGGAACCCTGCACGTCGATATCTGTTTGGGGAATACCCGTGAGGGACTGGATCGGCGTCGATAATTCGCGCACCGCCGCGACCGCTGTTTGAAGACCTGTGGGCTCGGAAATGCGGATCCGGAGCTCTCCGGCGGGTGCCTCCTGGCGGCGGATCGGGCCGACTTCGGCACGGACATCCCGGAGCGCATCGCGCGCCAATGGCCAAAAGGATTCGACCCGACTTTCATAGACGTCCGAGAGCTGGACCTCCGCCAGGAGATGGGCACCGCCGCGCAGGTCGAGGCCCAGATTGACCAGGCCCGACGGCAAGAAATCCGGCCAATCTTCGAGGGCAGCTTCGAGGTCCTGAGAGACAGCACCCGTCCGCTCCAGTTCCAGATTGGCGTCGTTGTAGGGTTCGACCGTGCCGTAGAAGAGGTTCGGCATCGCCAGGAGCAGGCCAAAGGCGCAGGTCAGGACGATGAGGAGCCGCTTCCAGAGCGCGATCTGTAGCATGGTGTCAGCCTGCGGGTTCGGTCTTGGACAGCACCTGGGCGATGGTGGAGCGGACAACGCGGATCTTCACGCCATCGGCGATCTCGACCTCCAGCTCGTTATCGTCCTTCACCTTGGACACCTTGCCGATGACGCCGCCCTGGGTGACCACTTGGTCGCCGCGCCGCAGAGCTTCAACCATCGCCTTGTGTTCCTTCAGCTTCTTCTGCTGGGGGCGGATCAATAGGAAATACATGATCGCGAAGATCAAGATCAGAGGGATGAAGCTGGCGAAACCGGCGCCGGCGCCTCCGGCGGCCTGCGCATAGGCGGGCGTTGCGAACATGTGGTGTCCCTTGCGTTATCGTTGTGCGGTGCGCCGACAGGGGCGGTGCGGTGCCCCGGCCGTTGAAAGTCGCGGCAACCTATTCGGGGCAAATGGGGGGCGCAAGGGACGCTGGCAAGCGGTGCGGGCCTATGGCAAAGGGCGGGCCTGACTGCTCGGAGGGCGTGATGCACGACATTCGGACGATCCGCGACGATCCCCAAGGATTCGACGCCGCCTTGGCGCGGCGCGGGCTGGCGCCGTTGTCGTCCGGATTGCTGGCCCTGGACGAGGCGCGCCGGTCTTGCATTACGGCATCCGAGACGGCTCTGGCCGAACGGAATGCGGCATCAAAGCAGGTGGGCGCCGCGAAAGCCAAGGGTGATGAGGCGGAGTTCGAGCGCCTGCGCGCTCTGGTGGCCGACAAGAAGGCCGAAATCGCTCGACTGGAAGATGAGGCGCGCGAAAAGGATGCGGCGTTGCGGGATGCTCTGTTGGAAATTCCGAACCTGCCCGATGCGGATGTGCCCGATGGCGCCGAGGAGGCAGACAATGTGGAGTTGCGCCGCTGGGGCACGCCACGGGTGTTCGATTTCAAGCCTTTGGAGCATTTCGAGATCGCGGGCGTAGCGCCCGGTATGGATTTCGAGACCGCCGCCAAGCTATCGGGCTCACGCTTCGTGATGCTGCGCGGGGCCGTCGCGCGGATTCATCGGGCGCTAGCGCAGTTCATGCTGGACACCCACGTGGCCGAGAACGGGCTTGAGGAACACATGACGCCGGTTCTCGTGCGCAACGATGCGATGCTGGGCACGGATAAGTTGCCGAAATTCGGGGACGAGAGCTTTCTGACGCGCGAAGGCTACTGGCTGATCCCAACCAGCGAGGTGACGCTGACCTATTCGGTCGCGGGTGACATTCTGGACGCAAGTGACCTGCCTCGCCGCATGGCGGCACATACGCTATGCTTCCGGTCCGAGGCGGGGAGCGCGGGGCGCGATACGGCGGGCATGCTGCGGCAACATCAGTTCGAGAAGGTGGAGATGGTGTCGGTGACCCATCCCGATCAGAGCCGCGCTGAGCTCGATCGGATGACGCGCTGCGCCGAGGACATCTTGGAGCGCCTCGGGCTGCCATATCGTACGGTGGTGCTGTGCACCGGCGATATGGGCTTCGGTGCGAAGCGGACGCATGACATCGAAGTCTGGCTGCCCGGGCAGGATACTTATCGCGAGATTTCGAGCTGTTCGACCACGGGCGATTTCCAGGCCCGGCGGATGAATGCGCGGTTCCGACCCGACGGCGGCGGCAAGCCAGATTTCGTCCATACACTGAACGGGTCGGGCCTAGCCGTAGGTCGGTGCCTGATCGCGGTGCTGGAAAACGGCCAGCAGGCGGATGGCTCGGTCGTCCTGCCGGATAGTATGGCTCCCTGGCTTGGCGGTAAGCGCCTGCTAACGGCAGACGGGGATTTAGCCTAAGTCCACCTGGGCAATACTCTTGCGAATGCAATGCCGGATCACGGCCACGAAGAGTAAGCGACCGCCGTTAGCTATTCGTCGCGAACCCGGTGCGAGTGGACCCATGGATGGGCGGAAGCAAGGACATCTTTGGGCAGCGGATGGCCACGCTCCAGATAAGACAGTGTGACGAGCAACCGGTCCGCCCGGCGGAACCCCAACCAGACCATGAAGACGCCGACAGACAGAGCCAAGGGCGGATGCCAAACCAGCTGGGCAGCGATCAAGGTGGATAATCCGCCGAACACGGCAGCCCAAAGCGCCTGGATCTGACCGCGGAGAGCGGTCGCCATCATCGCAGCCGTTCTGATATCCGGGTCGGTCCCGAGCAAGGCCGCACGTTCCCTGAGGGTTTGTTCATGGTTGGCTGGCAGGGCCTTTGTTCCCATAAGGTCGGACTTGATATTGTCTTCCAGCCAACAAATTCGCAGCAGGATCAAAACCAGAGCGACACCAGTCAGAGCCGGCGGCAGCACGACGGCGAAGCCAGCCGCGGTGGCAACGATGGCGGCCCCAAGCAATATGTGCTCGATCGGTCGGTTGGTTGGCTCGGTCATGGCATGCTCCTCGACTCAACTGCCGGGAGAAATCAGGCGTCCACTCGCCATGATGAGAAAACGGTGCGGGCAGAAACCCACCGGCCCAATTTAGGATAGGTCGGCAATGAGATGCGGCAATTCGCCTAAACTCTCAATTTGGTGATAACGCGAGTTATCTGGCGCATCGGCCCGTTCCAAAACCCATTCGATCTCGGACGGACAGAATACGCCCCAAGCCCCGGCTTCGATGGCCGGAATAACGTCCGATTTCATGGAATTCCCCACCATCAACGCCTTATCTGCCCCATCGCCATGGGCCGAGAAGGCTCGCTCATAAGTTGCGCGGGTCTTGTCGCTGACGATTTCGATCCCATCGAACAATTCGCCCAGACCCGACTCGGCCAGCTTCCGTTCTTGGTCCAGTAGATCGCCCTTCGTGATCAGCACGAGGTTGTAGTGCGGGGCCAACGCGCGGATTGCATCCTCCGCATGGGGCATCAGATCGATGGGATGGCGCAGCATCTCGCGCCCTTCGGCCAGGATCGCGCCGATCACGCTGGCAGGCACGCGCCCATCGGTCACATCAATGGCGGTTTCGACCATCGACAAGGTGAATCCTTTTATGCCGAAGCCATAATGACCAAGGTTCCGGCGTTCAGCCGCCAAAAGGCGGTCCATCAGGTGATCCTGGTCGGCATAGTCGCTCAGCAGATCGGCGAACTTCTCCTGCGTGAGCGCAAAGATCGTTTCATTATGCCAGAGCGTGTCATCGGCATCGAAACCAATCGTTGTGATGGGCATCACGGCCCCCTTCCCTTACCCGGTCGGTCGCCTATATGACGGGATCATCCTGCACGTATACCTTGGACCTCAACGTACGGATTGGACCCCACCGGTATGGATCGCATTCACGCCATGGCCGACACGCCCGAGGATGACGGCGACGTCACGGTCGTCACCCAGACAAAACCGAAGACGGCAAAGCCGCCTTTGTACAAGGTGCTTTTGCTGAACGACGATTATACACCCATGGAGTTCGTGGTGCATGTGTTGGAGCGGTTTTTCGGAATCACGCATTCCCAGGCCGTCGAGATCATGCTGACCGTTCACAAAAAGGGTGTCGCGGTCGTGGGTGTATTCAGCCACGAGATCGCCGAGACGAAAGTGGCACAGGTCATGGATTTTGCTCGCCGTAACCAGCATCCGCTGCAATGCACGATGGAAAAAGAGGAGTAATCCTCTCCGCCCCCGCCATCCGCCCATGACATCCCGTCTATCTTATGCCTTGTCGGGCGCGCTATCGCTGCCCGACAAAGATCGCGTGTTGCTGTTGCGGGCACCGGCGGCACTAGACTTGTCGGCCCTGCCCATTGACCGAATCGTGGCTGTGACGGGTTTCCGTCCGGATCACGATGAATTGGCTGGTAGAGTTGAGGTTGCGGAGGCCGTGCAGGGTGAATTCGCCGCCGCCATCATTTGTCTACCAAGAGCAAAAGCACTTGCCCTTGACCTGATCGCGTCGGCTTGCGCGGCGCTGCCCGACGGGGCTCCGGTGATCGTGGACGGGGCCAAATCGGATGGCGTGGAATCAATACTGAAGCTCTGCCGCGCCGCATTTGACGTGGGCGAGGTCGTCTCGAAGGCCCACGGAAAGTGCTTCGGTTTCCCAGCCAAAGCGGCCCCTGACGGTTGGGCCGCCACGCCACAGAAGGCCGATGGCTTCGTCACCACAGCGGGTGTTTTCTCGGCCGATGGCATCGATCCAGGCTCAGCACTTCTGGCCATGCATCTGGGAGGGCTGTCAGGCCAAGTCTGCGATCTAGGAGCGGGCTGGGGGTTTCTATCGCGGGCCGTGCTGACGTCTGACGCAGTGACCAGCGTCGCCCTGATCGAAGCCGAACGCACGGCGCTGGAGTGCGCCCGCCTTAACGTTACCGATCCACGCGCCGCCTTCCATTGGGCGGACGCCACACGGTTCGAGGGTGGACCCTTCGATTGGGTCGTCTCGAACCCGCCGTTCCACACATCGCGTAAGGCCGATCCCGATCTGGGCCGAGCGTTCGTAGCCGCGGCCGCCCGCTTGGCACCAAAAGGCCGCCTGCGCATGGTGGCCAACCGTCATTTGCCCTATGAGGCTGAACTTAAAGGGGTCTTTGGGGAGACCGTGGTTCTGGAAGACCGAGGGGGCTACAAGGTGATCGAGGCGCGCAAACCGAGGCGGACCAGATGAGCCTGAGCATCGCGGGAAAAACCGCCATCGTCACCGGCGCGGCCAATGGTGTGGGCCTGGCCATCGCCCGGCATTTCGTCGCCCAAGGCGCGAACGTCATGTTCGCGGATCGCGACGAAGACGGTTTGGAGGCCGAATTGGGCGATGCGCAGGACTCCGAGACAGGCAACTTGCGGTACTTCGCGGGCGACCTGCGCGAGCGGTTGACGGTCGCCAATCTACTTTCCGCGACCATCGATGCCTTTGAACGGGTCGATATCCTGGTCAATGCGACACGGCAGATCATGGTGACCGATCCGCTGGACCCCGAGGACAACTCGGTCATGACCTTGCTCGAACAGAACCTTCTGACGGCCTTTCGCCTCAGCCAGACGGTGGCCAAACGGATGCTCCAACAAGCCACCGAAGAAAGCACCGAGGGAACGCGCGAAACCGGTTCGATCGGGACGATTATCAACATCGGATCGATTGCCGGGCGCCGGACTCAGCCAGAATTGCTGGCCTATTCGATCTCTGCCGCGGCCCTTGACCAGTTGACCCGAAGCCTCGCCGTCAGCCTGGCACGCGATCGGATTCGGGTGAACGGTGTGGCGGTGGGATCGATCATGTCGGCAAATCTGAAGAATCGACTGAAGGAGGAGGGTGACCTACGCCAAGCCATTGTGGATGCGACGCCCATGGGCCGGATCGCCGCGCCGTCGGAATTAGCAGAGACGGTGCAGTATCTGGCGTCGGATGCGTCGAGCTTCATGATCGGGCAAATCCTAACCATCGACGGGGGCCGCACGCTGATAGATCCAGTGGTGGAACCAACACATTGAGCAACGCCCTAAATCCTTCGAACGGTTTTTAGGATGCGATTGTGACCCATGACATCACCGATCTGGACAGCTTGCATGCGCTCTACGGCACGCCCGGTCGGGCCTCCCTCGACAAGGTCGCAACCCGGCTGACCCCGCTCTACCGCCGCTGGATCGAGGCTGCGCGGTTCTGCATCCTGTCAACCGTCGGCCCCGAAGGCACCGATGCCAGTCTGCGCGGCGACGATGGTCCCGTAATTTTTGAACTTGCACCGGACCGCCTCGCATTACCTGATTGGCGCGGAAACAACCGGCTGGATTCCTTGTGCAATATCGTCCGCGACCCCCGTGTTTCCCTGATGTTTATGGTTCCCGGATCGGCTAATGTCGTGCGTGTGAACGGACGGGCCACGCTGACCACCGACCCGGACTTGATCACGCGCTTCGAGCAGAAGGGCCGCCATCCGACCACCGTCATCATCGTTGAAACTGAAGAGATCTACACGCAATGCGCCCGGGCGATCCTGCGGGCCAAGCTTTGGGACGACACACCCGCTCCTGACCTGCCCAGCGTCGGTGATATCCTCGCCGAAATGACCAGCGGAGGGATCGACGGTGCCCGCTATGATGAGGACTGGCCCGAACGCGCTGCCCGAACCATGTGGTGATTAAGGCCGATTTTGGCGGCCGGGCAATCGGACGCACCGTACCATCAAATGGAAACGGCCCAGTCCGCGCGCGAGTCCCGCAATTAGCCTTTCGATAACATCCGCCTGAAACCGGAATGCATGCATCACGGGGCCTCCGTTCTAGTCTTGTTCCTATCCTAACCATTCGAATCCCACCAATTCGTTAACGGCTTTGACCGCGATTGCGGCGCCCTGCCCCGCCGCCTATATCCGCCCCCATGCTCGACAACCGCCCCGAACTCCCGCCAGAAATCGGCCGCCGCCGCACCTTTGCGATTATCTCACACCCCGATGCGGGTAAGACGACGTTAACCGAGAAATTCCTGCTCTATGGCGGCGCGATCCAGATGGCCGGTCAGGTTCGCGCCAAGGGCGAGGCGCGGCGGACACGGTCGGACTTCATGAAGATGGAACAGGATCGGGGGATTTCGGTCTCCGCCTCAGCCATGTCGTTCGATTTTCACAAGGACGACGACCAATACCGCTTCAACTTGGTCGATACGCCAGGCCACTCGGACTTCTCGGAAGACACCTATCGGACGCTCACCGCTGTGGATGCGGCGATCATGGTGATCGATGGTGCCAAGGGCGTGGAGAGTCAGACCCAGAAGCTATTCGAGGTCTGTCGGTTGCGGGACCTGCCGATACTGACGTTCTGCAACAAGATGGACCGGGAAAGCCGGGATACGTTCGAGATCATCGATGAGATCCAGGAAAACCTGGCCATCGACGTGACGCCCGCGTCTTGGCCCATCGGGGTCGGTCGGGATTTCATCGGCTGTTACGATCTGCTGCACGATCGGCTGGAGCTGATGGACCGGGCGGATCGGAATAAGGTGGCCAAAAGCGTTAGTATCTCTGGGCTGGACGATCCGAAACTCGGCGACCACATCCCTGAAGACCTGCTGTCCAAGCTCCAGGAGGAGGTCGAGATGGCGCGGGAGTTGCTTCCCGCCTTCGACCGGGGGGCGTTTTTGGAGGGGTCTCTCACGCCGATATGGTTTGGGTCCGCAATCAACAGTTTCGGGGTGCAGGAACTGATGACCGGCATCGCAGAATTCGGCCCCGCGCCACAGCCCCAGCGCGCCGACCCACGTCAAGTGTCGGCCGATGAAGGCAAAGTCACCGGTTTCGTCTTCAAGGTGCAGGCGAATATGGACCCCAAGCATCGCGACCGGGTGGCGTTCGTGAGGTTGGCGTCTGGGCATTTCGAGCGTGGAATGAAGCTGACCCATGTGCGGTCGAAGAAGCCCATGGCGATATCGAACCCGGTGCTGTTTCTGGCGGCCGACCGCGAATTGGCCGAAGAGGCCTGGGCGGGCGACATCATCGGCATTCCGAACCATGGGCAGTTGCGCATTGGCGATGCGCTCACCGAGGGCGAGCCGTTGCGGTTCACCGGTATTCCGTCGTTTGCGCCGGAATTGCTGCAGGGCGTGCGGGCCGGTGATCCGATGAAGGCGAAACATCTGGAAAAGGCGCTGATGCAGTTCGCCGAGGAAGGCGCGGCGAAAGTGTTTAAGCCAGCGGTTGGGTCGGGCTTCATCGTGGGCGTCGTGGGCGCGCTGCAGTTCGAGGTCCTGGCCTCGCGGATCGAGTTGGAATACGGCCTGCCGGTCCGCTTCGACGCGTCGCAATTCCAGTCGGCGCGGTGGCTATCGGGACCGAAAGACGCGGTGGACGGCGTGATCGCGAAGAACAAACCGCATATCGCCCATGACAACGATGGCGATCCCGTCTTCCTGACACGGTTGCAATGGGACATCGACCGGATCGAGCGGGACCATCCGGACGTGACGCTGTCGGCGACGAAAGAGATGATGGTGTGAGGTCCTTGGTGGCCATGGGTGTTCTTGACACGGCGGGTGCGTTCGTCGTGGTCGCCCTGGCCTACCTTTATATCGCCGATCCGTGCATGGACCTTGGCAATCTGGCCAAGCAATGCCGCGTTGGTCTGGCGAGATGATCCCTCGCGCCATCGTGGCCAGAACGTTAGGCCTTCCCGCCGACACAGAGGTGCTGCCGCCCGGCGATCTGCCGCTCGCGCGGTTCATGGCGCGCTACATTGCCTATCTCGGGACGTCTAACCCTGGGACGGAAACGCCCGACGCCTGGGCCGGCGCAGTTATGGATCACCTCATGGCCGACGCGCCGGATCTCGCCCTAGAAGCGATCCTGGCTGGCCTCGCCCTCGAAAACGGCCATCGTCTGGCTGACCCGCTGGCGGAGCTTGGCCAGACCGGGGCCATCGACGTGCGGATCGCTGCAGAAGCCGAAACCAATCCTGCCCTGTCCGAGCTAATCGCCCAGGCCAACGCGGCTCAGGAATGACGCTTCGAAACCGTGTCCTGCCAGATGGCACAATCCATGCGATCCCAGCGCGCGGAACGCTGACGGGAAACCGTGGGATTCTGCATGTGGCGGACCGGGAGATGGGGTCGGCGCTCTGGAAGCATCGCGCCTGGATTTGTTGCACGCTGGATTGGCAAGGACGGCGTCGTCAGGTCATGACCGGCCGCAAATGGACGGAGCTTTTCTTCTTGGATGAGGCCGTGGCCTTGGCGGCCGGGCACCGCCCCTGTGGCTATTGCCGGAGAGCGGCGTTCGACCGCTGGAAGGCCGCCTGGGAAAAGGCCCATGGGCGGTGGCCGGGCGTCCACGCTGTCGATGCATTGCTGCATGCCGCACGCGCCTATCCCGGGGCGCGCCGTCTGCGAACCTATCGTGCGCGAGCAGACGATCTGCCGAATGGCGCGATCTTCCGGCGAGATGGCTATTATTTGGTACAGAACGGCCAGGCCCGTCAGGTCCATCCTGACCGTTATGACCGCGCCGACGCCCTTCCGGACGGGCAGGTGGATGTGCTTACCAATCCGGTCACAGTCGCGGTGTTGGAAGCCGGATATCAGCCTCTCCTACACCAAACCGCCAAATGACCGGATCGCGGCAATATTTTCCCCCCGGTGGACGCGTGCGGACCACGCTCCCAGGACCGCGACAGTGCGGCAAGTTGACCAAACCGCACCCAACTGCTAGCGGCACGCCATCTGAACAACTTTCAGAACCGATCCGAGGGACGCGTCAGGACGTAGCGTCCCACCCCATCCCAGGGCGCCGAGGCAATCCGGCCTCGCCCAAAACAGGACGCGCATGACCAGCTTTTCCGACTTGAACCTCGATCCGAAGGTTCTCAATGCCATCGAGGCCACCGGCTATACCACCCCGACCCCCATCCAGGCGGGCGCCATCCCCCCTGCGCTAGAAGGCCGAGACGTTTTAGGCATCGCCCAGACGGGGACGGGCAAAACGGCCAGTTTCACGCTGCCGATGATCACCCTGCTCGGCAAAGGCCGCGCCCGAGCGCGCATGCCGCGGAGCTTGGTGTTAGCACCGACCCGGGAACTCGCCGCCCAGGTTGCGGAGAATTTCGACAATTACGCCAAGGGCTCGCGCCTTAAGAAGGCCCTGCTGATCGGCGGCGTGTCGTTCAAGGAACAGGACCAGTTGATCGACCGGGGTGTCGATGTCCTGATCGCCACGCCTGGCCGCCTGATCGACCATTTCGAACGCGGAAAGCTGTTGCTGACCGGCGTCGAGATCATGGTCGTCGATGAAGCCGACCGCATGTTGGACATGGGGTTCATCCCGGATATTGAACGCATCTTCGAGATGACGCCGTTCACGCGCCAGACGCTGTTCTTCAGCGCGACCATGGCGCCGGAAATCGAACGGATCACCAACAAATTCCTGTCGAACCCTGAGAAGATCGAGGTGGCGCGGCAGAATTCCACGTCGGAGACAATTACCCAGATTTTGGTTGAACACACGCCCAAGCGTCGCGACTTGGGCACCAAGGACAAGCGCGAAATCCTACGCGCCATCATTGACCGAGACGGAGAGGCCTGCCGCAACGCGATCATCTTCTGCAACCGGAAGACCGAAGTGGATATCGTTGCGAAGTCCCTCAAGAAACATGGCTACAACGCGGAACCGATCCACGGCGATCTGGATCAATCCCACCGCACGCGCACACTGGACGGCTTCCGGGATGGATCGGTCCGGTTTCTGGTGGCGTCAGACGTCGCCGCGCGCGGGCTCGACATTCCCAATGTGAGCCACGTCTTCAACTTCGACGTCCCCAGCCATGCCGAGGATTACGTGCACCGCATCGGACGCACCGGGCGCGCGGGCAAGACGGGGACGGCCTATACGATTGCCGTGCCGTCGGACGAAAAATACCTGGATGCCATCGAACGCCTAGTCGACGCGAAGATCCCCCGGGGCGACAACCCATGGACCCCGCCCGGTAAGCGGGACGACGCGCCAGAGGCCGATGATGAATCGCCAAGGCGCTCGTCCCGGAGCCGGTCCAGATCGAAAAGCAAGGAACCGGTCGAGGAGACGGCGGCCGCCTCTGAAAAGCCTGCCCCCACGGAAGAACCGAAGGAAAACCGTCGGCGCAGCCGCGGCGGTCGAGGCCGCGACCGGGAGGATCGGGGCCCGAAAGTGGTCGGCCTAGGCGATCACGTGCCCAGCTTCATCGAGATGAGCTTCGAAGAACGCCGCGCAGAGACGGCATGACCCACCGTCTAGAGTCGAGTAGTAGGAACGACTTGCGGGCCTAGTCGGCAGCTCCGCCGGTAAACGCGTTTCCATTGGCATAGTCGCAGGGCGCCGCCTGCATCTCCAGATGCAGGCGGTCCCCCTCATAGGGATGCGCCCGCGCCAGATCTTCATCGAAACTGATCCCAAGACCCGGCAGATCAGGGGCCGTCACGAAGCCCTCTTCCACCTTCGGCCCGGGGGCCAAGGCATGGTGGAACGGCGTCTCGATGGCCTCCACCATCAGCAGGTTTGGGATGGTCGTGCCAAGCGCGACCGAGGCGGCGAACTCCACCGGGCCGCAATAGAGATGCGGGGCCAATTGCGCACCGAACCCTTGCGCCAACGCCGCTAGCTTTCGCCCTTCCGACAGGCCCCCGAGCCGACCCAAGGCAGGCTGTAGGATCGATGCGCCTCCGAGCCTCAACAGGTTGGCGAATTCCGATAGGCCGCAAAGCCGCTCTCCGCCGGCGACGGGAATGGGGACGGCTTGGGCGACCTCGGCCATGGCATAGGGGTCGTCGGGCGGGACCGGTTCCTCGAACCACAGGGGATCATAGGGCTCCAACGCGCGCCCCAGCCGGATCGCACCGGCCGCCGTAAACTGCCCGTGGGTTCCAAACAGCAGATCGGCCCGGTGGCCGACGGCACCCCGGATCGCGGCACACATCTCCACTGACAGCGCGATGTCCCGCTGCGCGGGCTGATGGCCGCCGAAGATCGTATAGGGACCGGCCGGATCGAACTTCACCGCCGTCCAGCCTTCCTCGATCCGATCACGGGCCACCTGGGCCTGCATCTCGGGGGATGTCCAGAAGGCGTCGCCCATCCCGTCATCGGGATAAAGATAAGTATAGGCCCGCAACCGATCATTCAGCTTGCCGCCCAGCAGCGCCCAACATGGCCGATCACGGGCCTTTCCCAAGATGTCCCAGCAGGCGATCTCCAGCCCGGCAAATGCGCCCCAGACCGTGGGATCTGGCCGCCCCGTGAAGCCAGAGCCCCAGACGCGACGGGCCATCAGCTCGATATTCTCCGGGTCTTCGCCCGCCATATGCCGGTCGAACACATCTGCGATCACCGCGCGCATGGCATCCGGGCCGACCGCACTGGCATAGCACTCGCCGTAGCCCACGATCCCGCAGGCGGTCGTCAATTTCGGAATGATCCAGTAGCGCCCACCCCAGCCGGGTGCTGGCGGGGCGACCACGAATATCTCCAGATCAGCCAGCTTCATCGCATCACCACGACATTCCGCGTTCCGACCCCCGCGCGCGTGGCGGCGAAGGCCTCGTTGATCCGGTCCAACGGATAGATGCCGGAGACCAACTCCCCCAATTTCAATCGCCCTTGGGCATGGAGGTCCAGCAGCCACGGAATATCCCGTGCCAACACCACATCCCCCATGCGTGTGCCGCGAAGGCCTTGTCCGTAATAGGCTGCCGAAACGGGGTCGAAATGCCCCACTGTCCCAGAATGGGGCATGCCGATCAGATAGGCCGTGCCGTGGGGCGCCAACCAATCCAGTGCGCCGTCGATCACCGGACCCGAGCCGACGGTTACGAAGACGTGGTCCGCCAGGCGGCCCAGGCGCAGCATGGCTTCGCGACCGTTCTCGGATACCGGCACCCCATCCGTGGCGCCAAACTTCCGGGCGGCCTCCAGCTTGGCCTCGGTGACGTCCACCGCGACGATCCGCGCAGCCCCGCAGAGCCGGGCACCTTGCACGGCATTCAGACCCACGCCACCAGCCCCGATCACAACGCACCAATCCCCCGGCCGGACCTGGGCGGTATTCACCGCCGCCCCCAAACCCGTCACGACGCCGCAAGACAACAGGCAGGCGGCCTCTGCCGGGATATCGTCGGGCACGGACACCACCTGGGATCGGTCGACCACCACCGCTTCGGCAAAGGCGCCGCAATTCATCGCCGCCACCACATCCCCAAGCGGCGCATCAACCCCGGGCGTGGCGCATTGGGTCGGGCGGCCGGACGCGCAGCTTGGACAGCCACCGCACGCCCGGATCAGCGTCACCAGAACCCGGCTGCCCACGGCCAGGTCCCGGACGCCAGCGCCAAGCGCCGACACCCGCCCGACCGCTTCGTGACCATAGACCGCGGGCAGATCACCGCCCCATCCGCCATCCAGAAACGTCACGTCCGAATGGCAGACGGCGCAGGCCTCGATCTCGACCTCAACCGCCCCGGGCCCTGGGGAGGCAAGGGTCAGCGTCTCGATTGCCATCTCGGCCCCGAAGGCCCGGCTCACCGCCGCTTTGATCTGTCGCATGTCCGGCCCTCCGCTGGAAAGACGCTGGCCGCCCCCAACCTTGCGCGCAGGTCCTTCCGCGTCCATCCTCCGCCTGAACGCGACCCTTCGGAGACACCGATGTTCGTCACCGCCCAAGACGGCACCCGTCTCCATATCCGCGACACCGGCCAAGGACCCGTTCTTTTCTTCGCCAATTCCCTGGGGACGGACATGCGGCTCTGGGACGATGTTCTGCCGCTTCTGCCGGGCTATCGCATCATCACCTATGACAAACGGGGCCACGGCGCGTCGGACGTGCCGGAGCCGCCCTATACGATGGGGACGCTGATTTCCGACGCGGCGACGATCCTCGACCACCTGGCTGTCGAGGGCTGCACCTTCATCGGCCTCAGCATTGGCGGGATGATCGGCCAAGGGCTCGCCGTGAAGCGCCCCGATCTTGTTGCGCGCTTGGTTCTGTCGAACACGGCCGCCAAGATCGGGGATGACAAGCTCTGGGACATGCGGATCGAAACCGTGATGCGCGACGGCATGGAGCCGTTGGCCGATGGCGTGATGCAGCGTTGGTTCGGTCGCGATTTTCGGGCCTCGCCCGGCCATGCCCTTTGGCGCGCGCGGTTCTGCGAAACGCCTGCGAAGGGTTACGCTGGGTGCTCGGCCGCTATCAAGGGAACCGATTTCTATACGCCGACCTCCGGTCTGCGGCTACCCACACTGGCCATTGCGGGATCGGAGGATGGCGCGACACCGCCCGATTTGGTCCGGGAAACGGCCGATCTGATCCCCGGCAGCCGGTTCGCCCTGATCCGGCGGGCGGGCCATCTGCCATGCGTGGAGAACCCGGCTGAATACGGTCGCATCCTCAGGGATTTCCTCGAAGACACAGCCGTCGGATCGTCTTGAACTTGCGCCGCGACGTCTCACCATCAGCAGTAAATGATCCCAGTGCCTGGGGACGGCGCAATCTGCGTAACTGACCTCGTCAGACAGGTCTTTGCCCGCTAAGTGTGAGCGATGTCAGACGCGCCCAGCCCCGTCGGCGCGCCCGGGTCGGATCGCGTCGAGCCCCAGGCCAACCGCCTTCCCATCGTCTTCATCGTCGCGGTGATGACAATCGAAGCCATGGGCATCGGTCTGATCATTCCCGTGATGCCTGCCCTTCTGGAAGAGGTGCAGGGCGTCGGCCTGTCGGAGGCGGCGCTTTGGGGCGGTCTTCTGACATCGACCTATGCGCTCATGCAGTTCCTCTTCTCGCCCACCATCGGCAATCTGTCCGACCGGTTCGGGCGGCGCCCGGTGCTGCTTCTGTCCATGGCCGTTCTGTTCGTGGACTACATCATCCTGGCGCTGGCCCAATCGATCTGGATCCTGTTCATCGGCCGCATTATCGCGGGCGTTGCGGCGGCCACCATGTCGACAGCGACCGCGTTCATGGCCGACATCTCGCCCCCCGAAAAGAAGGCGCAGAACTTCGGCCTCGTGTCCGCCGGTTTTGGGATGGGCTTCGTTCTGGGCCCGGCCATGGGTGGGTTCCTGGCCGAATGGGGGCCGCGCGCGCCCTTCTGGGCAGCTGCGGCATTGTCGGGCCTGAGCCTGATCCTCGGTCTCTTCGTGCTACCCGAAACGCTGCGCAAGCCGCGCGCCTTCACCTGGCGCCGCGCTAATCCATTGGGCGGCCTGCTTGCCCTGCGGGCCCTGCCTGGCGTCGGTATCCTGCTGGCCGTCTGGTTTTTCTACACGATCGCCAATTGGGTTTATCCAGCGATCTGGCCCTATTTTACGCAATCCGCCTTCGGGTGGAACGAACGCATGGTCGGCCTGTCCCTGGCTGCCTACGGTATCTCGATGGTCGTGGTGCAAGGCGGGCTGATCCGCCTGATCATCCCTAAGCTGGGCGAGCGTACGACGGTACGTTGGTTCATCCCTTTCAATGCAGCTGTCCTTTTCACCGTGGCCTTTGTCGAAAGCGGAACGCTCATGCTGATGCTAATTCCTCTGTCCGCGCTCGGCCAAGTGGCTCAACCGGCTTTGCAGGGGATCATGTCCCGTCTCGCCGATGACGATCAGCAGGGCGAGTTGCAAGGCGTTCTCGCCTCGATCACCGCCGTGGCCGCGATCGTCTCACCGCTGATCATGACCTGGACGTTCAATCTCGCGACCGAGGGCCCTTACCATTTCCCAGGCGCGTCGTTCCTCGTGGCCTGCGGCCTGATGTCGGTGGCTTTCACGCTCTATGTCTGGAAAGCGCGTCAGCCCAGCGTCGCCAGCGCCCTTTCGAAGACCTGACGGTCCACGTTCCCGCCCGACGCCACGGCGACCACATCGCGGTCATAATGAAACAAGGCGGCGGCCAGGCCCACCGCGCCACCAGGCTCCAAGACGACCCGCAGGTATTGCCATGCCAGACCGACGGCTTTTAGGGCTTCGTCTTCGGTGACAACGATGCCGTCCCCGCATAGGCGCTGCATGATCGGGAAGGTGATCCGCCCGGGCGACGGCGTGATGATCGCATCGCAAAGCGATCCGGTCAGACGATTGTTCCGTTCGATCCCACCTGACCGCAGCGACCGGGTCACATCGTCAAACCCCTCGGGTTCGACTGGTCGGACGGTTGCGCGGCCTTCCAACGCCAACGCAATGCCGGAGGTCAGACCGCCACCGCCGCAGCAGACTAAGACCTCGTCGATCCCGTCTGGTATATCTTCGGCGATTTCCAACCCGCAGGTCCCCTGCCCGGCAATGACCAAAGGTTCATCGAACGGGCGAACCAATGTCAGGCCCTGGTCCCGCTGCAGCCGCTCCCCGATCTCGTCCCGGTCCTCCCTGCCCCGATCATAGAGAACCACCTCAGCGCCATAGGCCCGCGTATTCGCGATCTTCACGGCGGGCGCATCCGATGGCATCACGATCACCGCACGCTTGCCCAAGAGCTTCGCGGCCAGGGCCACGCCCTGCGCATGATTGCCGGACGAAAAGGCCACGACGTCGCCCGGAAGGACCGACAAAGCCGAAAAGGCGCCCCGAAACTTGAAACTGCCGGTCTTCTGCAGGCACTCTGCCTTAACGAAAATCCGTCGCCCAGTCACGGCATCCAGCAATGGCGCATTTAACAATGGTGTGCGGACAGCATGGCCTTCGATCCGCCGGGCCGCCGCTTCGATATCGGCGCGGCTGACGGGTGTCATGCGGTCATCTTCCCGCAGCTCGAGCGTCAAAGGAGAAGTGTCCATTCGTTCAGCGCCTCCAGAGACTCCGCCTCATCCAGGAACGGAACATGACCGCGCTTCGGCACCTCGGCCACAATCATGTCAGGGCGCCGTTCCACCATCTTAGCCAAGGTTTTCGTCGACAAGAGATCGGAGTTCGCGCCTCGAATACAGGCGACCGGCAGACCTTCCAATGCATCGAAGAGCGGCCAAAGATCCGCCGCGGGTTGGGACCCGGCCTCCAGAACCGCGTCCCGCAGCTTGGCATCGTAGTTGATCGCTAACCCGTCCTCGGTCACCCGGTAGTGCTTCTCCGCCTCCTCCTGCCAGCGCTCCGGCGGAACATCCTCGAACCCCGCCAGCAACCGCGCCCGCATCACAGCCGCTGCTTCCAGCGTCGCAGCCTCCGGCGGTTTGCCGATGTAATCCATGATCGCATCCAGCCCCTCGGTCATCAATTCGGGCCCGATATCGACCAGACAGACCCCGGTTAGCCGATCCTTCGCTAGCAATGCTAAGGACATGGCGATCAATCCGCCACGGGACGTGCCGAGGATCGCCACCTGTTCCAGTCCCAAATGCGCGAGCAACTCGAGGACATCCCGCGCCTCGGTCGGGATCGTGTAGGTCTTCCAATCCGGCGATCTCTGCGATTTTCCCCGCCCGCGGTAATCAAGCCGGATCACTCGATGTTCGCCCACCAGGTACGGCAGCACGTAATCGAAATCGGTAGAATTCCGGGTCAGGCCGGCCAGGCAGAGGATAACCGGCCCCTCGCCCTCATCTTCGTACCAAAGCCGTAGGCCATCGGACGTCTTGAACTCGGGCATCAGACCAGGTCCATTAGGCCTGTCAGATCCTTCAACACATGGTCCGGCGTCCACGGCAGACGATCCATGGGCGCGCCCGTTCGATTGACCCAGGCCGTCTCAAAGCCGTACCCCTTGGCCGCTGCCGCATCCCAACCGTTGGACGAGACAAACAAAACGTTCCCGGCATCGCATGCGAAGGCATTGCCCACCAGATCATAGACCTTGGGTGACGGTTTGAAGATGCCAACGCTTTCGACCGATAGAACATGGTCCAGCAGCCGCTTGATCCCGGCCGATGAAACGGCGCCTTGCAGCATCTCCGGCGACCCGTTCGAAAGAATGCCCGTTGCTTTCCCTGCGCCTTTCAAATCGGCCAGGATGTCGGGCACCTCGGGAAAACAGGACAATTCCCAGTAAAGCTGCATCAATCGCGCGCGCAGCTTTTCATCGCCATCCAGTTCCGAAGCTTCCAAAGCCCAATCCAGGCCCTCGCCGGTCACCTGCCAGAAATCGGCATGATCTCCGGTGACTGCCCGCAACCAAGTATATTGTAGCTGCTTATCCCGCCAATCAGCCGCCAGCTTGGGCCAGACCTCCGCGAGCGCCTCGAACCCATCTTCTTCCGATGCCTGTCGCGCGGCAGCGGTCACGTCGAACAGAGTGCCGTATGCGTCAAAGATGCAGGTATCGATCGCCATCCGGCCCCTCCTCATATCGAGGAGGACGCTCGCATGGCCTGGACCCTCTAGTCGAGACCTCGGATCACCGCTTCGCACTCCAAAGCGGCCAAAAGCGTTTCATCCATGCTCAGGCCACCGCCATCCCCGACTGCAGCGCGCAGCCGATCAAGTTCTTCGACGATGGCCGCATCAGACTGGCCAGCGGCATTCACCTCTAGCCAAGACGATACCCGGATCGCATCCCGTCCAGCTGCGGCCGCCCGAGCCGTTTCCTGCGCCTGGACGCGGCCGACACCGCCTTGGCACCGGTCGGATGAAAAACTTCGCTGAACGACCTGGCCCCGCAACTGCTCCGCCACATCGACCGACGCGACGGACACGCCGCCACGCACCGTCGACAGGACCGACAGACCCGTCCCAACTAGGACAGCTGACAACACAACCCAGTCGACGCTAACGGCGCCGGACTCGTCGGTCACAAAGGATTGAATGGAGCGCAACATGAGATCTCGAGGGTACCGAACAGTCTTGAAGGCTCTTTTGACGCCAGAGCGTGGCAAGTTTAGGGCAAACATGAAGAAAAGACGGGGGTTCCAGCCCACGAATCAGTGAACTTTCGGCAATGATCCGCCGGTAAAACCGTGCCGGTTGTTTGCAACTCTACAGATTATCGGATTGCGGCATGCCCATCACATGGAAACCGCCGTCAACACGAATGATCTCACCTGTTGTGCAAGATCCTGATTCAGAACATAAATAAAGCGCTGTGCCACCTACAGCACCCAACGTAGCATTAGAACGCAAAGGCGCATTTGCTTCAGTATGCCGATAGGTCTTCCGCGCCCCGCCAATCGCCGCCCCTGCCAAGGTCTTCATCGGCCCAGGCGAGATCGCATTCACGCGAATACCTTCCGGTCCCAGATCCGCTGCGAGATAGCGGACCGAGGCCTCCAAGGCTGCCTTGGCCACGCCCATGACATTGTAGAACGGCACGACCCGTTGGGACCCTTCAAATGTCAGTGTCAGAATGGTTCCGCCATTGACCATCAATGGCCGCGCTCGACGCGCGATCTCAACCAGGGAATAGCAAGAAATATCAAGCGAGTGCTTGAAGTTGGCCCGGCTGGTATCGACAAATCGGCCAGTCAATTCCGACTTGTCCGAATAGGCGATCGCATGGATGACGAAGTCCAGCGGCCCGCCTTTCTCCAACTCGGAAAAGGCCGCATCCAGCGACGCATCATCGGTCACGTCCACGTCCAGCAGTGTTGTCGATCCCAGGCTCTCCGCCAGCGGCTTGACCCGTTTTCCGAACGCTTCCCCCTGATAGGTGAAGGCCAACTCCGCCCCAGCCCCATGCAACGCCTTGGCGATACCCCAGGCAATCGACCGATCATTGGCCACGCCCATGACGAGCCCACGTTTTCCTTTCATATCCATGGGTTTAGTCCAGCATCCGCGACAGGATCATGGAGCCGTTTGTGCCCCCAAACCCGAACGAATTGGTCATCACGGAATCGAGCCCCGCATTTTCCACCAGCTTGGTGGCGATTTCCGCGGGTTCCAGCGCCTCGTCCAGTGTTTCGACGTTGATCGACGGCGCAATGAAGTCACCCTGCATCATGAGCAGGCAGTAGATCGCCTCCTGTGCGCCGGTGGCGCCCTGGGAATGCCCAGTCATGGACTTAGTGGAGGAAATCACCGGCCGGACGTTTCCGAACACCCGTCGCACGGCTTCGACCTCGCCGACATCGCCCACGGGCGTCGACGTACCATGGGCATTGATATAATCCACTTTTCGCCCATCCGGCACCATGTCCAGCGCCAACCGCATCGCCCGCTCGCCCCCTTCGCCGGACGGGGCGACCATGTTGTGCCCATCCGACGTGGCGGCGAACCCAGTGATCTCGGCATAGATCTTGGCGCCCCGGGCCTTGGCATGCTCCAGTTCCTCGACCACCACGATCCCGCCGCCACCTGCGATAACGAAGCCATCCCGGCCCGCATCGAAGGCGCGCGACGCTTTCTCCGGCGTGTCGTTATACTTCGACGACATGGCCCCCATGGCATCGAACAGACAGGACAGCGTCCAGTCCACTTCTTCGCCACCGCCCGCGAAGACCACGTCCTGTCGGCCCATTATCACCTGTTCCGCGGCGTTCTGGATACAATGCAAGCTGGTGGAACAGGCCGAGGTGATCGAGTAGCTCAATCCCTTGATCTCAAACGCCGTTGCAAGGTTCGCACTAACCGTCGAAGACATGCAGCGCGGCACCATGTACGGGCCCATCCGCTTAGGTGCGCCACGCTCGATGACCACCTTATGGGCTTCGAACAAGTTCGACGTGGAAGGCCCACCAGATCCCGCCACCAGCCCCGTGCGGGGGTTCGACACGTCGCTTGGCTCCAGCCCAGCATCCGAAATGGCCTGCTGCATCGACAGATAGGCATAGGCCGCGCCCGGCCCCATGAACCGCAGAAGCCGTTTGTCGATATGTTCCGCCGGGTCGATGTCGGGCACGCCGTGCACCTGGCTGCGGAAGCCATGCGCCTTATATTCAGGCGCGGCCGTTATCCCCGATCGCCCAGCCCGAAGCGACGCTTCCACCTCAGCCGCGCTATTTCCAATGGATGAGACGATGCCCAGCCCGGTGATCACGACGCGCCGCATGGGCTTCTCCCTCAGCTCTCGGACAGGGCGACCTTCATGTCGCGCACCACGTAGATTTCCTCGCCATCGGCCTCGACCCGGCCATCGGCCACGCCCATGGTTAGACGGCGGGTCTGCACGGCCTTCGTGAAATCAACGAAATATTTCAGCATCTTCCGGTCCGGCCGAACCATCCCTGTCAGCTTCACCTCGCCCACGCCCAGCGCATAACCTCGGCCCGTCCAGCCGCGCCAGCCCAGGTTGAACCCAGTCAATTGCCATAGCCCATCCAACCCTAAGCAACCGGGCATGATCGGATTTCCTGGGAAGTGGCAGTCGAAGAACCAGATATCCGGCGTGATATCGAACTCCGCAACCACATGCCCTTTGCCGTGCAGGCCACCATCGCCCGAGATGTCGGTGATCCGATCCATCATCAGCATCGGCGGTTCCGGCAGTTGGGCATTCCCCGGCCCAAAGAGCTCACCACGGGCGCATTTCAGCAATGCATCACGGTCAAAAAAGGTGGGATATCGGCTCATCGGGGCCCCTCTGGTCCGGTCTCGGCCCCTCTATCACCGGATGTTTCAGGCTCGCAACCCAGGCGTGAAAGACCGAATCCGATTGAAAACCACTCGCAATACGCCCTATATTACCTGTCGATGGATACGACGACCGATATCGCTCGCATTCGGGGCGAGGCTTGGCTGACCAAGTCGACGCTGCGGCCAACACGGCAGCGCGTGGCTTTGGCTGCGCTCTTGGTCGGCGATGGCCGGGACCGTCATGTGACGGCCGAATGGCTGCATGAGGCTGCCCGGCGGACTGGCGACAAGGTCTCCCTTGCCACCGTCTATAACACGCTCCGCGCCTTCTCCGAGGCAGGTTTGGTGCAGGAAATCACGGTGGACGGCACCGGCTCCTATTTCGATACGCGGCTCGACGATCACCCGCATTTCTACTGGGAAGAGGACGCGCGGCTTACCGATGCCGGCGCTGAGCATCTGGAGATCGTCAATCTTCCCGACGCGCCCGAGGGCATGGAAATTGCCAAGGTCGATGTGGTGATAAGACTGCGCCCGAAGATCGGCTGAAGCCTCCCTACCTTCACACTGCGATCCATGATTGAACCGACCCGACAAAGGGAGGTTCCGTTATGGATCGCATCGGATTTATCGGGCTGGGCTTCATGGGCCAGGGCATGGCCGCCAACCTCCTGGCGGCGGGTCATCCACTGACCGTGATCGCCCATCGCAACCGCGCGCCCATCGACGATCTGGTCGCGAAAGGCGCCGCCGAAGCATCGGATCTTCCTACACTCGCCGCGGCGTCCGAAATTGTACATATCTGCGCGCCCGGCTCCCCCCAGGTCGAAGCCATCGTCCACGAGATGCTTGACCACCTGTCGGAGGGCGCGATCGTCATCGACTGCTCGACCGCCAACCCCGTATCGACCGAAATGCTAGCCGGGAAGTTGGCGACCCGCGGCTGTCACTTGGCGGATGCGCCATTGGGCGGCACCCCTATCCAGGCCCGGGCCGGAGAACTGGCCGCCATGGTCGGCGCAACCGACGACGTATTCGCCCGCATCCAGCCCGTCATCGCCACCTGGGCCTCGACCATTGTCCATGTCGGTGAGCCGGGCTCCGGACATAAAATGAAGCTTCTCAATAACTTCCTTGCCATGGGCTACGGCGCGATCTATTCCGAAGCGCTGGCCCTAGCCGAAAAATCCGGCGTCGGAACCGAGACCTTCGACCGCGTCATCACCGGCAGCCGCATGGATTGCGGCTTCTACCAGACCTGGCGCGGCTACGCGGTCGAGGGAAATGCCGAGGCGCACAAATTCACGCTCACCAATGCGCTCAAGGACATGGCCTATCTGGCCGCTTTTGCCGATGGCACGGGCGTGGCAAACCCGGTCGGGTCGGCGATCAAGAACAGCTACGCCATGGCCGTGAACACAGGCGGCGGTGGACCAGAGGATTATGTGCCGCACCTGGTGGATTTCGTCGCGAAAACCAATGGGCTCGACCGTTGACGGACGCCGTCAGCCAATCCCCAGCGCCGAAAACGAGATATAGCGAACCGGCGTCCCGGGCTCGATCTCCATGGCGTCATGGGGCAATTCGACGAAACCTTCGGCCCAACTCAGCCCAGTAACCAGACCCGATCCTTCGGATCGGAAAACCTCCACGCGACCGTCTCGCAAGCGCGCCCGC
>JBCDCS010000013.1:0-25217 GCA_039181205.1 Pseudomonadota bacterium
CCTTTCGTTTGGGCGCGAACCGCAAGGGGAGTAAGATGTTGTCAAGCACGGTGCCGAACGGAAGCAGGTTGAATTGCTGAAAGATCACGCCGATCTGTTCGGCGCGAAACCGGTCCTGTGCGCCGCCGGACAGGGTCGAAAGATCGGTTCCTGCCACCTCCACCATGCCGCTTTCCGGTGTCACGGTGCCGCAGATTAGCGACAGCAATGTCGACTTTCCCGATCCGCTCTCGCCCAGCAGCAGCACCGTCTCGCCGGTTTTCATCGAGAATTCCGGGATCGAAAGACAAAAGGATGCACGGCCCGGCCAGCGGAACCGCGCATCCCGGACCGACAGCACCAACGCCGGTCCATCCATTTTCAGAGCAGTCCGCGCAGATCCAATACCGGCGCGGCGCGTTCGACTTCGAACGACTGCGCGCCGTCAGCGGTAACCAACTGAACCTCAAGCTCGAGCGCATTTTCAAATGTCTCGAAATAGACAAACCTCATGTCCGTGATCGCGGCGGGATCGGCACAGCTCAGAACATATTCCGCATGGAACTCAGTATGTTCGGCTTCTTCGGCATGTTCGGCGTGCTCGTCCCCGTGACCGGCGTGCTCGTGACCATGGTCGGCATGTTCCTCTGCATGCTCATCTCCATGATCTGCGTGATCAGCATGCTCGTCACCATGCTCGTCGCCGTGATCGGCGTGCTCTGCGTGCTCCTCTTCACTCTCCAGCTTGGCGCTGGCCTCGATGACCGTACACTCCGCCGCAGCCGGCATCACGAACAGCTCCAATGGGCGCGCCAGCGTGGCAACTGCATCATCGATCAGGGCGCGGTCCTCGGCGCTTTCTGCCTGATATTCAAATCCAACAATGTCTGCGCCCGGCGCGAAAAACTCAATCGCGACCGTGGTCCCATCGATTGCTATGTTCAACTCACCCACCCCATGTTCATGCGCATCCAACTGGCGCGTTTCCTGGGCAACGGCGGGTGAAACGGCCATCGCGACAAGCAGTGGCAGGGTCTTTTGCAGGGTCTGTTTCATGGGATATCCTTACAAAGCTCGCGGGTTTGGAAATGCTCAGGCGGCGCAGGTTTGGCAGTGCCCGTGTATGTCTCGAACGTGACGTTCAGTCCGAAACGTGCTGTTCGAACCGAACGTCGCAAGCGCGGGCAACAGTGCGCCGCCGTCGTGTTCTTCCACCGAACAGCACCCTTCGAAGACGGCCAGGACCGGTAAAGTGTCGGAGTGACCGCAGCGGCACGGCACATAAGTCTTGAGCGGTTCAAGCCGGTGCGCGCACCCCTGATCTGTCCGTGCCGAGCGCGTCCGATACATCGTTGGCGGCGCGATTCCCGGTTCATTGGTCCGAAGCATCTCACGAATTTGATAGGCTTTCAGGGGCTTATCACGGGACTCGAGCAGGCGAACACTGTCACGCTGCAGTACCGAAGCTTGTTTGCGCATCAGGCCGCATCCCCACTCAAGCCCACGTTCCCATCCGACCGGAAAGTTATTTTATAACGTAACAATCTACAAGCAGGGGATTGATCGGACCAGTTTTGGCGCCCCTTGCCCAGCGGTTTCGGGCCGACCAGGCGGTTACACCTCAACAATACCGTTGGTTCGCGACTTGCGATATTCTGATGGCGACTGACCGTGGACCCGCTGGAACTCTCGGTAGAAATTCGACCGTGTCATGAACCCGGACTGCTCGGCGATTTTGGTGACGCTTTCGTTCCCGTTCGCCAGCAGATCCGCGGCATGTTGCAATCGGTGCTGATTGACGTATTGCGACACATTCATACCGCAGGTCCGGTTGACAGCCGCCGATACCGAACGGGCCGGTAGGTGTAGGCGTTTGGCCAGCCTTTGTACGGTTAGGTCTGGGTCCAGGAACAAGTGATCCTGGGTAAGCAGGGTGTTGAGCCGCCGTTCGATCACGCCATCTTGCCTGTCCATTGCCGGATCCGGCCGCGGTGCGGTCGCGGGGGGCGCAAGCAATGACGGCAGCGCAACCAGCATTGCCACCAGAATGAAAACCAGCGGCACCGTTCCATAGGAGATTAGCGCGGCCGCATTGGCGCCGCGGTTGACGATGAAATCCAGGGCGATTGCGGTGTCCATTAACAGAACGAAGGCAAGCAAACCGATGCCGCGCAAAATCCAGTTAGACAGGCTACGCGTCAGCCCAACAGGCGCATGGATCAATGCATCGCCCCCCCTTCGCCAGAGGAGAAACAGGGCCGACAGGTACATGAGGTAACTGGCGCTGATCAGACCATCAATCGCGCTCATATCGTCAAGGACAACCTGAAAATACGCAAATGCAACGATCGGCGCGCCCAAGTGTGCAATGGCACTGCGGGCGAAGCGATCCGTGCTCTGCGTTAGCGCAGCAAAACCCAGATACATGAGCGGCCCCAGATACAGGGGCAGGAAGCGTTGCACCGGTGTCAGTGCGGTCATCCCGTATCCGAACCGAAGGCCCACCAGAAGTGCTTCACTGGCGCAGAGGACGAACAGAATCACGAACAGGACGCGGGACCTTGGGATCAGGGTGCGCAGTTGTCCGATCAGTACCGCGATCACACCGCAGAGCAATGCGGTAAGCAGCGGCAGCGGTAAATTGAGGAGTACCGGGCTGTCCATCTGTCCTCTTTCCGGTCGGATCTGTCCTGTATCGGGATCCAGGACAGGTATGGCCACTCCATCCGGTTGTTTCAATTTACCGTACCGCGCAGGTCTTAGGCTGTTCTTTACACCAACGGGAGCGTTCGATGAAACGTCTTTGGCACATGATTGCACTTCTGTCGGCGGGCTTTGCCTGCCCGGTCGCAGGTCAACCCTATCAGGCCGCGATAAGCCCCCTCGAAATCGCGGACCCGAATGGTCAGCGCGATCTAAAGGGCTTTGTGTGGTACCCCACCGATGACACAGGTCCGCTGAGTATCGATTTCGACAGTTCGGTCTGGGTCGGGACCAATGTGATCCGCGAGGCTGCCCCGGCAGATGGCCCCTTTCCACTTCTGCTGCTCTCACACGGGATGTTTGGCAATGCCCGTAATCAGGCCTGGCTGGCCGGCGCGATGGCCCGACGCGGATACGTCGTGGCCGCCATCGACCATCCCGGAACGTCGACCTGGTCGCGCGATCCCGACGCCCGCCGCAGGCTTTGGGAACGGCCCCAGGACATCACCCGGCTGATCGACTATGCAACCGGGTCCGGAGCCATGGCGGCGCCAGTCGATCCCGACAGGATCTTTATGGCGGGCCATTCGCTGGGCGGATTTACGGCTGTTGCCCTTGCAGGGGCCCGCTACGATGCTGCGGGTTTGGAACGCTTTTGCGACGCCACGCAGGGGGATCTT
Source organism: Pseudomonadota bacterium (assembly GCA_039181205.1). Taxonomy (GTDB): domain Bacteria; phylum Pseudomonadota; class Alphaproteobacteria; order Rhodobacterales; family Rhodobacteraceae; genus Jannaschia. The sequence goes on from JBCDCS010000013.1 coordinate 3,363, forward strand.
GTGTGTCGCATCCTGGCGGATTGGCAGATTGCCCGAACCCGCGGCGACCGCCTGCAAATGGAGGCCGATCTTTCGGACCCGCGGATCCGGGCGTTCGCCGTGTTCGATCTTGGTGGTACCCAGAGTTTCTCGCCGGACAGCCTCGGCCGGATCGATCGTCCGATGCTGGTGTTTGGGGCACCGATCATGAATTCGGGTCTGACGCTGGATATTGAATCGCGGGCGTTGATCCAGGCCCTCGAGCCTGAGCAAACTACCTACATAGAGCCCGAGGATCTTTCGCATTTTGACTTTCTGGGGGAGTGCAAACCAGAAGGGTTTGAGATCCTGGCGCAGGAAGAGCCGGGCGATGAGGTCATTTGTGAGGGCGGCGGTGCACCCCGTGCCGCGAAGCATCGGGCCATTGTAAATGAGGTCGCAAATTTCTTCGACCGATCCTAGATAATTGTCGGGCCCCATGCTGGCAGCAGCGGGGCCCGTAACAAGTTTGGCCAAGCGCGTGCCCCAGCCTCACCGCGGGTGGTCGGTGTCCTGCATAGCATCGATTTCGGCCACCGTCGGGGTCTTGGGGCGGGCGTGGCGGAAGTACTCCCGCAGCAGCGCCCACCGCATGCCGACGCTGTCTTTCTGGTTATGCAACTGTGCGACGGTTAACCTTCGCCGCTTGACCACTTCCCGCGCAATACGGAAGTTGAACCGACGCAGCCGCTGCAAATAGGCCGGTGGCACCCGGTCGCGCAGGTATCCCCAGGCGCGAAACAGCTGCATGAAGGCCAGGGTGCGAAATATGAACTTCTGGAGCGTTTGCCAGATCAGTTGCCAGAACGCGGCGAGGCCCGCCAGGATCCACATCGGCAGTTGAACCGAAAACAAGAGCAGCCAAAGGCTCATCGTCGTCAGTGCAAGGGCCAGACTGGCCGACATCGCGACCAGGATCAGGACATATCGGGTGGGGCGGGGCAGGGCCTGATAGGCCGCCATCATGCGGTCAAACCGCTCCTTTGCATAACTGGTATAGGCCTTCACGAACGTTGCGATGCGTCGTTGATTGACGGCCCCGATCAGCATCGGGACAAGAGACTTTAGCAACCAGCGTTTGGCGATTTCGACACGGGCGAAGTTCATCCCCTGTGCTTTCAGCCATATCAGGAGGGTGTTGGAACTCAGCGCCATAGCCCGTGCAAACACGATCTTGATCTGGCTGAATATCAACCCAAGGGCCGCCAACACCTCGGCGCCGAACCAGTACGACAGGCCTAGGGACACTCCGATCAATACGCACAAAAGGGCCAAAGCACGTGCGAGCATCAAACCTCCTTTCCTGCATGTGTTGTTCGGGTGCCCGCCGCGTAGCGGGCGAATACGGTGATTTTGCGGCCCCGTCTAGCGGACCGGAAGCGCTGTCGTCTCCTTGATCCGCTCCATCACGAAGCTTGCAGAGACGTCCGAGATCTCGACCCTGGCGATCAGGCGCTGATACAGCCGGTCGTAGGCGGCAACATCCTCGACCTGAGCGCGGACCAGGTAATCCAGGTCACCGGTCATCCGGTACACGCCCTGGATCTCGTCCAGATCCCGCGTGGCGTCCGAGAACCGGGCCGCCCACTCTGCTGAATGCTGGTCGGTCCGGATCAGCATATAGACGGTCAGCTTCAACCCGATTTTCTCGGGGTCGAGCAGCGCCACACGCGCGACAATAACTCCGGCCTTCTCGAGCTGTTTGATCCGTCGCCAGGTGGCGTTGCGGGACAGGCTGACCTCCTCGGCGAGTCGGTCCAGCGACACATCCGAGCGGCGCTGCAGCTGGTACAGGATTTTCCGATCTATGGGATCGATCACCGCCCGAGACCTGGTTCTTAGGATAAACTAACACTCATTTCTATAATATAGGTATGATTTGGGATCATTTCCACTCAGGTATGGGATAAAAGTACCAAAAGGAAAGGTAACGCCATGATCAAACAAGTCTTTCTCAATCACCCGGCCTCCGTCGACGAGAGCTATGGGGAGCATTTTCTCTTTGCGACGCGGTTCAGCGGAAAGCTAGTCATGGCGGCGGGGGCTGCTTTTATACATGCTCTGATCCCGTGCTTGTTCGAGAAAACAGCAAGCCGGATCGTCGCGGATCTGTACAAAGACACGGCGCACCGGGGGCAGACGCCCGCCTCGGGGCAGAGCAATGTCGCCTGAGATCGGGGTTCGGGTCACGCAGCAGGTGGGGCCAACGCCACCACGGTTGTGCACAGAACTTTGCGCAATGATACCGGCCCATGGCGGAATAGCCGCAGGCCGGTGAGACGTTGAAGCACAGCCTTGGTCTGGCCGAGACGTCCGTTCAGCCCGCTAGGGCGGCGTTAAGGTTCTCGTCGATCTTTTCAAGGAAGCCTTCGGTGGTCAGCCACTTCTGGTCGGGGCCGACGAGCAAGGCAAGGTCCTTGGTCATGAACCCGCTTTCCACGGTGCCCACGATCACTTTTTCCAGCGTTTCGGCAAACTCCAGCAGTTTCGCGTTCTCATCAAGTTTCGCGCGGTGCTTGAGGCCGCCGGTCCAGGCATAGATTGAGGCGATGGAGTTGGTCGATGTCGCCTCGCCCTTCTGGTGTTGACGGTAGTGCCGCGTGACGGTGCCGTGGGCGGCCTCGGCCTCGACGATTTTGCCGTCCGGGGTCATCAACTGACTGGTCATCAGACCCAGCGACCCAAAGCCCTGCGCGACCGTGTCGGATTGCACGTCGCCGTCATAGTTCTTGCAGGCCCAGACAAATCCGCCTGACCATTTCATCGCCGCGGCGACCATGTCATCGATCAGACGGTGTTCATAGGTGATGCCTGCGGCCTTGAATTTGTCGGCAAACTCCTCGTCAAACACCTTCTGGAAGATCAGCATAAACTGACCGTCATACTGCTTGAGGATCGTGTTCTTGGTGCTCAGATAGACCGGCCAGCCCAGGTTCAGGCCATAATTCAGCGAGGCGCGGGCAAAGTCATGGATCGACTGATCCAGATTGTACATCCCCATGTAAATGCCTGACGATGGCGCCTTGAAGACCTCTTCCTCCATCACGGTCCCGTCGTCCCCGACAAACTTCATACTGAGCGTCCCTGGCCCGGGGAACTTCATGTCGGTGGCGCGGTACTGGTCACCGAAGGCGTGGCGGCCGATCACGATGGGCTGCGTCCAGCCGGGGACAAGCCGGGGGACGTTTTTGCAGATGATCGGCGCGCGGAACACGACACCACCCAGAATATTCCTGATCGTACCGTTGGGGCTGCGCCACATTTTCTTGAGGCCAAATTCCTCGACCCGTGCCTCGTCGGGTGTGATCGTGGCGCATTTTACGCCGACCCCGACCTCTTTGATTTTGTTGGCCGCGTCGATGGTGATCTGATCGTCGGTCCGGTCGCGTTCCTCCATTCCAAGATCATAGTAGAGCAGGTCGATGTCGAGGTATGGCAGGATCAGCTTGTCCTTGATGAACTGCCAGATGATGCGGGTCATCTCGTCGCCGTCGAGTTCGACGACTGGGTTCTCTACCTTGATCTTGGTCATGGGATCCTCATTGGGTCTGATCGTTTGCCGGTTCTATAGTCGAGCATCGCCCTGTTGGAAAGGTTGGTATACGGATGCATACCAAACACAGCCGAATGGTAGCATAAGCTCTACGTCATGTGCCGCAGAAAGGCACGCGGGATTGCGGGTGCCACGGCCCAATCGTTGCCGACACGGTGCGGTTTCCGGTATGGCCCGCTCGATCGGGCGATTGTGCTGCATACCCGCCTGGCGTATGAGCGCGGCGCAAACAGGAGAATGGCATGAGTGGAACGGATCGCGATCTGCAGGCGGCATGGGCCGGGCCGCAGCCGGTCATGGTACTTGTACGCCCGCAGATGGGCGAGAACATCGGTTCGGCCGCGCGGGCGATGTTGAACTTTGGACTTGAGCACATGCGTCTGGTCGCGCCCCGCGACGGGTGGCCGAACCCGGCGGCGGTCGCCATGGCCTCGGGCGCGGCGCGGGTTCTGGATGCGGCGCGTATGGAGACGGATGTCTCAACCGCCGTGCAGGATCTGACCCATGTCTACGCGACGACCGCGCGTCCGCGTGACCTGACCAAGGAGGTCATGACGCCCAAGGTTGCGATGGCGGATGCGCGGGCGCGTATCGACCGGGGGGAGCGTGTCGGTGTTCTGTTCGGACCCGAGCGTGCCGGTCTTGAAAACGCTGACATCATTCCAGCGAACACAGTGATATCGGTACCGGTCAATCCGGGCTTTGCCTCGCTGAACCTGGCGCAATGTGTACTGCTGGTCGGCTATGAATGGGGGCAGGCGATGGCCCTGTCGATTGATCCTCAGCATGATCGTGTGGACCTGGCCACGCGGGCGGATGTCACACGGCTTGCGGAGTCACTTGTCGCGCAGCTGGACCGGGCCGGGTTCTTTTGGCCTGATGGCAAACGCCGCAGCCTGCGGGAGAACCTGGAAAACCTGCTCTTTCGGTTGCCGCTGACCGACCCGGATATACGCACGCTCTACGGGGTATTCCGTACACTCGCGGAAAAGCACCCCGCGCGGCGTGATGGTTCGTGACCTTGTGCTTACTGCCGCGTGATCAGCTTGAGCAAGTCTGTCACCTCAAGCGGGGACAGCGTCGGCAGCCCGGGTTGGGTTTGCCCTTGAACGCCGCTTTCCAGCACTGGGAACGTGCTGAGCACTTCGGACAGGGCCCGCCGGTCAAGGGTGTCGATGGATTGTGTCGGGTTCAGCGTTTCGGACCATAGCCCGTCCGAGAGCACCATCTGATGGGTGTCCAGAAGGACGTGGTGACAGTCCACCACCTGATCCGGCGCGCGTGATACGCCGGGAACCGATAGAAGATCCTGGACCGCAACCAGGACCGAGGCGGTGCCGAACACCATTTCGGCCCAAAGGTTGGAGATACGAATCCGATGGGCCGGGGTGAACATCAGGTCACGGCGGTTTGAGAAGGTTCCTGCCCGGATGTGGACCGGTGCAAGATCCCCAACGGCGTTGACTTTCCGGCGTCCCGTCCAGCGAATGCTGTGAAACGCTCCATCCATGCACAACAGCCGGTCGCCGACTTGAAGATCCTCGATGTGCCGGTCTCCGGTATCGGTCCGCAGACGCGTCCCGCTCCGGGACAGACTGAAAGCAGCGCGTGCGTTGATGTGCATGGTCCTGGTTCCCCGTCCGACAAATCCTGAGCGGCACCGGATATGCCGCCCCAGGGTTAGGGATCCGCTCCTACTGTGTTGGATTTGAGACGAAACCGCGTTGCTTTGGCGACGCCGCATGCGGGGATTTGGCCGCTTGTCGGGCCTGGCCCGACGGTCTACATGACGGATCGAAACGATGGTTTGGCGGCATGAACACCACACGCAGTATTTTTGAAGAGGTTTCGGATCGCAGCGATCTGGCCCCATCGCGTCCCGCGCCCAAGGATCCAAGGGGTGCAGCGCGCGGTGCAATCCGGGCATGGCTGATGGGCCTGTTTGCCCTGGTTGTGGTGATGATTGCCGTGGGTGGTTTGACGCGGCTGACCGACAGCGGATTGTCGATTACCGAATGGGCCCCGGTCACTGGGGCGATCCCGCCGCTCAGCGCAGTTGAGTGGATGGCGGAGTTCGACAAGTACCGCGAGATCCCCGAGTACCGCCTGCAAAACGCCGGTATGACACTTGAGGAGTTCAAGGTCATCTATTGGTGGGAATGGGGTCACCGCCAGTTGGGCAGGGTCATCGGGCTTGTCTGGGCGATGGGGTTCTTTTGGTTTCTGTTCCGCCGCCAGATCCCAGCAGGTTGGACACCCCGGTTGCTGGGCCTGGGTGCGCTCGGCGGTCTGCAGGGGGCCATCGGATGGTGGATGGTCGCCTCTGGGCTGACCGGAACAATGCTGGACGTCGCAAGCTACCGGCTGGCCATACATCTTGGCCTGGCATTCCTCATCCTGGGGCTGATCGCCTCTTATGTGTTTGATCTTGGCCAGCCGCAAATGGCCCTGATACAAGCACGGCGTCGCCGCGAGGCCCGCCTGTCGCGTGCTGGCGCCGTGCTGGCCGTGGTGATCTTCGCCCAGATCCTCTTGGGCGCGCTGGTGGCGGGCATTGATGCGGGGCGGACTTATGTGACCTGGCCGTTGATGGATGGCAGGTTCATCCCCTCAGGTATTTGGGCGCTCGAACCCGGGTGGCGAAACTTCTTTGAGAATGCCGCGCTGGTGCAATTCGTACATAGAATCTGGGCCTATGGTCTGTTGCTGGTCGTAATCGGGGTCTGGCTTGTGGCGCGGCGCTCGGCCGTGATGGCAGTACGTCGCGGGTTCGACTGGGTTCTGGTTTGCCTCTTCGGTCAGGTCGTCTTGGGGATCGGTACGGTCCTGTATGGGGCGCCCTGGCACCTGGCGATCGTACATCAGTTCACAGCGGTTGTCCTGTTTGTGCTGGTCATCAGGGCACGGCATCTGGCGCTTTACCCGCCCGAGCAAAAGGTTGCCCGCGCCTAAACAGCCGAGGGACCCCTAAGTCTTATTGCGTCCACTCCGGATCCCGTTTGGTCAGGAAGGCGTCAATTCCTTCGGCTGTTTCGGGCATCAACATGTTCTGCGCCATCACCTGCCCGGTATAGGCGTATGCGTCGCTGAGACCCATTTCCAGCTGCTGGTAGTAGGCCTCTTTGCCCAGGGCTACGGCGCCGCCAAACTTCCCGGCGATCTGCCGGGCCAGTGCGGCGGTTTCACTCTCCAGGTCGGCTACGGGGACGGCACGGTTTATCAGACCCAGTTCAACGGCGCGCCTGGCCGATGCAAAGTCGCCTGTCGTGAGCATTTCAAACGCCTGTTTGCGCGGAATGTTCCGGCTGAGCGCCACCATCGGGGTCGAACAGAACAGCCCAATATTCACGCCGTTCACACCGAACTGCGCGTCGTCACTGGCAACAGCAATGTCGCAATGTGCCACCATCTGGCATCCTGCCGCTGTGGCAATCCCCTGCACTTGCGCAATAACCGGCTGCGGCAGCCGGGGCAGGGTGCTCATCAGATGCGAGCAGCGCGCGAAAAGGTCCTGGAAATAGGCGGCCCCGCCATCCTCCGCCTGGCGGGCGGCTGTCATCTCGCGCAGGTCATGCCCGGCACAGAATGCCTTGCCCGCGCCTTTAAGGATGATCACCCGGATCGTACGGTCAACTGCAAGCGCATCGAGCGTGCCCTGCAATTGGGCAATCAGCTCATCCGACAGCGCATTGAGTGCCTTGGGCCGGTTGAGTTTCACCGTCGCGATGGCCTCGTCGTCGGTTCGGATCACCAATGGGTCCATGTCGCTCCTCCTGTCGCATACATGTCATGGCAGAATGTCCCGTAACGCAAGATGGATCAGGCATGCGCGGCGCCGGTTGACCCCAAAGCGCCTCAAGGCGCGCGATCGTCAAACAGTGCCACCGGGTCGAGGTGGCCGGCCAGCCACCGGCTCAGCACCTTGGGATAGAGCTGGTGCTCCATTCTCAGTACACGTTCGGCGAGGGTCTGGGCCGTATCGTCGCCCCGCACCCGGATAACAGCTTGCCCGCGGATAGGACCGTCATCCATCGACGCGGTTACGTCGTGCACAGTGCATCCGTGGACTGCGACACCTGCCTCCAGTGCGCGGGCATGGGTGTTTAGCCCTTTGAAAAGGGGCAACAGGGAGGGGTGAATATTCAGGATGCGCCCAGCCCATCTGTCAACAAACTCCGCGCTCAGCAGGCGCATGAAGCCTGCCAGGCAAATCACCTCGACCCCCGCTGCGGTCAGGTGCTGTTCCAGCGCGGCCTCGAAGGACGGTTTGTCCAACCCGCGATGATCGACGCTAGCGGTTGCCACCCCAAGCGCCTGCGCCCGCTCCAGACCCGCGGCGTCGGGCACGTTCGAGAACACCAGTGCCGGGTACCCGGGATGATCCGCCGCAAATCCGTTGACCAGCGCTGCCATGTTGGAGCCCGCGCCAGAAATAAGGATCCCCACCGCTGTCCGCGTCATGTAAGCGTTCCGCGATAGTGAACGCCCGGTGTTTCGGTAACCGTGCCGATGACCATGGCCACTTCACCGGCCGCGCTCAGATCGGCGATAAGCGCTGCCGCGGCCTGTGCGTCCACCACAGCGATCATCCCGATACCGCAGTTATAGGTTTTTAGCGCTTCCTCCGTGTCCAGATCGGCCATATCGATAAGCCATGTGAAGACCGGCGGTCGGTCCCAACTGCCAAGATCGATATCGGCGCCCAGATCGTCGGGCAGGATACGTGGGACATTCTCGGTCAACCCGCCCCCGGTGATATGCGCGAATCCGCGCAGTCCGGCGTTCGCAGACACCCCCCTGCAGGCCGCAACATAAATCCGTGTGGGTGTCAGCAGTGCCGCGCCCAGGCTGGTGTTGGCAAACGGGGCGGGGTCATCCCAGCCAAGCCCGACCGAGGCAACTGTTGAACGCACCAGAGAGTACCCATTGGAATGCACCCCGGATGACTGTAATCCAATGATCACATCGCCGGCGCGAACGGCGCGGGGCAGGGCGCTCCCGCGCTCCATTGCGCCCACCGCAAAGCCCGCCAGATCGAAGTCATTGTCTTTATACATGCCCGGCATTTCGGCCGTCTCGCCACCGATCAGGGCCGCCCCGGCCAGTTCGCACCCCCGGGCAATCCCCTCAATCACCCTGGCCGCAGTGTCGACATCCAGTGTGCCTGTGGCAAAATAATCAAGGAAAAACAGTGGCTCTGCGCCTTGGCAGATCAGATCGTTGACGCACATCGCGACCAGATCGATGCCCACCGTGTCCAGCACACCGGTTTCGATGGCCAGCCTGAGTTTTGTTCCGACCCCATCGGTCGCGGCGACCAGGATGGGGTCTTCATACCCTGCGGCGCGCAAATCGAACAGTCCGCCAAATCCACCCAGCCCTGCTGCGGTTCCGGGGCGCTGTGTTGCGGCTGCAGCGGGTTTGATCCGGTCGACCAGCGCATTGCCGGCCGCGATGTTCACGCCCGCGGCCGCATAGGTTTGTTTGGCCATGTCCCGCCGCTCCGTCCTTGGCTGATCTCGCGGCGGGCATAGCTTATTCCCGTGGCGATGAAAACAGATGCTTGCGTCCGGCGGCCGGGTCGGGATACGGAGAGGGCCTGGCGGGCCTGTAGCTCAATTGGTTAGAGCAGAGCGCTCATAACGCTTTGGTTGGGGGTTCAAGTCCCTCCGGGCCTACCATTCCCACTTTCTGATCCTTTGTTTTCAGATGGTTAAAGGTCATTTTGTCAAACCTCCGAAGCCGGTTTGACAATTTTAGTTCCGTTTTTGGTCTCGGCGTCGTGCCCCCAGACGTTCTGCATGGCGCGTCTGGCGAGCGCCGAGCGGCTGGCAGCTTCGGTGTAGGTTGTCACTTCCTTCAGGTTCTTGTGACCGCTGATGGCCATGATCTCATTAGCCGTGCAGCCCGCTTCGGCGAGCCGACGGCAAGCCGCCTTCCGAAGTCCGTGAGAGGAAAGCCCCTTTGGCAGTCCTGCCTCCACCACGCGGTCCCGGAACCAGTTCCCGAAGCCGTCCGGCGTGAACGGCTTTCCGTATTCGGTGAGAAGGAAGGTCATGTTCCGACTGGGGAGGGCGTCCAAAGCAGCGATAAAGTCAGGGTGTAGCGGGATTGCCACCTCGGTCCCGGTCTTCTGTTGGGCAATCGTAAGGACGCCCTGACGGACATGTTGTCGGCCCATACGCACCACGTCCGCCCGGCGCTGGCCAGTGTGAAGGAGAAGGTCCAGGGCGAGACGCGCCCGGCTTCCAAGAGGGTGACGGCTATAGAACTGTTCGATCTCTTCTTCCGTCCAGGTGCGATACCCCGACGAACCGGTTCGCATCTTCCGAAGACCGACAGTGGGGTCATCGCGGCGCATTCCGACTTCTATGGCGTGTCGCATCAGAATCTTGATAGCCTTCAGCCAGTTATTCGATGCGGATGGACGGTCCGCTAGCTTCGCGACGATGGCTTTGACGTGTTCGCGCTGCATCGCGGCCACGGGTTTTTCCCCGTGTTGCTCACTGAAGGGTTCCATGACGCTGCGATAAGTCTTCTGGGTGATTGGCTTCAGGTTTCGGTATTCGGTGGACTGATAGTAGCTTGCCACCAGCGCGCCGATGGAACCCGGCTTCGTTCGTTTGAGGCCGACAGCGGTCGAAACCGTTTCGCCCGCCATTGCCGCCTCATAGGCCGCCATGAACTGAGGCGTCCAGGGCAGGCCGGGCAGTGCCACTCGTTTGAAGCCTGGGCGTCTGAAATACCAGCGCGGCTTCCCGTGGCGGTCTACGAAACCTTGGCAATACTTCGGCGGTTTACGCATCATCTCAATACTTCGTCCCAGGCATTCCCACTTTCGACGGGTAGTTGTTCTCTTAGCTCAGAAGGCACCATAACCCGGATCGTGCCGTCTTTCAGGATTTCAACTCCCCCCACTTCCAAGCCCGCGTTGCGCGCGGCTTTCACCGCGCGCTCCACGTCAGCTTGGCGGAAATGGGAAGGAGTCCGTGGCATCTGGTCAGAAAGCGCCGTTCAGGCGCACGCGGACGGTGCCGACGCCGTTGCCAGCGTCTTCGACAGCGACGCCGATTTTCGTGTTGCCGGATGCCGTGGTCGTCACTAGGTCGGACGAGGCGTCGTAGTAGACGACCGCGCCCAGGGTGATGTCGTTCGCCGCGACCTTGGCCATCTCGAAGACGCCAGTGGTAGACAAAGTTACGGACTCACCGGCCAGGGCGTCGGTGGACGCGATGCCGAAGAGCGAACCCGCGATGACCAGTTCGCCACTGGTGACGGTCGCGGGAGCGGGGATCGTGATGTTGTCCCCGATATGGACGAAGTTCTTCATGGTTCAGGTTCCTTTCGAAGTATGGAAGCGGATAGTGTGGGGCGCAGCCCGCCCCGTGGCCTCGGCGATCTGACGGTCCAGGGCGGCAAGTGCGGCGGCCATCTGGGCGTCGGACTTGTATTCGACTTCCTCGCCGTTCTGGTCGCGAAAGCGCCGGACGGCCTGGGCGCGGGCTTCGATCAGATCGTCCCGCGCCTTGGTCAGTTGATCGACCGTCAGGGCCATCGTTTACGCCCCCGGAATCTGGTGCGTGCCGCGCCAGTCCAGCCAGCCCGCGCCGAAGTCCAGGAAGGCCCGGAACTTCATGCCCAGGGTGTCCCAGGCTTCCATGCGTTGAATCTGAACGCCCTGGGCGGACGACAGATAGGCGTAGTGCATCGCCGCGAGCCGCGCCGGGTCCGCGAAGACATACCAGTCGCCAGCCGGAAGTCGGGGCTCCACCAGAAGCGTGAGACGGCCGCCGAAGGGGTTCACGTCGTCCGTCTTATTCGGCTGGATCGGCGCCAACACCTGTTCGGCTTCTGTCTCCAGGTCCGCGCCCACCAAGACAACGCGGGGCGTCGCCGAAATGATGGTTTTCCCGTCCAGGCCGGTGCGGGTCCGCATTGCCTCGCGGGCTTCCGTGAGCGAAGCGACGGACGGCGCGGTGGCCGTGCCGATGTTGCCCCGGCTGGCGTCGAAGACAGATGTACCGTCCGACAGATTCGGGTTGCTGGTGATGAGGTCCACCAGAATGTCCGCTTCCGTCTGGGCGGCGGCTTCACCTAGGGCGGCCGTGATGTCCCCCAGAAGACCCAGGTCATCGTCGATCATTAGCTTCCGGGACACCGTGAAGCCGCGCGCGAAGGTCCCCAGAGCCAGCGTCTCGCCGTTCTCGGAGCGGCTGGTGTGGGTGATCTCCCCGTTTTCGTCGATCTCTTCCAGACGTCCCATTTCGCCCAGACGAATGCTTTGGCTGGGTTTGAAGTTCGGAAGCGTCCGCTGACGGCAGAGCCCCTTCAGCGGAGACTCGGCGGTTCGGTAGGTTTCCAGCGCCACCTTGTTCGCCGCATTCGACACGACAAGTGGGAAGTCGCTGGTGGTGTGAGCCGCCGCCCGCGTGAACACTTCGTCAGCCGACATGCCGCGCGTCGAGACGCCCGAACGGGTCAGGCTTTCGACGGCGATTTCCCGAAGGCTGACGTTTAGATACTGCCGGGCGTCGTCGGGGCACTCGCCGCCCGCCATGCGGGTCGCCAGGGCGTCCGACTGACGGCGGGTGATGACGGCCGGGTCATCGTTCGCCGGGGCGTGTGAACGGATGATCGGGGCCGAACGGCGGCGTTCCTGCACGGCGTCGAAGACTTCGGCCTTCGCCCGCGTGAGGTCTGCGCCCGCGTCGATCAGATCGTCCGCCACTTCGGGGTCAAGCCCCGCAGAGCGCACCAGCGCACGGATGTTAGTTCGCCGGGTATGTTCCGCGTCGTCAGGCGCGGTCGTTTCAATGACTTCAGGTTCCATCATGGACTCCTTTTCAGTTGAGCGAATCCGCGCATTCGGGTCCGCAGGGTTCGAGGTCAGGGTGACTTCGGTGATTTGCCATCGGGTCGGGCTCTTCACCCGTCCTTGTGGCGTGGATTTCTCGGTCCATCCCTCAACCCGGTATCCGATGGACAAGCGGGGGTCGGTGCCGTCCGCGATCCGTTGCACCACCGGGGCAACATCTTCGGCGGACGACAGGTAGAGAAGCGCGACGACAGAATCGTCTTCCACTCCGATGGACCGGACCCGACCAAGCATGTCTCGCACAGAGCCGTTGCGATGGGAGTCGAGGACGGGAATGTCTTTAGACGCGGACAGGTCCAATGTGTCCGGCGTCAGAACCTCAAGGAAAGCTCCCCGAGCATCGCGGCGCTTGACCGGCGTGGGGGTCGCGACGACTGCCGAAACCGTTCGGGTTTCAGGGTCGAACGAATTAGGGCGCGCACTCACGTCGCGCATGAAGATGGGGTCATGTTTCATCATCAGACTCCGGGTTGTCAGTGGTGGCGAAAGACAGGCCCAGGTCGGCTTCGCGGGCACGGTCGGCCGCGATCTCGGCGTCCAAGTCGTCCGCGTTCCACCCGAGTTCATTCACCGCTTTCGTGCGGCTGGTCAGCCCCAGGGCGAGGGCTTCCTTGACGGCCGCCATGTCCTTCTGGGGGTCCACCTGCATCGGGCGCGGCATGATCCACTCGGCGGCGATACCTGGGGATAGGGAGAGCCGCCCAGAGAGGACTTCCGTCGCCAGCCATCGCCGCCAGACGGGCCGAAGGAATTGGGGGACCAGCGTCCCATATTGGGTTTGTTCCACCCGCGCCCGGAAGGGCAGAAGCCCGGCCCGGAGACTCGAATAGTTCGCGTTCGTGAGGTCCCCGGACAGAAGGTGTTCCGGGAGCCCCAGGGCGGCGGCGAGCGCCTGAAGGTTCATCCGCAGGAAGGCAGGCGAGTCCTTGGCGGCGTCCGGGGCAGAGAACTTCACGTCCACCCCGGCCGGGAGAACCTTTAGCGTGCCAGGCTCCAGGCCGGTATCGAGAATCCCGCCGGTCTGGTCCCCGTCGAAGGGGATAGCCCCGGTCTGATTCATGTCCGTCAGGAAGCCCGCGAACATGGCGGAAGTCTTTGCGCCTACCAGAAGCGCGTCCATGAGTTGGTCCAGTTCTGACGCGGACAGGACGGCAGGGGCCAGCCATGACAAGCCGCGCACCTGCCCCGCGCCCAGGGGGCGCATGATGTGGAGCACGTCGGCGGCGTCGAAGCGGACGGACGGAGCGAAGTCTGTATAGTTCGAGTGCGGACGATGCGGGAGAATCCAATAGGCGACGCGCCGTCCTTGGGCGTCGAACTCCACGCCCGAAACGATCATGCGCCCGCCGCCGAGTTCGACCGTCTTAGCTTCGTCCAGTTGTTCGGGCGCGACGACTTGCAGGCGTAACCCGTCCGCATCGCCGTGTAAGAGGATCAGGGCTTCGCCGTCCACCACAAGGTGGCGTGCGATGTCCGCTTGAAGGCCCCAGAAGTCAGTGCGTTCGGCCGCGTCTGCCTCTTCCGCCCAGGCTTCGAAGGCCCGGCTGGCGGCTTGCCGTGTCTCGGCATCGTCGGCGCGCGGAGTCGGCCGGATGCCCGAGCCGACAAGGGCCGAAACCCAGTTCCCGACGCCGTTGGACAGGAAGGTGTGATTGTTTGCGAGGTAGCGGGCGCGGGATCGCGTGAGGGCCGCACCGGCACCGATCTCGGGATTGATCTGCCCGAACGTCCCCATGCCGCCGCCGCGCCGCCAGCCAGCCGGCGCGTCAAGACGGCGGACAGCGGTAGTGGGATCGGCGCGGCGGCGCGAACCACGCCACGGGAGGAGTCGGGCGAGGTCCATCAGTTCATCGCCTCACGATCTTTGAGAATCACGGGCAAGAGACGATCCAGCGGGATGACAAATTCGCCGTGGGGCATGATGTCGGGCGCGTCAGAAGACTCGCCGTCTTTCAATGCTTCGAAGCGTGGCGTGAAACCGTTCTGGACGTTCCAGAGTTTGCAGTAGACGCGCCGCCGCCCAGTAGCTTCATCTATGGTCCAGCGGGCATGGAGCGACCAACCGCCAACACCGCGCTCCCAGTCCAAGATCACCCATGCGGCTGGGTTGTCGCCGAATTGTTTGAAGTATGCGTTGGGGTCGTCTGGGTAATCCCGATTCGGGAAGTGGTCATTCAGGCTGAAACTCTTCAGGCATAAAGACGCCATCTGTCCAAGGCCGGGAAACCCGTCGGCATCACGATCTTTCAGGTCCAGGCCCGCAAAGTTCAGTGTTGCAAGGACTTTCGCAACCAACACTTGGTCGATTGCGTAGAGATATGCGCCGCGTGCATCGGTCTCGTCGGTCCCGAACGGAGTCAGGTAGCTGCGCTGGTGATACGTGCGCACCTGAGACGTGAGGGTCGCCTTATCAAGTCCGGGCTCCATACAGCGGGTTACGATTCCGCCAGTCTTGAAGAGACCGGGGCGTGGCTTCACGGGCTTGATGAACTCGGGGCCGCCGTAGGTTTCATTGGGATCGGACATTTGCGTCTCCATGCGTTGCGTTCCGATTTTCCATATCGGATATTTTTCCGTTTCGCAACATCTGATTTTTAGAAACAGACTATTGATCCGTTTTTTGAAATCAGATATATGGAGAGTGCGACTTGGTCGTCGCAATTCCTCAGACTGGGGGCGGGTGCCTTTCCTCCCCGCCCCCTTTTTCATAGGAGACGGCGATGCCGCACAATCTGGAGAAGTTGCAGCACAGGGCCGCCCGTATCTGGGGAATTGGCTACGCGAACGGTGTGCCGCTAAAGAACATCCGCCGCGTCATCCTTCGGGAGTTTGAAAAGACCGGAGCACCGCCGCCCAAGGATGTTTTCGCGTTCGCGGTGCCTGGGTTAAGCGATGCCTTGGTTGCTGATTGGGAGTCCGGCCTAGACATGTCGGCCGAGTGGTTTGGTTCGCTAGAACGTCACTAGTCGCCTTCAGGTGGGTTCTGCCAGCCTTTGAAGACGCCAGCCAATTCGTTCACTACGTCTCCCGGATCACTGTGGGCAACGTCGTCCAGATCAATTCCGAGCGCAGAATAGAACTCTGCAATGCTCATCTCTCGCTTCCAGATTAAGCGAGCCACATCTAAAAGAACTTCATCCCGATCTTGCACTTGAGACTACTCCTTTCCTTTGATCAAGTTACCCACGGCTAGCCCAAGCACTCCGATGGCCATTGTTGCGATAAGTCCGATAAACCACTTTCCAAGATCGTAGATACGATCAATTTCGGCCCTCACGATTCCTAAATCCTCAGTTACATCAGTTCTGAGAACATCTATGTCCCGCCGAAGAATAGGTATCGACATCGCTCGCTCTGGGTTGTCAGTTACCGCAACTTCAATTGTTTCAATAATCCTCAGTTTTTGAGATATTTGATTGAGCGTTCCTTCAATCTGTTGGAAGCGAACTGCGACTTCAGTCCCTTCGGGAAGCTGCGTTTCATCCAATACATCAGAGATAGCACCCTGAATTTCCGCCCTCAGAGAATCGATCTCTTTTCTGATCTGCACCTCTAGTTGATATGAAACATCTTCTTGGGTCTTCTGGGTTTGAGCTTCTTGAATATCTCCATACAAGAAGCCAATTGAGGCAAGGGCTGCGACAACTCCAATCATTGAAGCTGCGGCCGCAATTGTGGAGCTTAATTTATTTATTAACGTCTCTTTCATTACTTTCCTCACGGCATAATCTGGTTTACCCTTCAAGCCAAGTGGATCGTATCACAGGCGGACGCTTCGCGGGAGCCGCCTTCGTCGAGACTTCGGCTTCCCTACGGTCCAGATCGACGCCCACCAGCTGGCGCACGGCGAGGGCATAGACCATGCAGTCCAAGGACTCAGCCCGTCGCCCCGTGATCCGTTCCCAGATGCGCACGGGAGCACCCCGCTTGTATCGGACGATCCGCCGTTCCGACGCCAGTTCTTCGAAGAATCTGTCTTCCAGGGTATCGGAGAACCGAACCGTTCGGCCGCGTGACAGGTGAGATGTCAGGGTGGCCTTTAGACCGTCCACACCTAGGATGAAGAGCCGACTCCCCTTCGTCTCACTCGCCTTGATCGACGGCCGCGCCCCGGATGTCCCCTTGATCGCCACTACGCGCCGAGCGAACCGGGAACGGCAGAACCCTAGAACCGCGTCCATCGTCTCCCCGTCGCCCGCGTCGATGCCTACGGCGTCCAGGCGCAGCGTCCCGCCGTTCGGGTGCGGCCACTGGCCCCGAAGAAAGTCGTCCAGTTCCGCCCAGGTGTGATCTTCATGCGGGCTCCCCCAGATGACATGCTGGGCCAGGACGAAGTAATCCGTCTTCCCGTGCCCCAGGACCACAATTTCCAAGCGGTCGCGCTGCACATCCACGCCAGCCGTCAGGACCAGCGCGTCCGGGGGCAGAGCGTCGAGTCCGAACCGTTCGCGACGCCCCGCTAGTTCGGCTTCGTCGATCTCTTCGGCGGCCTCACGCCAGCCTTCGGCCAGGATCGTGTTGACGAAGGTCTGGAGTTGATCGGGGTGTCCTTTGGCTGCGATGAACTCGGCGGCGAGCTTCCCCCAGGACGCATTTGCCAGCGTTGACACCAGCGCGTTGAGACGGAAGCCCGCGTGGCCTTCGATCTCCGGCCGCTGGACGGTCCAGACGCCAGACTCCACCATCCCGGCTTTATGCCTTTCGTCGATCAGGGACTCGCAATGGGGGCACCTGAAGGCGGCCGTCTGGGGTTTGTCCGGCTCCCACTCGATATGCCGCCACTGGATTTCGGTGAAGGCCCCGCACTCTGGGCATGGGACTTCAAAGATACGCTGGTCCGACTGGGCGTAGGACCGCAGGACGTTCGACGTGTCCAGAAGCGTGGGCGTGCTCCCCAGGATGATCTTCCGATTCGCGAAGGACAGGGTGCGTCGCTCGGCGAGCGTTATCGGCGAGCCTTCGGCGGACACTTCCATCGCGTCGGCTTCGTCGATCAGAAGGATTCGGACGTTGTGGCGGCGCAGGTTCCGGGGGCTCTTCGCGGCGACGACTTTCAAGCTCCCGCCTGGGAAGCGCCGGGACAGGAGCGTGGATCGGCCGGACTCGTCCGCCTCGCCCGAGATGAGCCCGCGCAAGGCCGGTGTCGCGTCGAAGATAGGTTCCAGGTCGGACACCACATAGTCGCGGGCGTCGGCTTCCGTGGGGAGAAGGGCGAGGATCGGGGACGGTTCGTTCGCGACGTAGGACGCCAGCGCGCCCGTTAGGAGCGTGGTGAAGCCGACGCGGACGGGCTTGACCAGAGTGACACGCTCCACAAGTGGGTCGCTGATAGCCTCGGCGATGCCCCGTTGGTAGGGCCAGAGGGTGACGCGCCCAGGGAGAGCGGAGACGCCTTCGGGAAGCCGCATGTGGGCTTCCATCCAGTCGCCCAGGGACAGGCGCGGCGGGGGCTTCAGGGCGGACAGGGCACGAGCGCGGACGGCGGCGACGGTGTCAGTCGTCATGGCTTGCTTCCTCCAGGGCGTCGCGGACTTCGCGGTCGATGGATTGCACGTCATGGGTGGTCAGGTGTCCGAGTCGCTGTTGGACGCGGGCCGGGATTGCGAGCATGGCCGCGCGCACGTCCCGAAGGACCGCAGCCCAAGCGGCCTCGACTTCGGCAACGGGGACCAGCGCCCCCCGGACCTTGGCGTTTGCCAGTTCGATCTTCTCGGCGTTCGCGCGGGCCAGCCGCAGCTTCTCGGCCTGAAGATCGGGGTCGGTCGTGGTCCGTCCGCGCTGCGCGTCCCGAAGGTGCGCGGCATAGGCGAGAATTGCGGCCCGCAGATCGAACCGCTTGTCGTCCGTCCGGGGGATGACGCCCTGACGCGCCAGCCGGTGAACCTGGGTCCCGGACACACCCAGCCATTCCCCAACCACTTCGGCGGTGACGGTCTCGGCGTCGGCGGGCTCCGAGGTTTCGCCCAGAAGGAAGGTGGCTTCCATGTCGGGGTCGGCGAATGTGGTCATGCGAACCCCCCAGGCCGGAATCCCAGTTCTGGAAATTTCTTGAGTGAACGAAATGCCGGGGTTCCGCGCCCCCCGCGACGCGCCAACTCCCGGAAGGACCCGCTACGCCCGCCCCCGGCCTCCGCCGCTCTGGAGATTTCCAGAGATTGCAGAGCGTCACAGATCAGCGGATCACGGTGGCCCGTTCCAATGGGCTGTGACCCATTGTGACCCTGTGACGCCATCTTCCCTTTGTTACTCCCTGGGCGTCTGTTCCCGCTCTGCCCTCTATCCCTCTGCCCACTCTTTAGCTTCTCTAGAGGTCTTTTGACCTTACTAGGGGTCACAGGGATCACAGGGAAAAAGGGGTATAGAAGACAGGGGGTTTGCGTGTGACCCTGACGGTTCATGCGACGGTTCATGCACGAGTCACATCCCGCTAAATCAGGGCTACCCGCACTCTGGAGATTTCCAGAGATTTCCAGAAACGCCCGAGGCGATTGCCCTTTCCACGCAATGGGGCGTTTCATCTGGTGGCTACGAGTCACGGGGGCGGGCGATACGGCAATTCGGCTCATTCCCAAGGTTCCTTCCATTCCGGGCCTCTCCAAACCTTCCCCGTCCGCCTGTGGTGTTTCGTCCAGCCCAAATCCCGCATGACAATGGACGCCCTCTTCTGGGCCGCCATCGTCTGTTGGCTCGCCGATAGGCCCAAGGCGCGCTCCAAGACGTCGGACAATCGGACTTCCGTCCGGGGTTCGGGCTCCTGCTCGCATTCGTCTTCGTCGAAGAGGTCGTCCGTGGTCTTCAGCCATGCGGCGACGGTTTCGGTCCAGCTATCCGACTCGCGGGCAGCCGCTTGCACGGGGCGCGCGTGTTCCGCTTCGAAGGTGGCGTCCAGGTGCCACGCCTCCCCCGTGCGCCACACCGCGACGGCTTCCGCGAAAAGCTGGTCCCGTTCACTGGTCAGGGCGTCCAGGTCGATCAGCTTTCCGACCGTCACGGGCCAGAAGCGCCGCCCACCCGTCGAGTCGCGAAGGAACTGGTCTTCATTCGTGGTGCCGACGAAGACGCATTGCCGAGGGAAGGATTTGTCGTGTCGGGCGTAGGGCAGCCGGACACGATCCACCGCGCCGGAAAGGAACGCCTTCAGGTCTTCGGCCTCGCTCTTCCGAGATGGGGCGAGTTCGGCGAGTTCGACCAACCATTTCCCTTGCAGGTGGCGAATTGCGTCCGTCTTGTGCCCTGAGATACTGGGCAGCGTGTCGCTGAAGTATTCGGTCCCCGCCAGCACGCGGCAGAGGGTGGACTTGCCGACGCCCTGGGGGCCGGACAGGACCAGCGTGTGGTCCACCTTGCAGCCGGGAGCCATGACTCGTGCCACCATCTGGAGAAGGAACTTGCGGCCGACCGCGCGGAGGTAGGGGGAGTCCTCTGCCCCGATATGTCGCAATAGCCACGAGTCCAGGCGCGTCGCGCCGTCCCAGGTGAGCCCTTCCAGATAGTCCCGGATCGGATGCCAAGACCGCTTCCGCGCCACCACATGGGCAGCGTCCGCCACAATGTCCTTCCCGACCGTATCGAGACCACGCCGCTCCAGGGCCATTCTGGCGAGCGAGACGGCCGCATCGTCCAGAGGCCCGTCCCGCCATTCGTCGCGCCCCGACATGAGGTTGTGGGCGAGCCCAGGAAGGATATGGTCCAGGTTTCGTCCGAGCCACAACGTCGTGTTCGACAGGTTGATAATGGGGCGGTCGCCCTTCATCATCGGTGCGCCCCATTCGACCTTCGCCGGGGGCTTTGAGTCCTTCCGCCGAAACTGTTCGCGGAACTCAGAGAGCGTCATCCCCAGAAGGTCGGCGGTTTCCCGGTCTTCGTCTTCATCCAGGTCTTCGAAGTCGTCGTCGGCAACGGGATGTCCGGGATGCGACCAGCCTCCGGCAATTGCCCGATGGTAGATCGTTCCGACCGTGACAGCGGATTCTCCCGACCCGCCAAAGGACCGCCACTTGTCTTCGATCTCTTCCGGGTCCGCTGGATAGCCGTCCTTGCCGCTCCACTCCATCGCAAGTTCCAGGCCCTCGGCGGACCCGCCTGTCTCATGGTGAAGCGCCGCGAGGATTTCGACCCATTCGGGATAGGGGCAGTCGTTCGAGACGGCCCAGAGGGCTTGCCTGACGGTCTCCGGGTCTTCCTGCCCAGGCTCGCCCTGGGCGATGGTGACGGCCTCTCTGGCGGGCGGCTCCAGCGCCTCGGGCCAGAAGGGCAAGCCCAACTCCAGGTCGATTAGGAAGTCCCCGGAACGCGCCTCATAGCGCCCCACGGCATTCCAGGCCCCAGGAGGGAAGATGAAGCCCCCGTCCGCCTTCACGTCCACGCCTGCGGGCAGGTGCCGGGCGGAAGACCTGACCCCAGGCCGGTGACTGAAGATCAGGTGGAGCCCCCCCGACGGCGTTTCAATCACGGCGGCGGACGACTGGTCAGGATCGAAGCCCCATGCCTTGATCGCGGCCACGCCGTCCTTCCCGTCCTTGCGGTCAAGGTCCAGCACGGCGAGTCCACTGGCGGCCCCCGTGGGGATGCCGGGGACGGCGTTGGGATGCTTCCGCCACCATCCCTTGATCCTCTTCTGGTCCGTCGTGGCGTCCTTGAACCCGTTCCGCGTGATCGGAGCACGATCCGGCTTCCCGTCATTTCGCAAAGTCGATCCGTCCTTGCACGGGAACACCGGAATCCCCGCCTCGGTATATTCCAGGGCGAGGTCCAGGTTGTGCTTCGCCGTGTCCCCGGGCTTGTCTGGTGGCGGGCAAGATGTTATTTTCTTAAGCATATTGATGGTCCTTTCGTGATAGGGGGAACCGTCAGTTCGGAACGAAAATCATCGCCGCTCCCATTGCCGTGGGGGCGGCGATCTCGATTCAGTAGGTGTAGTGAACGATGAGGCTTCGCAGGTTTGACAATCCGCGAGAAAGCCGTTTGGTATCAAAGCCGGTGGAATGATCGGTTTGACAGTCCAAACCATTGATTTTGTTGCCGAAGGCTACTCCCTCCGGGCCTACCACCCCGAAAACAGCGCGTCGTTTTCATGAGCAGAACGAGGATTCTGCTCCACGTGAATTGCGGCGTGTAGTGCATTACCGTTTCACCCCCTCCGCATTTCCTGTGCTGGGCCGCGGGTCGACGGCCCCGTGGGCCTTACGAGCGGGGTACGTGGCGCGGTGTGTCCTACCAACACCCAGATACCGGTGGGCGGCGGATCGATGGCCTTACAGGTCATGTCGTCTGTCCCAACCCATCGACCGGCTGGGCAGGGCGCAATCACATTGCGCGTGCCGCGACGGTCAGGTGATCCGAAGGAAGCCGTCTGCCGTTCGGATGCGATGCGTGATGCTGTTGGCCTGGCCCAGGGTCTGTTCCACAA
>JBCDCS010000014.1:0-23219 GCA_039181205.1 Pseudomonadota bacterium
AACGTCACCGGGTCGGGCGGGAATGGGATCGAGGTCGCGACCACGAACGGCGGCGGCGCGACGTCGATTACGGTGGACGGCGACGTCGTTGGGTCGGCGAACGGCATCCTCCTCGACTCCGATAGTGGCGGTCAGACCAACACAATCACCATCGAGACTGGCGCCAGCGTCACCGGCGGATCCGGCGCGGCAATACTGGATGCAGCCTCCGGCGGGTCGGATGAGACGACCGTGATCACGTCCGGTCTGCTCGATGGCGATGTCATCCTGGGTAGTGGAGACGACGTCTTCGAATACATGGTGGGCGCGTCCGTCACCGGCGAGATCGATGGTGGCGGCGACATCGATGCGTTCATCTTGAGCGGCGACAGCACGGGTCTGGCGATCGATGACAGCATCGACGTGTCCGACTTCGATTTCGACAATGACGGCTCGGCGCCCTCGGGGAGTGTGGGCGTGACCGGGTTCGAGAGCTTCACCAAGGCGGGCAGTTCGACCTTCGAGCTGACGGGGACGAATGACGAGGCGGGGCTCTTCGATCTTATGGCGGGCGGGCTTGTCTTCAGCGGCACGTTCGATGACCTGTCGGTCGCCGGCGCGGCGGGCACCAGCCTGGGTGGTGGTGGGACCATCGGCAGTTTCAACACGTTCGGCACCGTTGCCCCCGGGGCGCCGGACGCGATCGGCACGCTCAGCGTGACGGGGGACGCGACCTTCGGGGCCGGTTCAGTCTTTGCGGTCGATGTGCTCGACAGTGTAACGGGTGGCGATCTGCTGGACGTCACCGGTATGGTCAATATCAGCGGCGGCGCGACTGTCGCCGTCTCGCTGGTCGGCGATGCGATGAACCTGCCCGCAGCCGGGAGCGTCACGATCATCTCTGCAGGGGGTGGGGTTATCGGTGACTTCGCATCGGTTACCGATGACGTTCCTGATATCGGGTTCACGGCCGAGACGCTCCCGAATTCGGTTGTGCTGACCCTGGGGGCGGATCCAGACGGCGATACGAGCCCGCAAGGCGGACCGGCGGCCGCCCTGCGGGGCGGATTGGAGACGACCCTCGTCTTCGCAAACGCTTTGCGTCAAGGCGCGGCGAACCCGGGAAGCAACTTTTTGTTCGAGCGAGAGAGGCTATCTTTCCTCCCGGTCGGGCGGGACTCAGCGGGCGAGTTTTCCGCAATCGGTGGCGTTTTCGGCGCGATTACGGATGTCAGGTCGTCCGGCACGCGAGACGGCTACGACGTGGAATTAGCAGGACTTTATCTGGGCACCGCGCGCAGCTTTGGCTTGGCCTCCGGCACGCTGACCGCGGGGGGTGCGATCGCCTATTCCGAGGCCGATGTGGAGACGATTGGCAACGATGCGGACGTGGAAGCCTTCCAGATCGGCCTCTTCGCCAGATATGACGGCGGGGCGCTTCATGCGTCGGGGGCACTGAGCTATGCCACGCTCGATTTCGACTTCATCCGTACCCCGGTCGCTGGCGTCGTCGCGACAGGCGATGCGGACGGTGATGGCGTCGGCCTGTCGCTCGAGATCAGCTATGATGTGTCTAAACAGCTCGGCGCGACCTCGGATCGGATGGAGTTGCGTCCGTTCTTCGGGTTCGACGCCACCTACGCGGATCGCGACGGTTTCACCGAGACGGGGGCCGGTGTGCTGAACATGGCGGTCGAAGGCGAGGATGCGTTCACCGGCTTCGCCCGCTTCGGCTTCGAGCTCGCCAACACTTACGAAGTCGGGTCCGGTGCGCTGCGGGCGAGCGCGACCTTTGGCTATGAACGTGCTTTCGGGCAACTTGATGCGGCAACTTCGTCGTCGCTTGTGGGCCTGGGCGGCACGTTCTCCGACCCGCTCGCCGATATCGATGAAGATCGCATTCTGCTGGGTGCGAAGGCGGCGTTCGGGTCCGGCAAGGTCAAAGGCTTCGTCGGCTATGAGGGTGCTATCGGAAACGAAAGCGAAGACCATCGCGGCGCCATCGGTTTCGAAATGGCATTCTGAGCAGCCAAGCCGACTTCTTTGAACGCAGCCGGCCTGAATGGGAGGTTGTGCCCAAAGAACTCGGGGCCGAGTAGTACATCGCCTGGCGCTTGGCTCGGCTTGGACCGGGCCATCGCTACGTTTCAGGAGCCAGTTTGTTTCGCGGCGTAAATCTTTGAGGCCGACGATGTGCTAGAAGGCTCGGCAACTGCCTTTGCGGCGGAGGGCCGTGGCGGACTGCTCTGATCGAAAGACTTGCCCAGCTTGGTCTCAAGGGATGCGGGCAAACCGATACGGTGACTGGCGTGGCCAACGGCTATCTGCCCGGCACCGAACACAGCAACGACACCATCATCGAAGGCATCTTTGCCGTTCATCCTGCTAAGTTCGCCGATCTGATCGGTTCACCATCAGTGGACCGACCATCTATTTTCATGGCCCAGCCGGGGCTATGATCGCGGCAGGCGTACGCCAGAGTTTATAGCCGGTAAGATATTGTAAAAATTCACTTTCATAAATATTTGAGGTACGCACCTCAGAAATTTATGGACTTGAGGTGCACGCTCCACGTACCGTCGAGACAGGCCGCGACTCGTTCTGAGACGAAGCGGCGACAAACGGGAGGATTGGATGTCATATTCGAAACTGGCGACGGCCAGCGCCATTGCACTTGCCGCCACCGGCGTGGCTTCGACGGCGCATGCGGAAGACCTGACGCTCTGCTGGGCGGCGTGGGACCCCGCGAATGCACTTGTTGAGTTGTCCAAGGAGTTCGAGGCCGAGTCCGGCCACACGATGAATTTCGAGTTTGTGCCATGGCCGAATTTCGCGGATCGGATGCTCAATGAACTGAACTCGGGCGGCAAGCTTTGCGATCTGCTGATTGGCGACAGCCAATGGATCGGCGGGGGTGCCGAGAACGGCCATTACGTGAAGCTGAACGACTTCTTCGACAGCGAAGGCATTTCGATGGACGATTTCGCCCCGGCGACTGTCTATGCCTATTCGACCTGGCCGAAAGGGACGCCGAATTACTACGCCCTTCCCGCGATGGGCGACGCGAATGGCTGGTTCTATCGGAAGGATTGGTTCGAGCGCGAAGACATCCGGGCCGCCTACATGGAGGCCACGGGCGAGGAACTTCGCGAGCCGCAATCCCAGCGGGAGCTTCTGCAGATCGCGCAGTTCTTCCAGGAGCGTGAGATCGACGGCAAGACGGTCTATGGCGCAGCGATCTTCACCGAGCGTGGCTCCGAAGGCATTACGATGGGCGTGACTTCGGCGCTTTATCCGTGGGGTTTCAAGTACGAGAACACGCCGGGCTCCTACGATATGGAAGGCGCGGTCAATTCGGCGGCGGCTGTTGAAGCCCTGGAGTTCTATAAGGAGTTCTACGAAACGGCGACGCCGCCTGGATACACCAACTCGTACATGGGTGAGTCGCTCGACGCCTTCAAATCGGGTCAGGTCGCCATGGCCATGAACTGGTTCGCTTTCTTCCCGGGCCTCTATGCCGATCCGGCAACGGGTGGTGACAAGATCGATTTCTTCGTCAACCCGCCACAGAATATCGCGGCCTCCACACTGGGCGGCCAGGGTATCTCGGTGGTGAGCTATTCGGACAAGCAGGATGCGGCCCTCGAATATATCAAGTGGTTCGCGCAGCCGGATGTTCAGGCCAAGTGGTGGGAACTCGGCGGCTATTCGGCGCATAACTCCGTGCTGCAGGATCCAGGTTTCGTCGACAGTCAGCCCTTTGCCGGCGACTTCCTTGAAGCGATGGATGGCGTTCAGGATTTCTGGCAGGAGCCAGCCTATGCCGAACTCCTCCTCGCGATGCAGAAGCGCATCCACGACTATGTGGTTGCCGATCAAGGCACGGCACAAGAAGCGCTCGACAAGCTGATCGAGGATTGGACCGAGGTCTTCGAAGACGAAGGCAAGCTCTGATCTCTCTGGCCGGCGAGCAGATCAGTCTGCTTGCTGACGGATACTCTGTGTCGGGGTCACCTGCCCCGGCGCACCCCTAGATGACGAGCCGAGCACATGTCTGACCAGACGATAGATCGCGTTGCCGCGGCAACGCCCGCCCCAGTTGCGCGAAAAATCAAGGGGCTTTCCGATCGCGCGATCGCTTGGATCTTCGTTGCTCCGACGATCGTGTTGCTGCTCGCGATCAATATCTTTCCGCTCATCTGGACGATCCGGCTTAGCTTCACCAACTACCGCGCAAACCGCCTGAACCGGGAGCCTGAATTCATCGGTTTGAGGAATTACGAACGGATCCTGACGGACAGCGATATCTGGCTGAATATGCAGGCGACTGCCCATTTCCTGTTTTGGACGATCTTCTTTCAAGTCCTGATTGGGTTTACGCTTGCTTGGCTGATCAACAAGAAATTCAAAGGTAATGATCTTTGGACGACGATTATCGTGCTCCCGATGATGTTGTCGCCGGCCGTTGTCGGGAACTTCTGGAAATTCCTTTATCAGCCTCAGATCGGTCTTTTCAACTATATCGTCAGTTTCTTCACCGGCAAGGATCCGTCAAGTTTTGAAATGTTGGGACAGGTCAATTTGGCACCGTGGTCGATTGTCATCGTCGACACGTGGATGTGGACGCCGTTCGTGATGCTCATCTGTCTGGCGGGGCTGCGAAGTATTCCAGATTATATCTATGAGGCTGCCGAGATCGACCGTGCCTCGAAGCTTCGGCAGTTTTTCACGATCACCGTTCCGATGGTCCTGCCATTCCTGATGCTGGCGGTCCTGTTCCGGGGGATCGAGAACTTCAAGATGTTCGATCTGGTCGTGCAGCTTACCGGCGGCGGTCCGGGTTCCGTGACGGAACTCACGTCGATCAATCTCAAGCGCGAGGCCTTCGAGAAATGGCGAACGGGCTATGCGTCGGCTTATGCGATCATCCTGTTCGTCACCGTGTTCGGATTGGCCAGTATCTATGTTAAAGCCTTGAATAAGGTGAAGGAACGATGAGCAGTTTTTCCGTCACCGAACCGTCAAGCCGCACCAAATGGTTCGCTGGTACGCTGGTCATATTCTACGCGCTGGTCACGATGATCCCGCTGGTTTGGATCGCGATCACCGGTTTCAAGAGCCCCGCGGATGCCATCGCCTATCCGCCGAAATACATCATCGGGTCCGATAGCGAGGCCGGGTTTCAACCGACGCTTGAAGGGTATGTGAACCTTTTCACTACGCGAACGCGTCAGACGGACGATTTTCTGGAGGCGAACCCGCCTGAGAATTGGGCGGACGAGATCGTGCGCCAATACGATATGGTGATCGTCGGTCCGTCGAAGTTCGGCGAGCGCTTTTTAAATTCGGTGATTATCGGCTTCGGTTCGACGTTTCTTTCGGTGTTCCTCGGCACGCTGGCGGCCTATGCCTTTAGTCGGTTTAAGATCCCGCTGGCTGATGATCTGCTGTTTTTCATTCTTTCGACGCGGATGATGCCACCGATTGCCGTCGCGATCCCGATTTTCCTGATGTACCGTCAACTGGGGCTGTCCGACACGCACCTCGGCATGATCCTTCTGTACACTGGTGTGAATATTTCGTTGGCGGTCTGGCTGCTGAAGAGTTTTATCGACGGTATTCCGACCGAATATGAAGAAGCCGCCCTGATCGATGGATACACGCGGTTCCAGGCATTCTATAAGGTGGTCCTGCCACAGGCCGCGACAGGCATCGCATCCACCGCGATCTTCTGCCTGATCTTTTCCTGGAACGAATACGCCTTCGCCGTCTTGCTGACCACGGCCAACGCCCAGACGGCACCGCCGTTCATTCCGACCATCATCGGCATCGGAGGCCTTGATTGGCCTGCTATCGGCGCCGGCGTCACGATCTTCCTGCTGCCGGTCATGATCTTCACCATCCTGCTGCGAAAGCACCTCCTGCGCGGGATCACATTCGGAGCCGTTCGCAAATGACCACCTTCATTGATGGGCTTTTCCGCCTCCGCCGAGGACCATGGGAGGCGCTGGCCACCGTTATCATCGCGATCGGAGTGTTCATGCTTATGCAGCCCTTCGCGATCTGGGCCTTCACCTATTCCTTCATCACCACGTTGGTTGGCACTGTGATGTTCATCATCGTCAGCCACTTCCCGGAGTAAGCATGGCGCAGATCGTCATCAAAGATCTCAAGAAGCAGTTCGGGTCTTTTACCGCCGTTCGCGAAAGCTCGTTCACCATTGAGGATGGTGAGTTCTTCATGCTGCTCGGGCCGTCGGGCTGCGGCAAGACGACGACGTTGCGGATGATTGCCGGGCTGGAACTTCCGACATCGGGTGAGATCTTACTCGACGGCGAAGAAATCTCCCAGCGGCCTCCATCGGAACGGGACATCGCATTCGTTTTTCAGATGTTCGCGCTCTACCCGCACATGAATGTTCGCAAGAATATCAGCTACCCCCTTGTCAGCCAGGGCATGTCGCGGAGTGACGTGAAGGCGAAAGTGGCCGAGGTGGCGAAGATCCTGGGCATCGAAGACATCCTCGACAGGCCGGTCGGTGGCCTTTCGGGTGGCGATCGACAGCGTGTCGCGCTCGGCCGCGCCATTGTCCGACAGCCCAAAGCCTTCATGATGGATGAACCGCTGGGCGCGCTCGACGCCGAATTCCGCGAACGTATGGCCGAAGAACTTAGGGCGCTTCACGATCGGATGGGGGCCACGACCGTTTATGTGACGCATGATCAGCTTGAGGCCATGCAGATGGGCGACAAGATCGTCGTGATGAACAATGCCGTCGTGGAGCAGTTCGGCACGCCGCAGGAGATCTACGACAAACCCGCAACCATGTTCGTGGCGGATTTCATCGGTTCACCATCGATGAATTTCCTGAAGTTCCATGGGCAGATCGGCACTGGGTCGAAGGATGTCGCGATCTATGACAACACGATCGCGATCCCGCAGTCGCGCGAACCATTCGAAGGCGACATGGCGTTTGGCGTTCGACCGGAGCACATCGAGCTTTCGGACGCGTCGCCGTTCCGGGCCGAGGTCCTGGCGACTGAATATCTCGGGACGACGCAGATCGTGACGCTGAACACGGCGGGCGGTGAGGCCAAGGCCCGCATTTCGGCCCAGCAACCGGCAAAGGCCGGGGAAACCGTCGGCCTGAAGTTCAATCCAAAGACGATCACGTTGTTCGATCGGCAATCCGGCAGAGCCCTTAGATCGGAACTCAACGAGGGCGTGCTCCATGGCTGAAGTGTCGCTCCGAAATCTGTCCAAAGCCTTCGGTAAGACGCAGGCGGTCGAAGACATCACTATGACGATCGAGGACGGGGCGTTCGTTGTCCTTCTGGGCCCGACCGGTGCGGGCAAGACAACGACCCTGCGCCTGATTTCCGGCCTAGAGAAGCTGGACAGCGGCAGCATTCATATCGGCGGGCGCGACGTTGCGAACGACACGCCGGCGCAGCGTGACGTGGCGATGGTGTTCCAGCAATACTCGCTCTATCCGCATCTGACGGTTAGAGATAACCTCGCTTTCCCGCTTCGCTCGCCGATCCTGAAGACGTCGGAAGATGCGATTGCGCGGAAGGTGCAGACCATCGCGGATGTCCTCCAGATCCAGCACAAGCTGGACAATAAGGCGACAGAGCTGTCAGGCGGCGAAATGCAGCGCGTTTCGATTGGTCGCGCGTTGGTGCGCGATCCGCAAATCTATCTGATGGATGAGCCGCTGAGCTCGCTCGATGCCAAGCTCCGCGCAGATTTGCGGGTCGAATTGAAACGTATCCATTCCGATCTCGGCTCAACGCTTCTCTATGTGACCCATGACCAGATCGAGGCGATGACGATGGCGACACATGTGGGCGTGCTTGAGGAGGGACGGCTGGTTCAGTACGGAACGCCGAAGGAGATCTACGAGAACCCGTCGAGCGTCTATGTCGCCAGCCGTCTTGGTCTGCCCCGGATCAATATCCTGCCGGCCTCTCTATTTCCCGGTGAACACCGGGGTGCTCAGATCGGACTTCGTCCAGAGAATATTCGGCAAGGTGAGGGGGTCGAGGCGACTGTCCTCCGCTCGGAGCATCTCGGTGATCAGACGCGTCTTCATCTGGAGGTCGAAGGGCATCCGATCACGACGCTGACGGACCCGCATCAGGATTACGCTGCGAACACGACGATCAAGATCAGCCCGCAAAGCCCGTTGTATTTCGATGCATCCGGCGCGCGGGTCGCATAGGGGAGGACCACCATGGCTCAATTCATCAATGCCAAGGAAGACCTTGTCACCGAAGCCATTGACGGGGTTCTGGCGGCGTCGGGCGGTGCTCTGTCCCGGTTGGACGGCTATCCGCATATCAAGGTCGTGTTCCGCTCGGATTGGGACAAATCGAAGGTGGCGCTCGTCTCGGGCGGCGGGTCGGGTCATGAGCCGGCGCATGCAGGTTTCGTGGGCAAAGGGATGCTCACCGCGGCGGTCTGCGGTGAGGTGTTTGCGTCGCCGTCGGTCGAGGCGGTCCTCGCCGGTATTCTGTCGGTGACGGGCGAAGCGGGCTGCCTGCTGATCGTGAAGAACTATACAGGCGATCGCCTCAACTTCGGTCTGGCGGCAGAGCGTGCCCGAGCGCTGGGCCGCAAGGTCGAGATGGTCGTTGTGGATGACGATATCGCGTTGCCAGATTTGCCGCAGCCGCGAGGCGTCGCAGGGACGCTGTTCGTGCACAAGATCGCTGGTCATGTTGCCGAGCAGGGCGCAGATCTTCTGACCGTCGCCGAAGCGGCCAAGGCGGTGATCGGCAAAGTGGCGTCCATCGGCATGAGCCTCGATACCTGCACAATTCCAGGATCAAGCAAGGAGGATCGGATCGGCGCGGGGAAGGCTGAACTGGGGTTGGGCATTCACGGTGAGCCGGGCGTTGAGCAGGTCGATTTCTCCACAGCGATGGGCGCTATGGGAACCGTGGTGGAGAAGCTGGGCAATCATTCCACCGGCGATACCATCGCCATCGTCAACAACCTTGGCTCGACAACGCCTTTGGAGATGTCGGTTCTGGCCCATGCACTCACCGCGTCTGGCCTGGTCAAGCAGATCATCGGCCCGGCACCGCTGATGACTTCGCTCGATATGCACGGTTTTTCGGTCTCGATCATGGATGCAACCCCGGCCGAACACACCGCTCTCGCATCGCCCGTTGCCTTGCCGGCCTGGCCCGGTATGGCCGAAGTCGTCGATCCGCCGGTGGTCGGCTTGCCCGATGGCTTGACCCCAATCGAACCCATCCCTTCGAGCAATGACAAAACGCGTGAGATCATCGAGAAGGTTGCCGACCTTCTGATTGCTTCGGAAGGTCGATTAAATGAGCTCGATGCCAAGTCGGGGGACGGAGACACTGGTAGCACGCTTGCCACCGCGGCCCGAGCGCTCAAATCAAGTCTCGATCGCATGCCGCTCGCCGATCTGACGCAGCTGTTTCCCGCGATCGGCAATGAACTGAGCCAGACCATGGGGGGGTCGTCGGGCGTCATCTTGGCGATCTACTTCAATGCGGCCGGCGATGCCTGTGCCAATGGCGCGTCGGTCCAGAAGGCGCTGGTCGATGGCCTCAATCGTGTGAGCCAAGTGGGGGGCGCCTCGGTCGGCGACCGTACGATGATCGACGCGTTGTCACCCGCCCTCGCGGCACTGCCCGACGGCATCCATGCCGCCGCCTCGGCCGCCCGGGAAGGTGCCGACAGAACCGCATCGATACATCGCGCCAAGGCGGGGCGCGCCGCGTATGTGCCGGAAGCCAACCTGAAAGGGCACAATGATCCCGGTGCGGAAGCGGTCGCGCTTCTCTTCGATGCCCTCGCCAGGGAAATGGTAAGCTGAGCAAACCGCGCCTCAGAGTCGTCCCGAAGCCAACGGTCAATGATGTTGCCCGCGTGGCTGGCGTGAGTCTTGCGACCGTCGACCGAGTGCTGAACGAACGGCCCGGGGTGCGTTCCGTCACGATCGATAAGGTCCAGGCGGCGATTGCCGAGCTTGGTTATATCCGCGACACGGCGGCGGCAAATCTCGCTCGACAGCGTGTCTATAAGCTTCTGTTTATCTTGCCTGATACCGCGAACGAGTTTGTGGTCGCCCTGCGAGATCAAATCGCAGAGCAGGCGAGAAAATCTGCCGATGACCGGACTGAACTGGCTCTGGCGCTTGCCAGGCCATTCGATGCTCAGGACTTCGTGGCGGTCCTGGATCGCGTAGATCCGCAAGAGACCGACGGCGTCGCCATTTTCAGCCCCGAAACGCCTTCCGTCCGCGATGCCCTGAAGCGGGTTCGTGACAAGGGCATTGCGGTGGTGACGCTTGTCTCCGACGTGCCGTCGTCTGAACGGGATCATTTCGTCGGGATTGATAACGTTTCGGCAGGTCGGACGGCCGCGCAGCTTATGGGCCGCTTCATTCGGCGCTCGGGCAAAGTTCTGTTCATTACTGGTTCGAGGTTTGCCCGCGATCATCTCGAGCGTCGGCAGGGATTTGACTTGGTCATCAATGAGGAATTCTCGAATCTCGAAGTGGTCGCTTCATTCGAGGGGCGCGATAACCCCGAACTGATTTACTCGCTGCTACCGGAGGTGTTCGAAAACCATCCGAATATTTGCGGAATTTATTCCAGCGCAGCGGGAAACGAGGGCCTTATCCGCTTCTTGAAAGATCGCAATGCCGTGGATGATGTTGTCGTGATCGGGCATGAATTGACACCGCTGAGTCAGAAAGCTTTGCGGGAAGGATATTTTGATGCCGTTATCAACCAAGACAGCGGGCATCTGGTCCGATCTTGCACGCGGCTCTTGCGGGCGACGGCGGACAGTGCGCCGTTCAATCCGGCGCAGGAACGCATTCGGATCGACATTTACATCAAGGAAAACATGCCGCCGTAGCGCGTGATCTGAAGGAAGGAGATCGCATGAAAACCATCAAAGGACCCGCTTTGTTTTTGGCGCAATTCGCCGGAGATGAGGCGCCTTTCAACTCATGGGACGCGATCACGAACTGGGCCGCCGATTGCGGCTATGTCGGTGTGCAAGTGCCGAGTTGGGACGGTCGTCTGTTCGATCTCGAAAAGGCCGCGAGCAGCAAGGATTACTGCGACGAATTCAAGGGTGTCGCGGCGGCCAACGGCGTTGAGGTGACCGAGCTTTCAACGCATCTGCAGGGCCAACTTGTCGCCGTGCATCCGGCATATGACACGGCCTTCGACGGTTTCGCCGCCGAGAAGGTGCGCGGTAATCCGGCTGCGCGCCAGGCTTGGGCTGTCGATCAGGTCAAGATGGCGCTGTCGGCCTCCAGGAACATGGGCATCGCGGCGCATGCAACCTTTTCCGGCGCCCTGGCATGGCCTTACGTTTATCCCTGGCCGCAGCGCCCGGCCGGGCTGATCGAGACAGCATTCGATGAGCTTGCCGCACGTTGGAAGCCGATCCTAGACCATGCCGAGGAGTGTGGCGTCGACGTCTGCTATGAAATCCATCCTGGAGAAGATCTGCACGACGGCGTCACATACGAGATGTTCCTTGAACGCACTGGAAATCACGATCGGGCCTGCATGCTGTACGACCCGTCACATTATGTGCTTCAGTGCCTCGACTACCTCGATCACATCGACATCTATAAAGACCGGATCCGGATGTTCCACGTCAAGGATGCGGAGTTCAATCCGACCGGGCGGCAGGGGGTCTATTCCGGTTATCAAAGTTGGGTCGATCGGGCTGGAAGGTTCCGCTCACTAGGTGACGGACAGGTCGATTTCAGCGCGATCTTCTCGAAACTGACGGCGAATGGGTTCGACGGCTGGGCGGTCGTCGAATGGGAATGTGCGATCAAACATCCTGAAGACGGGGCGCGCGAAGGTGCGGCCTTCGTTCGCGATCACATCATCCGTCCGACGGAGGTGGCGTTTGACGATTTCGCCGATGGCGGGACGGATGAAGCGGGCAATCGCAAGATGCTGGGGATCGGCTGATGGTCAGTGGAAGAAATGAGAAACGGTCCGGGCGCATCCGGCTTGGCATGGTCGGCGGCGGCAACGATGCCTTCATCGGAGGGGTGCATCGCATCGCGTCCCGCATCGACGATCATTTTGAACTTGTGGCCGGTGCGCTTTCCTCGACGCCCGAGAAATCCCGTGCGAGCGGTGAGGCTTTGGGCCTGGCGCGCATCTACGATGACTTCAAACAGATGGCGATCCGCGAGGCGCGGCGAAAGGACGGGATCGAAGCCGTCTCCATCGTGACGCCAAACCACGTCCATTATCAGGCGGCCCGGGAGTTCCTTAAACGCGGCATCCACGTCATTTGCGACAAGCCGCTGACCTCGACGCTTGGCGACGCCAAGAAGATGGTGAAAGCGGTCGAAAGTTCGGATGCCCTTTTCATCCTGACGCACAACTACACCGGATACCCCATGGTGCGGCAAGCCCGCGAGATGGTCGCCGCAGGCGACATCGGCATCATTCGCGTCGTGCAGGTCGAGTATCCGCAGGATTGGTTGACGGTTGAGCAGGATATCAAACAGGCCGAATGGCGGACGGATCCCGCCCGTTCCGGGGCAGGGGGGTCAACCGGCGATATCGGGACGCACGCCTACAATCTCGCATGTTTCATCTCGGGTCTTGAAGCAGAAGAGCTTGCCGCCGATCTCGACGCCTTCGTCCCGGGTCGTCAGGTGGATGATAATGCCCATGTCATGCTGAGGTTCAAAGGTGGGGCCAAAGGTATGCTCTGGTCGAGCCAGGTGGCCCCGGGCAATGAGAACGCGCTCCGGATCAGGATCTACGGCGACCGGGGCGGCCTGGAATGGGCGCAGGAAGATCCGAACTATCTCTGGTACACGCCATTTGGCGAACCCAAACGTCTGATTACCCGAGGAGGGGCAGGCGCCGGGGCCGCGGCTGCCAGGATCAGTCGCATCCCGCCTGGACATCCGGAAGGCTATCTGGAGGGGTTCGCGAACATCTACACCGAGGCGGCGCATGCCATTTTCGCGCATCGTAGCGGCACGCCTGCCGAAGCGGATGTCGTGTTTCCGACTGTCAATGATGGCCTGAAAGGCGTCCAGTTCGTCGATGCCTGCGTTCGGAGTTCCCGCCGAAATGCAGCGTGGATAAGTCTGTAGCTTTGTTAAGGTGACGATCCGGTGCGCTGAGCGCCCACAAACTGGTGGCTAAGCTGACCGAGCGCTTTCCGTCGGCCGGTCTTGGTTTTCCAGACTACATCAAATCCGATAGCCTAGCGCAGCGATCGCTTGCCTGCACGTTACTGGATTTTGTAGCGATGCCTCTTGGACTCGAAGATGGGCGGACCGACGCGCGGCAGATCGTTGTCTCGTGCAGCGTAGTCCCTGTCGGGACCTCGATGGCATCAACTTGGCGTTTCATGGCCGTTGCCAGCTCACATCCTATGATGACTGTCAAATGTCCTATGCTCTGAGAACTGCGCCACGACACTGGTGCGAGAGGGTAGCGAGATGGCCTGGGTCGATGGCAGTCTGCTCGATTTGGGAAGGAGACATCGTCATCGAAACCTGGCTGTCTCGTTAGAAAACTAAGCGGGCCTGGAGCGCCTTGGGTTATCGCCCGCCGGCCCTGGAGATCGCTGTCCTGATGGCGCCGGAGCCTCTGATGCACTAACAAACAAATTGGACCAGTCGGATCGGGCATCTCGAGGCACAGCGGATGTCAGTTGCCCAGATCCGAACGAAGCGAGAATTGGAGGAAGCAATTGGATACGACGCGATTGACCCAGCGTGCGATGGTGTTCGTTTTGGCCGGGGGGCGGGGCAGCCGATTGCAGGAGTTGACCGATCGCCGGGTGAAACCGGCAGTCTATTTCGGTGGCAAGGCGAGGATCATCGACTTTGCGCTTTCAAACGCCATGAATTCCGGCATCCGGCGCATGGCGATCGCGACGCAATACAAGGCGCATAGTCTGATCCGGCATCTGCAGCGTGGCTGGAACTTCTTCCGGGCGGAGCGGAACGAGTTTCTCGACGTCCTGCCCGCCTCACAGCGGGCTGGAAATGAGAACTGGTATCTTGGAACGGCCGACGCGGTGACCCAAAATATCGATATCGTCGATAGCTACAACGTTGATTACGTTATCATTCTCGCTGGCGATCATATCTACAAGATGGATTATGAGGTCATGCTACGCCAGCATGTGGAGACGGGCGCGGATGTCACCGTTGCTTGTCTGACCGTCCCGCGGATGGATGCGACTGCCTTTGGCGTGATGGCGACGGACAGCCAGGGTCGGATCACGTCGTTCCTTGAGAAGCCCGCCGATCCGCCGGCCACGCCGGAGGATCCGGATAAGGCTTTGGCGTCGATGGGGATCTACGTGTTCGACTGGGCGTTTTTGCGGGACCTTCTTCTGAAGGATGTGGATGATCCGAATTCGTCGCATGACTTCGGAAAGGACTTGATCCCGGACATCGTGAAGAACGGCAAGGCGCTGGCGCATCGTTTCGACGATAGCTGTGTCCGTGATCCCAGTGCGCCGTCCTACTGGAAGGACGTGGGGACGATTGACGCCTTCTGGGAGAGCAATATCGATTTGACAAATTTCACGCCGGAATTGAACCTTTGGGACAGCGCCTGGCCGATCTGGACCTATTCGGAGAGCGTCCCACCCGCGAAATTCATCCACGATGAACGCGACCGAAGGGGGATGGCCATTTCGTCCATGGTGTCGGGGGGGTGCATCATCTCTGGGACGGAAGTTCGGAATTCGGTGCTCTTCACCAATGTTCACTCGAATTCCTATTCGGTGCTCGACAACGCGGTAGTCCTGCCCCGGGTCTCCGTGAACCGATCGGCTCGGCTAAGGAACGTTGTGATCGACAGCGGCGTCACCATTCCCGAAGGTCTCGTCGTGGGCGAGGATCACGTGGAAGACGCGAAGTGGTTCCGTGTGACCGGGCGCGGGGTCACGCTGATCACGCAGAAGATGTTGGACGCGAGAGCCGCCAAGATATGACCCGCGTCCTTTCTGTCGCGTCCGAATGCGCGCCAGTGGTCAAAACGGGAGGTCTGGCCGATGTGGTCGGCGCGCTGCCGCGGGCCCTGTCGGCGTTCGGCGATGACGTAAAGACGCTGCTGCCCGGATACCGATCCGTCATGGCAGAGCTTAAAGGGTCGAAGCCCGTTTTGAGCTTCGACGATCTTTTTGGCGGGCCGGGCCGGGTTTTGCGGGGGAAAGCAGCAGGGCTAGAGCTGCTCGTTCTCGACGCTCCGCATCTCTTTGATCGCGCTGGCAACCCCTATCATTATGAGGGGGGCCACGACTGGCCCGACAACCCGGAGCGCTTTGCAGCCTTGAGCTTTGCGGCGGCCAGACTGTGCGGGGAGGGTGTGGGGACATGGCGGCCGGACGTCGTGCATGGCCATGATTGGCAAGCGGGCTTCATTGCCGAATACTTGTCTGAGCCTCGCATTCCGTTCGTCTTCACGATCCACAACATCGCGTTTCACGGCATGGCGCCTCCGGACTGGCTTGGCGCGCTGCGGCTCAACGAGGGGCGCTTCACGCAGGATCATTTCGAGTTCTGGGGCCAGATATCGGCCCTCAAGGCAGGTCTCATGGGCGCGGATGCGATCACGACGGTGTCGAACACCTATGCCGAGGAACTGATGACGCCGGAGTTCGGGATGGGCATGGACGGCGTCATGCGCGCCCGCGCTGGGGTCGTGTCGGGCATCGTAAACGGCATCGACACGGAGGTCTGGGACCCGGCCTCTGACCCTAAGATCAAACCCTACAAGACGCCTCGGGGAAAACGGGCGAACAAGTCGGCGCTTCGGAAGGAGTTCGGCCTTGGAGAGACGACTGGACCTCTCTGCGTCCTGGTGTCCCGGCTGACGCAACAGAAGGGGATCGATCTGTTGCTGGACGCCTTGCCGGCGCTGTTGTCGCGCGGCGGGCAGCTGGCCCTTTTGGGATCGGGTGAACCGGGCGCGGAAGTCGCGCTGTTGGAGCGCGCGGCGGCGGAGCCGAACATGGCTGTGAGGATCGGGTATGACGAGGCGCTCTCGCACCGGATGATGGCCGGCGGGGATGCCATCCTTGTGCCGTCGCGCTTCGAGCCATGCGGGCTGACGCAGCTTTATGGGTTGCGCTATGGAGCGTTGCCGGTTGTCTCGCTGACGGGGGGTCTGGCCGATACGGTCATCAATGCGAACCCCGCGGCATTGGCGAAAGGTGTGGCGACGGGCCTCCAGTTCTCGCCTGTGACGTCTGGCGCCCTTGCACGCGCGTTGGGACGGCTCTGTGATCTCTTTGCCGACAACGAGACTTGGACGACGATGCAGAAGAACGCCATGAAACAGCCGGTCGGATGGGAAAGCTCGGCTGCGGAATACAGCGCTCTCTTTTCCCGGCTGCGGTCACACTAATCGTGCCTGGCATGTTTTCGATCAGGGCGGGCACGCCGTTTCCGCTTGGCGCGACCTTCGATGGTGACGGCGTCAATTTCGCTGTCTTTTCGCGGCATGCGACGCGTGTGTCGCTATGCCTGTTCAACGATCAAGGCCAAGAGATTCAGTTGATCGATATGCCCGAACGGGAAGGGCATGTCTGGCATTGCTACCTGTCCGGCATGCGGCCTGGGCAGCAATACGGCTATCGGATGCACGGACCGTATCGGCCGGAGGAGGGACATCGTTTCAACCCGTTCAAGCTGCTCATCGATCCGTATGCGAAACGGCTGACGGGCCACCCGACCTGGAACGATGCGCTGTTCGGCTACGACATGTCCGACCCGGACCTCGACCTGAGTTTCGACAAACGCGACAGCGCGCCGTTCATGCCCCGATCCGTGGTCGTGGATCCGGCATTCAGCTGGGGCGCTCGGCCAAAACCCAGGACGCCGCGGTCTGAGACGGTCATCTACGAAGCCCATGTCAAGGGAATGACGGCTGCCCATCCGCGGATTCAACATCCCGGGACTTTTACGGCCATGGCCTCGGAGCCTGTTCTGGATCATCTGACCAATCTGGGCGTCACTGCGATCGAGTTGTTGCCGGTCCACGCCTTCATCGACGATCGCTTCCTGATCGAGCGGGGGCTGCGGAATTATTGGGGCTATATGAGCTACGGCTTCTTCGCCCCGGATCCTCGATATATGCGCGGCAGCGATATCGCCGAGTTCCAACAGATGGTGGCGCGCTTCCATTCGGCTGGGATCGAGGTCATCCTGGATGTGGTCTACAATCACACCGCCGAGGGCGGGGAGATGGGCCCGACTCTGGCTTTTCGAGGGCTCGACAATGCAAGCTATTATCGTCTGAGCCCCGGCAATCCGCGTTACTACGTGGACGATACGGGCTGCGGGAACACGCTCGACTTCGACAATCCCTTCACGCTGCGGCTGGTCATGGATTCGCTGCGGTATTGGGTCGATGTGATGCATGTGGACGGGTTCAGGTTCGACCTGGCCTCCACGCTCGGGCGGAAGGGCGGAGTGTTCGATCGGGATGGCCCGTTCTTTCAGGCGATCCGCCAGGATCCGGTTCTCAACGGTGTGAAACTGATTGCCGAGCCTTGGGACATCGGCCCGGACGGGTATCAACTGGGCGCCTATCCGGCGCCGTTTTCAGAGTGGAACGACAAGTTCCGAGATGACACGCGAAAGTTCTGGCGTGGCGATGCTGGAACGCTGGCTGCCATGGCGGCGTGCCTGTCAGGTTCGTCCCAGTACTTCGACCATGACGGGCGGTCGCCCACGGCCTCGGTCAACTTCGTTACCGCCCATGACGGGTTCACCTTGATGGATACGGTCAGCTTCGCCGAGAAACACAACGAAGCGAATGGTGAAGGCAACCGGGACGGTCATTCGCACAATGCCTCGGACAATCTGGGTGTCGAAGGCCCGACCGACGACCCGTTGATTGTGACGGCGCGCACGCGAAGGCGGCGCAATCTGATGGCCACGCTGCTCTTCTCGCAAGGCATTCCCATGATACTGTCGGGTGATGAAATCGGGAACAGCCAGGGGGGCAACAACAACGCCTATTGTCAGGACAGCGAGATCGGCTGGGTGGACTGGTCGGATCCGGACACGGATTTTCTCGCCTTCTGTCAAAAGGCCATCGCATTTCGGAAATCCCAGCCGATCCTGCATCAGCGCTGGTTCCTGCACAGTCAAGAACGTGCCGTCGATGGACA
The DNA here is from genome assembly GCA_039181205.1 of Pseudomonadota bacterium. GTDB lineage: Bacteria > Pseudomonadota > Alphaproteobacteria > Rhodobacterales > Rhodobacteraceae > Jannaschia. Next base: position 18,166 of record JBCDCS010000014.1, read on the forward strand.
GCCAGACCTGTTCTGGCAGCGCGTTCACGGTGCGCCGATGGCCCAGGCAGACTGGGACAACCCCGAACGAAGGACCCTGGTGGCGGAAATGCGGATGGCGTCGGGGTCGCCGGAATATGTCGATCGGACCGGCGCGCTGATTATCGTTTTGAATGCGGGCCCCGCTGTTGAGGTGCAGCTCAGCCCACCGCCGCCCGGGACCCGCTGGGTACGACGGTTCGATACCGCGGAACCGGAAGCGGTGGGTTATTTCGAGGGGACGCTGATCGACGACGATTCAGTGGTCGTGTTCGTGCAGGAAGCCGCTGAGAGCGAGCAACGGGGAGTACGCTGATATGCACCTTGATGAAGTGGAAACGCAGCCAATCGAGGGGCAGAAACCGGGGACGAGCGGCTTGCGCAAAAAGACTCAGGTGTTCATGGGGCAGAATTACCTGGAGAACTACGTGCAGTCGATTTTCGACGGAACGGGAGGGGTCCGAGACAAAACACTCGTCATCGGCGGGGATGGTCGGTACTTCAATGACCGAGCCATCCAGGTCATCCTTCGGATGGCAGCGGCAGGTGGGGCCACACGGTGCATCGTCGGCCGCGATGGTCTTCTTTCGACGCCTGCAGCATCGAACCTCATCCGCAAACGCGGAGCGGATGGCGGGCTCATCTTGTCTGCCAGCCATAATCCTGGGGGACCGGAGGCCGATTTCGGGCTCAAGTTCAACGGACGCAATGGTGGCCCCGCAAGCGAAGCGATCACCGCCCGGATCCACGACAGCACCCGGACGATCAAGGAATATGCAATCGTGCCCGCCGGTGACGTCGATCTGACGGCCCTTGGCGAACGAGAGATTCACGGCATGGCGGTCGAGATCGTGGACCCAATCAAGGACTACGCCGACCTCATGGCCGACCTCGTCGATTTCGACGCCATTGCGGCCTTGTTCCGAGGCGGGTTCACCATGCGGTTCGACGCGATGCATGCCGTGACGGGGCCTTATGCGAAAGCGATCCTCGAAGATCGTCTGGGTGCACCGGACGGCACGGTTCGCAATGGCACGCCGCTGCCCGATTTCGCCGGTGGCCACCCCGATCCCAACCCGATTTGGGCCAAAGACCTGATGGACCTTATGCACGGCCCCGATGCGCCCGATTTCGGGGCCGCCTCCGATGGGGACGGCGATAGAAACATGATTGTCGGGAAAGGGTGTTACGTGACGCCGTCGGACAGTCTGGCGCTTCTGGCATCGAAAGCGCATCTTGCGCCGGGCTATGCTGGCGGGCTCGCGGGCGTGGCGCGGTCGATGCCGACCTCGGGCGCCGTCGATCGCGTGGCCGCCAGCCTGGGCATCGAGTGCTTTGAGACGCCCACGGGCTGGAAGTTTTTCGGCAACCTGCTGGACGCTGGAAAGGTGACGCTCTGCGGCGAGGAGAGCGCGGGCACAGGGAGCGACCACGTTCGAGAGAAAGACGGATTATGGGCCGTATTGCTCTGGCTCAACATTCTTGCGCGTACGGGGCAATCGGTGGCGGAGTTGATCTCGGACCTCTGGCAGACGCATGGTCGCTGCTACTACTCCCGGCATGACTACGAAGACGTGAATGCCGAACGCGCGGAAGCGGTGATGGATCGCCTTCGTGGCATGCTCGGCGACTTGCCGGGGACGGAGGTTGAAGGTCTGAAGGTCTCTTGGGCGGACGAGTTCTCCTACGAAGACCCGGTCGATGGCAGTCGCGCCGAAGGGCAAGGTCTGCGCATCGGGTTCGAGGGAGGAGGACGTGCGGTGTTCCGACTATCGGGAACCGGAACGGAGGGCGCGACGATCCGGCTCTATCTCGAACAGCTTGAGACCGATCCGAGCCGCCTTCATCGCGACCCGCAAGACGTGCTTGCCTCAATCGAGTCGGCGGCGGCGGCGGTGTCGGATCTTCGCGCCATAACGGGCCGTGACAGCCCGGATGTCATCACCTGACACCGGTTCAGAGTACGAGACCCATGGCGGCGCGCGCGAAAGACATATTCGACCTGCGGCTTGAGCGGAGTGCATCGGACCTCTGGCCGATGCTGGAAAGGCTCTATGGCGATCATCCAGAATTCGACCGCTTCAAAAACGATCTGCTAGAGGAGATCCGACAGGCGTGGCGCGGCCGGCCTGTGGAACTGAAGCAACTCGATCTCCGCCGCGATCTGGAACCCGATTGGTTCCAGCGATCCGACATGGTCGGATACGTATTCTACATCGACCTGTTCGCGGGCGACTTGAACGGTGTCCATGAGAGGCTCGACTACCTCGAAAGCCTTGGTGTCACCTACGTGCACCTGATGCCCTGTTTGAAGCCGCGTCCCGGTGACAGCGACGGGGGATATTCCGTCATGGACTATCGGCAGGTCAATCCGGCCTTTGGCAATATGCGGGATTTGACGCGCCTGGCGGACGCGCTTCGGGCCCGCGGCATGTCGCTCTGCGTCGATATGGTCCTGAACCACACTGCAAAGGAACATGTCTGGGCGCGCCGCGCCGCCAAGGGCGATCCTGCATATCAGGCGTACTACCTCATGTTCGACGACGACACGTTGCCGAAGCAGTACGAGAAGACGCTTGTCGAGATCTTTCCGGACAATGCGCCGGGCAGTTTCACCTTCTATCCTGATCTTGGGAAGTGGGTCTGGACGACGTTCAACGAACATCAATGGGATCTGAACTGGGCCAATCCGAAGGTCTTTTTGGAGATCGCCCGAACGATGTTCTTCTTAGCCAATAAGGGGGTCGACGTTCTACGCCTCGATGCCGTGGCTTTCATGTGGAAACGCATGGGCACGCGGTGTCAGTCGGAACCTGAGGTTCACATGATCCTGCGGGCATTGAGGGCTGTTACCCGGATCGTCGCCGCTTCGGTTCTTCATCTGGAGGAGGCGATTGTCGGACCGGCCGAGATGCTGACCTATTTCGGGCGCGGCGAACATGACGGGCGCGAAGGCAATCTGGCCTACCACAACAACCTGATGGTGCAGTTCTGGAGCGCGTTGGCTATGCGCGACACGCGGCTGATGACCCATGTCCTGCAGTCGCATTTTCCCGAACATCTGACCAATGCGACCTATGCGAACTACATTCGTTGCCACGATGACATCGGCTGGGCCATCACCGACGAAGACGCCGCGGCCATCGGCGTGACAGGTTATGGACACCGGGCGTTTCTGTCGGATTTCTATGAAGGTATCTTTCCCGGATCATTCGCGCGGGGCGCGTTGTTCCAGGTGAACGAGGCGACCGGTGACAAGCGGATTTCGGGGACTTTTGCGTCCCTCGCGGGTCTGGAGCGCGCGAAGCAGGCGGATGATCGCCAAGGGATCGAGCGTGCGATCGACCGCATTCTTCTGGGTAACGCTCTGATCGCTTCGTTCGGAGGCATTCCTCTAATCTACATGGGTGACGAAATCGCCATGACGAACGACTACGGCTATCTGTCGGTCGCCAATCACGCCCATGACAGCCGATGGCTGCATCGCCCGCGAATGGATTGGGCGACGGCGCTCGCCGGTGATGAGGCTACGCCCGAAGGCCGGGTGCTGGCGGGGACGAAGCACATTTACCAACGGCGCAAGGCCGTATCGGCGATCCATGGCGGGCACCCTACGCGGGTGCGTCAGGTCCCGAACCCGGCCGTTTTCGCGTTCCAGAGACTGGCGCCGACCGGCACGCTTCTATGCCTTTTCAATTTCACGGAAGAATGGCAAGAATTGCCCACCGACTGGCTCCGCCAGAATGGCGTTGCGTCCTTCCATGACGCCCTATCGGACGGAGCTGTCGATGAGGGACAACGGATGTTCGCGTTACCACCCTACGGCCGAGTCTGGCTTCTTTGAGAAACGAGCAATTCTGACATCATGAATGTAGCAACCCCGGTTCATGCGCAGGCCCTGCGTGCGCAGATTCACCGCCATCTGACCTACACGATCGGTAAGCAGATTTCGGACGCCAGCGTCTACGATTGGCGCGTTGCGGTTTCCTATGCGGTGCGCGATCTGGTGGTCGATAGCTGGTTCGCCGCAAATCGGAAGACCGAGGAAGCCGGGGCCAAGCGGGTCTATTACCTTTCGATGGAATATCTGGTGGGCCGAATCCTGGAGGATGCGATCGTCAATCTGGGTCTGCACGATGGGATCGCGGCCGCACTGGCCGAAGATGGTGTGGATCTGCAAGACGTCGTCGAGGATGAGCCCGACGCGGCCCTGGGCAATGGCGGGTTGGGGCGGCTTGCGGCCTGTTTTCTGGAAAGCCTATCGACGCTCGGTTGTCCCGCGATTGGCTACGGGATCAGGTATGAACACGGCCTGTTCCGGCAGCGGTTCGAGGGAAGCCGGCAGGTGGAAACGCCTGAGGACTGGCTGAACCAACCGCATCCCTGGGAATTCGAACGGCACGAGGCGGCCTATACGATCCCATTCAAGGGGTACGTGCGTGAAGAAGGCGGAAGGATGGTCTGGCACCCGTCGGAGACTGTGATTGCGCGCGCCTACGACACCCCCGTTGCCGGGTGGCAGGGCAAATGGTCAAACACGTTGAGACTCTGGGGTGCCTATCCGACCGAGCTTTTTGACCTTGAGCGGTTCAATTCCGGCGACCACACAGCAGCCGCCGCGCCGGAGGCCCTGGCCCGGTCGCTTTCGCGGGTTCTGTACCCTCAGGACTCCACAGACAGCGGCAAGGAGTTGCGGCTGAAGCAGGAGTTCTTCCTCACCTCCGCGGCGCTGCAGGACATTCTGCGGCGGTTCCTGTCTGAGCATAGCGACCTAAGCCTTCTGCCGGAGAAGGTCGCCATCCAGATGAACGATACGCACCCGGCGCTGGCCGGACCGGAACTTATCCGTCTGCTGATCGACGAGCATGGTCTCGACTGGAATACGGCCCGCGATCTAGCGGGGCGCTGTCTCAACTACACCAACCATACGCTGCTGCCCGAAGCGTTGGAGCGGTGGTCAACATGGCTGATGGGACGCGTTCTTCCCCGTCATATGCAGATCATCGAACGCATCGATCGGGAACACTCTGAGGCGG
>JBCDCS010000015.1:0-21812 GCA_039181205.1 Pseudomonadota bacterium
CCGTCTTCTGCAGGAAGGCGTGCTCAATGACGGCCAGATCGCCGTGCTGCGGGCCCAGGCCCGCGAAACCATGATGAAGCTCGGGGTCAACACCCTGCTGACCGGCGGCATCATCGCCGCCACGCTCGGCCTGATCTTCTGGCTGGCCCAGCCGCTGCCCGTGGCGCTTGCAGGCGGGCTGGCGCTTCTGGGCGGGCTCGCCGCGCTTTGGAAGGGCGGTGAGACCCTTCGTTTCTTCGGGAATGCCGCCGCGCTGATCGGCGCCGGGCTTCTTCTCGGCGGGGCAGGGGTCGAACTGATCGACAAGCATGAAGCCATCGCAGGCCCCGCCATGCTGGGCCTTGGCGCCCTGGTCGCCGCGATCTTCGGTCTGGCCCACAGACGGCCGCGCCTGACCACCCGGTTTGCCTGCGGGTCGATCTTCCTTATGGGTGGCGCGCTCCACCTCTCCGGTCTCTCCGCTTTGGCCGAGCAGCACGACTGGACCGGCTGGCCTGTCGCGCTGTCATCGCTCTATGCCGCCCTGGTCATCGCCGCGGCAGGTCTGGTCACCAATGTCCGTGCCGTCACCGCCTTGGCCATCGTCCCCTTTGCCCAGGCACTGTCCACCGGTACGGCCTATTGGCACGCCGCCTACGCGTTCTATTCGCCTGAATCCACGCTCACGATCCTGCAGATGTCGTTGCTCGCGGTGGTCGGGTTCTGGGCTGCGGCCAAGCTGCCCGCGCGTATCGGTCGACACGGCGGGATCCTCGCCATAATGGCCACCGTGGTCGCCAATCTCGCGGCTCTGGTCGGCTCGCTCTGGGGCGACGTGGTAGGCGAAACCCTCTGGGGCCCGGGCAGCACCTGGTGGCGGAGCCAAGACGCCTATGCCGATCCCGACGCCTGGCAGACCGCCAGCGATGCGTTCCGCGCAACCGCGCTTCACATCCCCGAAGGCATCTATTCGATCCTCTGGGCCGTCGCGTTGGTCGCGGTCATCTTCTACGCCGCCCACAAGGCCCGGCGCGGTCTCTTCAACACGGCCGTGACCTTTGCGGGCATTCACGCCTACACCCAGATGTTCGAGACCTTCGGTGACGAGCCGCTGGCCTATGTCATCGGCGGTCTGGCCGCGATCCCGCTGGCCTGGGGACTTTGGAAACTGGATCGGCGCTGGCTGGCCCAAGTGAACATCCCATCGTGACGGAATGGGGGAGAGGGCCGGGCAAAGGCATCCAGATCGAAAGCCGCGCTTTGCCTCCTCCCCTGCCATGGACCGGCGCCCTGCGGGCTTGATCCCGGTCCAGGACAGAAGCGGGAACATCCGCACCAAGCCAAAGCTCCCCCGATGCCCTACGACGCCCCAATGTTAAGAAACCATCACCAAAACCGTGCGAACGCGCGTATGTACGGGGGGTGTACAGGGGGTGTACGGGGGGTGCCCCCTTCCATCAGCCAAGTAATTCTTGTCTGACCACCCGGCGTCTTGCCCTCCCGGTGTCACCATGTAATCCCCTCACGACTTCGTGAGGAGACCCCGATGCCCATCCGCGTGACCCATGCCGGTTCCCTGCCGCGCAGCCAAGAAACTGTCGATCTGCTCTTCGCGCGCGAGAATGGCCAGGATTACGACCCGACCGCCTTCGACGCGCAGATGGCGGCGGCCTGTTCGGACGCCGTGAGAAAGCAGGTGGCCGCCGGGGTTAGCATCGTCTCCGACGGCGAGACGTCGAAGATCAGCTACGCCACGTATGTGAAGGACCGCTATACCGGGTTTTCCGGCGACAGCCCCCGCAACGCGCCCGCCGATCTGAAGATGTTTCCCAGCTTTCTCAAGCGGTTGGCCGATGACGGTGGCACACCCAAATATGCCCGCCCCATGTGTACGGGCGAGGTGCGCTCCAAAGGCCAGAGTGAGCTTCTGAAGGATATCAAGCACCTGAAAGCCGCGATGGCCGAACACGGCGCGGCCGAAGGCTTCATGAACGCGGCCAGCCCGGGTGTGATCTCTCTGTTTTTGCAGAATGATTTCTATCCCAATCGGGATGCTTATCTGGCCGCGCTGTCCGATGTCATGCGCGAAGAATACCGCACCATCGTAGATGCGGGCCTCTACCTGCAGCTCGATTGCCCGGACCTGGCCCTCTCCCGCCACATGCTCTTTGCCGATCTGTCGGATGACGAGTTCCTGAAGATCGCCGCATCCCATGTGGAGGCGCTCAACGCCGCCATCGCCGATCTCGACCCGAGCCGCCTGCGCGTGCACATCTGCTGGGGCAATTACGAGGGCCCCCATATCTGCGACATCCCCATGGACAAGGTTTTCTCGACCTTCCTGTCCATCAACGCCTCCCACCTCCTCTTCGAGACCTCCAACCCCCGCCACGCCCATGAATGGCAGGTGTTTCGCGACCGGGCAGGCGAAATTCCGGACGACAAGATCCTGGTGCCGGGTGTGATCGATTCCACGTCGAACTTCGTCGAACATCCCGAGGTTATCGCCGAACGCCTAAGCCGTTTCACGGATATCGTAGGCGCCGACCGCGTCATCGCGGGCAGTGATTGCGGGTTCGGCACGTTTGCGGGCTTCGGCGCGGTGGACCCGGAGATCGCTTATGCCAAACTTGGGGTCCTGGCCGAAGGCGCGCAGTTGGCCGATCAGCGTCTGTGAGAGATCTATTGCCTTGAAATCGTTCGTTGGTTGAGCGCGCCGCGGACGGTGATCGTGCGCACGCCTGCCAGGTCCTGGTTCGATGCGAAGAGGCCGACGAGGACTTCACGGGAGGGTTGCGTTCCGGCCGGGCGCGGCGCCAGGGGCGGCTCGATCTGGAAGGCCAGGACGAGTGCAGCAGGGTCCTCGGACGGAATAGGTGCCAATTCGGCCAGCCAGAAGCCCTGGGTCGGCGGCAAGCCGACCGCCGAGATGATCACACCGCCGGGCGTGGGATCGACGGTCAAGGACAGCACCTGATCCACCACCGGGACTTCTGGTAGTGTTTCGGAGGGCAGGACCACCTCTTCGCGGTCGGTCGTGAACAGGTTCAAGGGGTTCAACCGCGCCGCGACCCCGCACCCAGTCAGCGCCAAAAGTGCAAGCACTGCGCCGATCCGTCCCATCAATCCCATCTGTCCCCCCGATGTCGTCTTGCCGCAGGGCTAGCCGATCGTGCGCGGCATGGGAACACTGGACCTACCCTTTGTACCGCCTTACCTGCGACCAAGGAGGGCCCGAATGGCACAGCAACGCTTCGAAGACTTGGTCGATACGTTTGAATTCCTGGAGGATTGGGAAGACCGGTATCGGCATGTGATCGATATGGGCCGTGCTTTCCCACCGCTGGACGACGCGCTGAAAGTGCCGGCGACCAAGGTGGATGGCTGCGCGTCACAGGTCTGGCTGCACCCGCGCGTGGAGGGGCAGGGGCCGGACGCGACGTTCGACTTCGCAGGCGAATCCGATGCCATGATCGTCCGCGGTCTGATCGCGGTATTGCACGATCTCTATGCCGGCCTTCCGGTTGCCGAGGTTCCGGACGTCGATGCGGCGACGGAGCTTGGGCGGCTCGGCTTGGATGAGCATTTGTCGTCCCAGCGATCCAATGGTCTGCGCGCCATGGTCAAACGCATTCGGGACGTCGCAGCCATGGAAGCGGCGGGGTAGCGCGGCGGGCGCCTTGGCCTAAAAAAAGGCCGAGCAACAAGGCTCGGCCGGAGTCCAACAGGGAGGTTGAAAGCAGCAGTCTTGCTGCCTTCGATGTTCACATAATCAGCAAAGCGCCTTTCGACAAAGCAAAAACTGAACTGAACGGTGCATTCCTGCCATGCGTGTGGCACATGGCTCACGCTGCCGTGGCTTGCCGCTTCTTCCGATAGGCCACCACTTCCTCGACCACGAAATCACGGAAGGCTTCGATCCGGCGGGACCCGCGCAATTCTTCGGGGAAGGCGAGGAAGACGGGGACCTCCGACGACTGAATGGCAGGCAAAACCCTGACAAGCTGCGGAAAATCCTGCTGCAGATAGTCCGGCAGAACCCCGATCCCGAGGTTGCTGAGTACCCCCTGCAGCACCCCGAAATAGTTGTTCACCGTCAGCGTCCGACCGATGTCGTAGGTCATCAATTCCCGGACCAGCGTGGCCCCGGCGCTGACTTGCGTGACTTCGGCGGATTGACACAAAAGGCGGTGTGCCGACAGGTCATGGAGCGTTTCGGGCGTGCCGTGCGTTTCCAGATAGTCGGGCATCGCGAAGAGCTGCATGCGGATTTCCATCAGCCGCTTGCGCACCAGATCGGCCTGGCTCGGCTCTTTCATGCGGATCGCCACGTCGGCTTCGCGCATGGGCAGGTCCAAAACCCGTTCTTCCAGCATCAGATCCAGGTTCAGGTCGGGATATTTCGAATAGAGCTTCGGCAGACGCGGTGCGAGCCAGATGGACCCGAATCCGATGGTGGTCGTGACGCGCAGGTTGCCGAAAACCTCCTCTTCCGTGTCTCGGATCCGGGCCGAGGCGGCGTCGAGCCGTTTGGTCATGGCTTGGGTCGCGTCGAAGAGCAATTCGCCTTGTTCGGTCAGGATCAATCCCCGGGCATGGCGGTGAAAAAGCGTGGTATCCAGCGATTCTTCCAAGGCGCGGATCTGCCGGGACACGGCCGATTGCGACAGGTGCAACACGTCGCCCGCATGGGTCAGTGACCCCGCATCGGCAACGGCGTGAAAGATACGCAGCTTATCCCAGTCCATGTGATGTCCCCGATTTGTCGATCCCGCCTGACAAAAGCCGTGCTCCTATTACATGAAGGACACGTGAAGACACGGGCCTTTATGGGTCAGGAATAATGACCTATAATAGAGATGATCTTGGGAGGGTCCATACGATGCGCCACGACGTTTCGCTTTCCGATCGTTTCGATCTCGAGAAGGAGCAGGTGCTTCTGAACGGGACACAGGCCCTTGTCCGTCTCATGCTCATGCAGAAGGAGCGGGATCGCCGGGCCGGGTTGAATACCGCAGGATACTGTACCGGTTATCGCGGCTCACCCCTGGGCGGCGTCGATCTGAACATGTTGAAGGCCCGGAAGGTGCTGGAGGCCAATGATGTCGTCTTCCAGCCGGGCCTGAACGAAGACTTGGCCGCGACGGCGATCTGGGGCTCCCAACAGGCGGAATTGCGCGGCGAAGGCAAGTATGACGGCGTGTTCGGTCTTTGGTACGGCAAAGGGCCCGGCGTGGACCGGTCGGGCGACGTCATGCGCCACGGGAACATGGCGGGTACATCGCGCCATGGCGGCGTGGTCATGGCCATGGGCGACGATCACACGGGCGAATCCTCGACCACGTGTCACCAATCGGACTGGGCCTTCGTGGATGTCCATATGCCGGTTTTGTCCCCGGCCGGTGTGCAGGAGATCCTCGATTACGGCATCTATGGCTGGGCCCTGTCGCGCTATGCGGGTGTCTGGGTCGGTCTGAAGACGATGAAGGACACGGTCGAAGTGACCTCGGTCGTGGATGGCCGCCCGGGCCGCATGTCGTTCGTGACGCCCGATTATCCGATGCCGGAAGACGGGCTGAATATCCGCCTCAATGACCATTGGATTCCCCAGGAGGAACGCCTGCTCGGCCATAAGAGATGGGCGGCGGAAGCGTTCAGCCATGCTAATCGCATGGACAGGCGGGTGCACGGCAAACCCGGTGCGAAGATCGGTTTCGTGAGCCACGGGAAGAATTGGCTCGACTTAATCCACGCCATGCACCTGCTCGGCTTGGACGACGCGGAATGCGAACGGCTGGGCATCACGACCTACAAGGTCGGTCAGACCTGGCCCATGGATATGAAGGGCCTGCACGATTGGGCCGAGGGGCTCGACCTGATCGTCTGCGTCGAAGAAAAGCGCAAGCTGATCGAAGTGCAGGTCAAAGAGGCGATCTTCGATGACCGGCGGGGGCGCCGGGTCTACGGCTTCAAGGACGGCAATGGCGATCTGTTGTTCAAGCAATCCTATGCCTTGGACCCCACGGATATCGCCGCGAAATTGGGGAATATCCTGGAAGACGAGGGCCGCTGCACCGACCGCATGAAAGCGGGGATGGATCGCATCGAAGAGGCCAAGCGTGCCGATAATGCCCCCGATATCGCCAAGCGGACGCCCTGGTTCTGCTCAGGCTGTCCGCACAACACATCGACCAAGGTGCCGGACGGGTCGCGCGCCGGCGCCGGGATCGGGTGCCATGTGATGGCGCTTTGGATGGACCGGTCCACGGAGGGCTATACCCATATGGGCGCCGAGGGCGTGAATTGGGTGGGCGAAAGCCAGTTCTCGACCCGCGGCCATGTGTTCCAGAACCTTGGCGAGGGCACCTACAACCATTCTGGCATCCTGGCCATTCGTGCGGCTTTGGCGGCTGGCACGAACATCACCTACAAGATCCTTTACAACGACGCGGTCGCCATGACCGGTGGCCAACACAACGAAGGCGATCTGGCCCCAGAGCAGATCGCCCGCGAGCTCCAGGCCATGGGGGTCAAGACCATCGCGGTTGTCTATGATGAGAAGGAGGATGTGGAGAAGGCCCGCTTCCCGTCCGGCCTGTCCTGGCATGAACGCGAAGAAATGATGTCGGTGCAGGAACGGATGACCAAGGTCGAGGGCGTATCGGCCATCATCTACATCCAGACTTGCGCCGCCGAAAAGCGCCGCCGCCGGAAGCGGGGGCAGTTCCCGGACCCCGACCGGCGCATCTTCATCAATACCGATGTGTGCGAGGGCTGCGGCGATTGCGGCGTGCAGTCGAATTGCGTGTCCATCGTGCCGGTGGAGACGGAGTTCGGCACCAAACGGGCCATCGACCAATCGACCTGCAACAAGGATTTTAGCTGCGTCAAAGGCTTCTGCCCGTCCTTCGTGTCGGTCGAGGGGGCGCAGTTGAAGAAGAAGGCGACTGCGTCGGTGGAGATCGGCGAGCTGCCGGACCCGGAGCTGCCGGATATCGAGACGACCTGGAACACGGTGATCACCGGTGTGGGCGGGACGGGCGTCGTCACCATCGGAGCCGTTATGGCCATGGCGGCACACCTGGATGGCAAGGGCGCGGGCGTGATGGAAATGGCCGGTCTGGCCCAGAAGGGCGGGGCCGTGGCGATCCATGTGCGATTGGCCAACCGGCCGGCGGACATCTCGGCCATTCGCGTGGCGCTGGGCGAAGCGGATGCGTTGATCGGTGGCGATCTCGTGGTATCGGCCGATGTGCGGACCATGTCCCTGACATCCACCGGCCGGACGGGGGCGGTGGTCAACAGCCACGAGATCACCACGGGTGACTTCGCCTTGAACGCGGATTTCAAGCTGCCGGCCGACCGGTTGAGCCTGTCTTTGGAAGCGCGTCTGCGCGACCGTCTGACCCTGTTCGATGCCAGCGCTTTGGCCGAAAAGCTGCTGGGCGACACGATATTCTCCAACATGATGATGCTGGGCGCGGCTTGGCAATCGGGTCTTGTCCCGCTCAGCCGGGAAGCGGTTCTGCGGGCCATCGAGTTGAACGGCGCCGCCGTGGAAAAGAACCAGCGGGCCTTCGATTTCGGGCGCTGGGCGGTCGAGCGGCCGGAGGATGCGAGGCGTCTGCTGGACGACACGGTCGTCAAGCTGCCGGAGACGTTGGACCAGAAGATCGCCACTCGGGTGGCCCATCTGACCGACTACCAATCCAAGCGTTATGCCAGACACTACCAGCGGATGCTGGACGGGATCGCCGATGCGGCCGTGAAGGAAGCGGTGGCGAAGGGGTATCATAAGCTGCTGGCCTATAAGGACGAATACGAAGTGGCCCGCCTGCTGCGCAGCACGCGGGACAAGGCCCGCGCGGCGTTCGATGGTGAACTGAAACTGACCTATCATCTGGCGCCCCCCATGCTGTCCAAGGAGGGGCTGGACGGCCGTCCCGCCAAGCGCGACTTCGGGCCCTGGATCGAGCGAGCTTATCCGCTTTTGAGTGCGGGCAAGATGGTTCGGGGCACGCCGCTCGATCCGTTCGGATATACGGCCGAGCGGAAGATGGAGCGCGCGTTGATCCGGCAATACGAGGCGGATATGGCGGCCGTTCTGCCGCTGATCGAAGATGGAACGCGAGAGGCCGTGATCGCTCTGGCCGAGTTGCCGCTGCAGATCCGCGGGTTCGGGCCGGTCAAAGAAGCCAATGAACGGCGGGCGGCGAAGCGGCGCGAGGAGCTTTTGGCCACGATCCGGGCGGGCGGGCCGAGCCTCGCGCAAGCGGCCGAATAGGGGTCGGTGGCAGGACGGCGCGGTTAACCTTTGCGGATGGTGAAGGTTGTGCCCTGGACGCCGAGGAATTCGTGACCGGCCTCGGCGCAGAAATGCGGCACGTCCACATGGGCCGCCGGGTCGTCGGCCAGCAGATGGATGGTGGCGCCCTCCGGCAGCGGCGCCATCCGCTTCTTCAGGCGCAGCACCGGCAGGGGGCAGAGAAGGCCCAGCGCATCCACTTCCAGATCGGGCATTCCGCTCTCCCTAAAGTCGCCGCTGGCATCTGTCACGGTGGTCGGAGCGGGCGCAAGGCCGAGGTGCGTGCGGTCAAGCTCACGTGGAGCAACTTATCCTCATAAGCGGCAGAAAAGTCAGGAATTTCAGCTAATTCGAGTGGTGCGCCCCCCGTACGCCCCCTGTACACCCCCCGTGCGAACGCGCGTTCGCACAGTTTTGGTGACGGGATGTTAACCGGTCTACGCGACGTCTGCCCCTAAGTCTTTGGTTGGACGACTTAGTAACGGGTTGGGGTTAATCGGATGTGAAGGTCCAAGGCGCCGGGCGGCGCGCTGGTTTGGGAGTTTGGGTCGGGTATTGAGGGCCGATGTGGCTGTCAGCGGCCGGGAGGCGTCGGGTGATCGGTGCCGTGGATTGCCAGGAAGTGATCGAGAGCGGTCTTGTTGTCTAGGAACTTTTCGATGGGTTCCGAGACCAGCGCATTGAGACGAGCCAGGTGGTGCGGTTCGATCTTGGGATGGGCTGAGAGGACGTAGCGGACGAGGTGGAGGGGCAGCGGGGTGCCCTGGGTCAGACGGCGGCGAATGAGGCGGGCGAGGCCGCACCACGGGCCGATCCGCAGGATGATGATCTGGGCGGCGCGGGTCGCGCAAAGATCCAGCGAAGCGCCATGGTTGCCTTCGGCGATCCAGGCCGGGGCGGCGGTAGCGTGATCGAGGTTCGCAAGCACCTGGGCGCGGGGGCGATCACTGCCGGGCGGGGTGTGGAAGAGGGTGTCCAGGTGGATTGTCGGGAGGCCGGTGGCCTGGGCCAGAGCGGTTGCCAACGTCGTCTTTCCCACGCTCGGCGCGCCGTAAATAAAAAGGCGTGTGGCCCTCAATCGGTGCCGCGATAGGGTTGGACGTATTGCAGGGCCATGTCCCAAGGGAAGAAGATCCAAGTGTCCTGGCTGACGCCCGTGATGAAGGTGTCGACCATGGGTTCGCCCTTGGGCTTGGCATAGACGGTGGCGAAATGGGCCTTGGGGTAGAGGCTGCGGACGACTTCGAGGGTTTTGCCGCTGTCCACCAGGTCGTCGACGACCAGGACGCCGGTACCGTCGCCGACCATCTCCGCATCGGGTTTGGAGAGGATTTGGGCGTCGCCCTGGGTCTGGTGATCGTAGGATTTGACGGAGATCGTATCGACCAGGCGGATGTCGAGTTCGCGGGCGACGATCATGGCCGGGGCCATGCCGCCGCGGGTGATGGCGACGATGGCCTTCCAGGCGCCGTTGTCGGGGCCGCGGCCATCCAGGCGCCAAGCGAGCGCGCGGCTGTCGCGGTGGATTTGGTCCCAGCTGATGTGGAAGCCTTTTTCGTGGGGCAGGGTGTCGGCCATGGACGAATTCCTTAGGGCAGGGCGAGGCGGATGCCGAGGGCGCCGAGCGCGACGCCCAGGCTGCGGTCGAGGACGGTCTTGAACCTGGCATAGGCCGCGCGGGGACGGGGGAGCGAGAAGAGGCGGGCGACCAGGATGTACCAGGCGGCCTCGATCCAGAAGATGTTGAAGACGATGATCGCCTTGGCGGCCCAGGAGGTGTCCGCCGGGACGAAGCCCAGGAAGACGGCGCCGAAGAAGACCGCCGCCTTGGGGTTCGCGAACATGGTCAGAAGGCCCAGGCGGATTGCGGAGACGAGTCCGCGGGGGGCGGTTTCGTCAACTTGGGGCATGGGGTCTGGGGCGTGGCGCCACATCAGAATGGCGATCCAGAGCAGGAAGAGGGCGCCGCCGATCTTCAGGAAGGTGAAGAGGACGGGGACCAGATCGAAGAGGACGGAAAGGCCTACGAGCGCCATGAGCGCCCAGGTGGCCGCGCCGATGCCGAACCCGAGGGCGAGGCCGAGGGCCGGCAGAAAGCCTTCGGCGGCGGCGGTTTTGACGGAGATCACGAAGGACGGGCCGGGCGAGATCGCGGCGAGCAGGTGGACGAAGGCCACGGTGGCGAAGGCCAGCGGGGTCAAGAACTGACCAGGAGGTTGAGGCCAAGGCCGCCCAGGACCAGCGCCATGGCGCGGCTGATCGTGGGTTTGGCGGCAAGGTAACGGGCGCGGACTGTGTCGCGGGACATCAGGAACGCCAGGGTGGAATAGACGGCGATTTCCAAGGCGACGTGGTTGGCGGTGATGACCGCCATCTCCGCCGCGGTCAGGCCGGGCGGGAAGATCACCAGGAGAACGCCGGCGGCGAAGAGGATGCTCTTGGGGTTGCCGAGGTTGAGGATGAAGCCGCGCAGGAAGGCGCGGTGGGCCGCGCTGGGCGTCTGGTTATCGACGGGGTCGCGGGCGCCGCGCCAGACCTGGATGGCGATGAAGAGGACGATCAGCGCGCCGCCGATTTTCATGGCCGTGTAGGCGTAGGGGAAGAGCATGAAGAGCGCTTCCAGGCCAAGGAGGGCGGCGAGGGTCCAGAGGCCCGCCATGGTGGCGAGACCGATGCCGGTCAGTACGCCTTCGGCCCGGCCGCCGGTCAGCGACGCCTGGACGCAGACCAGAAAGGCCGGGCCGGGGGCGGCGACGGCGACGAAGAGGGCGGCGTTGAAGGCGAGGAGATGCGCGAGGGTGAGCGTCTCCATCAGTGGTCCTTCTTCTCCAACGTCATGTCGGGGGCTTCGGGGTTTTTCATGCCGACCACATGGTAGCCGCTGTCCACATGGTGAATTTCACCTGTAACGGCCGACGAGAGGTCGGAGAGGAGATACATGGCCGATTTGCCGACCTCGTCCTGGGTGACGGTGCGGCGGAGGGGGGCGTTGTTTTCGTTCCATTTCAGGATGTAGCGGAAGTCGCCGATGCCCGAGGCGGCCAGCGTCTTGATCGTGCCAGCGGAAATGGCGTTCACGCGAATGCCGTCGCGGCCCAGATCTTCGGCCAGGTATTTGACGCTGATCTCTAGCGCGGATTTGGCGAGGCCCATGACGTTGTAATGGGGCATGACCTTTTCGGCGCCGTAGTAGGAGAGGGTGAGCGCGGAGCCGCCTTCGGTCATCATCTTTTCCGCCCGCTGCATCACGGCGGTGAAGGAGAAGACCGAGATGTTCATGGTCATCAGGAAGTTGTCGAGAGACGTGTCCAGGTAGCGGCCGCGCAACTCGTTCTTGTCGGAAAAGCCGATGGCGTGGACGACGAAATCGAGACGGTCCCAATGCTGTTTTAGGCCGTCGAAGAGGGCATCGATGGAGCCGCCGTCAGAGACGTCGCAGGGCAGCACGATGGAGGAGCCCAACTGGTCGGCCAAGGGGACGACGCGCTTCTTCAGGGCCTCGCCCTGGTAGGAAAAGGCGAGGTCCGCCCCCTGTTCGGCGCAGGCCTTGGCGATGCCCCAAGCGATGGACTTGTCGTTGGCGAGGCCCATGATGAGTCCGCGCTTGCCTTGCATGATACCCGACATGGTTCCTCCGCTTGCCTTGGTATCGGCTTTAGGCGATTGCCCCAGGGGCAGCAAGTCACGCTGGGGAAGGGCGATCATGGCGGATTCGGAGCGCACTGGTATCTTCGCGGGGGATGACCCGTTCGACCTGGCGCGGGCCTGGCTGGCCGAGGCGGAAGGGACCGAACCGGAGGACGCCAACGCCATCGCCATCGCCACGGTGGACGAGGACGATCTGCCGAATGTGCGGATGGTGCTTCTGAAGGAGATCGAGGCGAACGGCTTCGTCTTCTACACCAATTTCGAGGGCAAGAAGGGCCAGGAGCTGGCGGCGAACCCCAAGGCGGCGTTCGTGATGCACTGGAAATCGCTGCGCCGCCAGGTGCGGGTGCGCGGGCCGGTGGAGCGGGTCGAGGATGAACAGGCGGATGCCTATTACGCGTCGCGGTCGCTCAAGTCGCGGCTCGGCGCCTGGGCGTCGCGGCAATCGCGGCCCTTGGAGAGCCGGGGGGCGTTGATGGCCGAAGTGGCCACGGTGACGGCGAGCCATGGACCGAACCCGACGCGGCCGCCGTTCTGGGGCGGCTTCCGCATCCGACCGGTGGAGATCGAGTTTTGGGCCGACGGGTCGTTCCGTCTGCATGATCGTTTCCGCTGGACCAGACCGGCGCCGGATGGGGACAACTGGCGGATTGAGCGGCTAAATCCCTGATCTTGCCGGTTTGGCGCCGTCGGCAGAACTGCGCCTATTACGTTACGAAATGATGCCGAGTACCCGTTTTGCGGGTGTCCTGCCCTTGTATCTAGTGGTGTGGCGCGTATCACCCGGCCTGCGCCACGAACCGGACTTCGGTCAGAGTGAGTGAGGGACACAAGAGTGATAGATCAGAAGGTTGACGGGGCCACCGTTGCGGGCACCGTCAAATGGTTCGATGCCGTGCGCGGTTTCGGCTTCATTGTGTCACCCGAGTCGGACCGGGACGTGTTGTTGCATGTGAACGTGTTGCGCAACTTTGGTCAGAGCAGCGTCGCCGAGGGCGCGAAGGTCGTCATCCGGGTGCAGGCCACTGACCGGGGGTTGCAGGCGACGGAGGTTCTGGAGATCGACGTGCCGGAGGGTCAGACGGGCGAGCCGATGGCGGAATATCTGCAGCCCATAGACGAGACGCTGCCCCATGAGCCGGCGCGGGTGAAGTGGTTCGACAAGGGCAAGGGTTTCGGTTTTGCCAATGTCTTCGGGTCGGCGGTGGATGTGTTCATCCATATCGACGTTCTGCGCCGGTTCGGTCTTGCGGATCTTGCACCGGGGGAGGCAATCTGCGTGCGCGTTGTGGATGGCGCACGTGGCAAGCTCGCCGTGGAGGTGCGCCGATGGGAATACTATCTGACCTGATCGCGGGGCGCGCGATCCGACGTTTTCTGTTCAGTTTGGTGCTATGGCTCGTGGCCGGTGCGGCCGCGGCGTCGTGCAGCGTGGAGCGTCTCGATCTGCGCGGCGAGTTCGGGACGGTGCGGTTCCAGGCGGAATTGGCGCTGACCCCGGAAGAGCATGCGCGCGGTTTGATGTTCCGGGAGGAGATGGCGCGGTTGTCGTCGATGCTGTTCGTGTTTCCGCAGCCGCGGGAACGCACGTTCTGGATGCGCAATACACTGATCCCGTTGGACATCATCTTCCTCGACGATTCGGGGACGATCACGCGGATTCATGAAAACGCCGTCCCGCTGGACGAGACGGTGATTCCGTCGAACGGGCCGGCGCGTGCGGTGCTGGAGATCAATGGCGGGTTGGCCGCCGATCTTGGGCTGGCGGTGGGCGACGAGTTGCGATCACCGGTGATGCCGCAGGATCTTGCCGCCTGGCCGTGCGACTAGGGCTTCCGCCGCGCGGTTTGCCCTGCTAAGGCACGCGGCGTCGGGGCGTGGCGCAGTCTGGTAGCGCACCTGTTTTGGGTACAGGGGGTCGTGAGTTCGAATCTCGCCGCCCCGACCACCGCCTGAGAGGTCTTCGACCCGGGCTGAGAATAATCTGTGGATGAGCATGTATGACCGGGATCGTGGCCGTCAGGCCACGCTATCCGGCCCGGCCCGTCTATCCGTTCATAAATCTTAATATGCCGGGTTCTCAACACGTTCCGAGGCGGCGTTCACGGTGGGAATCGCGAGCCGTCCCGTCAACAAAAAAGATTTGGGAATATCCCCGATATCCACATTGACGACGTGCCGTTTTATCATCCATTAGTTGTGCCGTGCAGAGGAGCCACCAAATGTAGTGGCCCCGCACTGGGGTCGGGCAGCCACCTCACAAGTCGGAACCATCGCACCCAGGGACGGGCAGCGAGCGGGAAAGATGTGTGATCGTGGCTGATTGTCCCCGGGGACGGTGGACGGTGGGACGCGCTCTCGGGCGCGTCTCAATTATCGAAAATACAGTTAAGACTTTGGGGATCGACCATGCGGCTAGAGCGGAAACTGACGGAAGCTGGACAGGATGCCTACGCGGCGCTGACCTTCACGACGACCACGTCGGAGATCCGTAACCCCGACGGGACAGTGGTGTTCAAGCTGGACGCCGTAGAAGTGCCGGACGGCTGGAGCCAGGTCGCGTCGGACGTCATCGCGCAGAAGTATTTCCGCAAGGCAGGCGTACCCGCGCGGTTGAAGAAGGTGCGCGAAAAGGACGTGCCGCCGTTCCTATGGCGCTCGGTCGCCGACGAAAAGGCGCTGGCGGAAATGCCGGAGGACGAACGCTATGGCGGCGAGACGTCGTCGAAGCAGGTGTTCGACCGTTTGGCGGGTGCCTGGGCCTATTGGGGTTGGAAGGGCGGTTACTTCACGACCGAAGAAGATGCCCGCGCCTATTTCGACGAGATGCGGGTGATGCTGGCCCGCCAGATGGGCGCGCCGAACTCGCCGCAATGGTTCAACACCGGCCTGCATTGGGCCTATGGGATCGACGGTCCCGCCCAGGGCCACCACTATGTCGATCCGGATACCGGTAAGCTGACCCGGTCGAAGTCGAGCTACGAACATCCGCAGCCCCATGCCTGCTTCATCCAGTCCGTTGACGACGATCTGGTGAACGATGGCGGCATCATGGACCTCTGGGTCCGGGAGGCGCGGCTGTTCAAGTACGGCTCGGGCACGGGCACGAATTTCTCGCATCTGCGGGGTGAAGGGGAGAAGCTGTCGGGCGGGGGCAAATCCTCGGGCCTGATGGGCTTTTTGAAGATCGGCGACCGCGCCGCGGGCGCCATCAAATCAGGCGGGACCACCCGTCGAGCAGCGAAGATGGTCATCGTCGATATGGACCATCCGGACATTGAGCAATTCATCGACTGGAAAGTGATCGAAGAGCAGAAAGTGGCGGCCCTGGTCGCGGGCTCAAAGACCCATGAGCGGGAGCTCAACAAGGTCATGGCCGCCATTACGGCTTGGGATGGGGCGCTGGACGATGCGGTGGACCCGGCCAAGAACGATGGGCTGAAGGCGGCCATTCGCGCGGCCAAGAAGCACATGATTCCCGAAGCCTATATCATGCGCGTGCTGCAATATGCGCGGCAGGGTTATGAGAGTGTCGAGTTCCCGACCTACGACACGGATTGGGACAGTGAGGCCTACAGCACGGTTTCGGGACAGAATTCGAACAACTCGGTGCGGGTGACGAATGGGTTCCTGCATGCGGTCGAAAAGGATGCCGATTGGGAGCTGACGAACCGGACGGACGGGTCGGTGGCGAAGGTCGTCAAGGCGCGGGAGTTGTGGGAAAAGGTGGGCCATGCCGCCTGGGCCTGCGCGGATCCGGGCATCCAGTTCCACGACACGGTGAACGACTGGCATACCTGCCCCGAAGACGGGCCGATCCGGGGGTCGAACCCGTGTTCGGAATATATGTTCCTGGACGACACGGCCTGCAACCTGGCGTCGATGAACCTGCTCAAGTTTCTCAAGGAAAACGGGCAGTTCGACCACGAACTTTATGTACATGCGTCGCGTCTGTGGACGATTACGCTGGAGATCAGCGTGGCCATGGCGCAGTTCCCGTCGAAGGAGATCGCGCAGCGGTCCTACGACTTCCGGACGCTGGGACTCGGTTACGCCAATATCGGCGGGCTGCTGATGAATATGGGTCTCGGCTACGACAGCCGCGAAGGCCGGGCGCTTTGCGGGGCGCTGACGGCGGTGATGACGGGCGTCTCCTATGCCACGTCGGCCGAGATGGCCGGTGAGCTGGGGCCGTTCCCGGGTTACGCCAAGAATGCGGATCACATGCAGCGGGTCATGCGGAACCATCGCAATGCGGCGAAGGGACAGACCGGCGGTTATGAAGACCTGGCGGTGAAGCCGGTGGCGCTGGATATCGAAGGGTGCCCAGACGGGCGTCTGGCCGCGCTGGCCGCCGAGATCTGGGACGGCGTGGTGCGCTTGGGCGGGGAGCATGGGTTCCGCAACGCCCAGGCCACGGTGATCGCGCCGACGGGCACCATCGGCCTGGTCATGGATTGCGACACGACGGGGATCGAGCCGGACTTCGCGCTGGTGAAGTTCAAGAAGCTGGCCGGGGGCGGCTACTTCAAGATCATCAACCAATCGGTGCCGGCCGCGCTTAGGACCCTGGGCTATCGTGAGGCCGATATCGGCGAGATCATTGCCTATGCGGTGGGCCACGGCTCGCTGGGTCAGGCGCCGGGGATCAACCACACGTCCTTGATCGGGCATGGGTTCGGGAAGGAGGAGATCGCGAAGATCGAAGCGGCCCTGCCAAGCGCGTTCGACATCCGGTTCGTGTTCAACCAGTGGACGCTGGGTGAGGAATTTTGTACCGGCACGCTGGGCATCCCGGCGGAGAAGCTGGCGGATCCGACTTTCGATCTGTTGCGGCATCTGGGCTTCTCGAAAGTCGAGATCGAGGCGGCGAACGACCATGTTTGCGGGACGATGACGCTGGAAGGCGCGCCGGGGCTGAAGGACGAGCACTTGAACGTCTTCGACTGCGCCAATCCGTGCGGCAAGAAGGGCAAGCGGTTCCTGTCAGTGGACAGCCACATCCACATGATGGCGGCGGCGCAGAGCTTCATCTCGGGCGCGATCTCCAAGACGATCAACATGCCGAATTCGGCGACGATCGAGGATTGCCAGAAGGCCTATGAATTGTCCTGGTCGCTGGGCGTGAAGGCCAATGCGCTCTACCGCGATGGCTCCAAGCTGTCGCAGCCGCTGGCGGCCGCGCTGGTCGAGGACGACGACGAAGCCGCCGAAGTGTTGGAAAGTGGCACGCCGCAGGAAAAGGCCCAGGTTCTGGCCGAGAAGGTCATCGAGAAGGTGGTGGTCAAGGAGTTGATCCGCAGCCACCGCGAGAAGATGCCGGAGCGCCGGAAGGGTTATACCCAGAAAGCGGTCGTGGGCGGCCACAAGGTCTATCTGCGCACGGGCGAGTATAAGGACGGGTCGCTGGGCGAGATCTTCATCGACATGCACAAGGAAGGCGCCGGTTTCCGGGCGATGATGAACAACTTCGCCATCGCGGTGTCGGTCGGTCTGCAATACGGCGTGCCGCTGGAGGAGTTCGTGGACGCCTTCACCTTCACCAAGTTCGAGCCGGCCGGGATGGTCCAGGGCAACGACTCGATCAAGAACGCGACGAGCGTGCTGGACTACATCTTCCGCGAATTGGCGGTGTCGTATCTGGACCGCGAAGACCTGGCCCATGTGAAGCCCCAGGGCGCCAGCTTCGACACGCTGGGCGAGCCGGAGGCGCCGGAGGGGGGCGACGGCAATGTCGGCCCGGTGGGCGAGACGGCGGCGTCCAAATCGCTGGAAGTGTTCAAGTCGGTGGCGTCGTCCGGGTACCTGCGGAAGCGTCTGCCGTCCGACCTGGTGGCCTTGCGCGGCGGCGCCGACCGGGTCGCGGCGGAGATCGCCGGTGGCGCCAGCGGATTGGCGGAGACCCAGGCTGCCTTCGTCACGCAGACCACCGAGACATCGACGGTCGCCGTCGCCGCCTCCATGGATGCGCGGACCAAGGCGAAGATTCAGGGCTACGAGGGTGAAGCTTGCGGCGAATGCGGGAACTACACGCTCGTTCGCAACGGCACCTGCATGAAGTGCAATACGTGCGGCGGAACGTCCGGGTGTAGCTAAAACTAACAGAACACCAGGAGGAAAGGGGCCCGGTTCTGGGCCCCTTTTTATGTTGTTGACATGTCAGGCGGTTTTCGCGCCGCGCCGCGATGGCGGGCTATTCCGCTGCCGTGACCGCTGTCTGGATGACCGGCTCCATGTTCTGGAGCTGGGCGTCGCTCAGGTGGCATTTGATCTGGTGGCCGCCGAAGGACTTCATCGGCGGCACTTCCTTTTCGCAAAGCCCGCCGGCCACTTCGGACTTCCAGCGGCAGCGGGTTTGGAAAGGACAGCCCGAGGGTGGGTTCATGGCCGATGGGATGTCGCCTTCCAGGACGATGTGCTTCTTTTCGACCTTGGTGTCGGCGATGGGCACGGCTGAGAGCAGCGCCTCGGTATAGGGGTGGTAGGGCGGGGCGAAGACCTCGTCCGTGGTGCCGATTTCGACGACGTGGCCCAGATACATGACCATGACGCGGTCGCTGAGATAGCGGACGATGGACAGGTCGTGGGAGATGAAGAGCAGCGTGGTTTTCTGTTCGCGCTGGATTTCCATCAGGAGATCGGTGACGGCGGCCTGGACCGACACGTCGAGGGCGGAGACGGGTTCGTCGGCCACCACGATCTTGGCGTCCCCGGCGAAGGCGCGGGCAATGCCGACGCGCTGTTTCTGGCCGCCGGAGAGCTGGCGGGGCATTCGGCCCGCGAATTCCCGGGGGAGTTTCACCAGATCGAGAAGCTGGAGCATCCGTTCCCGCCGGTCGTTGTCGCTGTCGCCGTAATCGAAGACTTCGAGGGCGCGGATGATCTGGCGGCCCACGGTCATGGATGGGTTCAGGGTGTCGAACGGGTTCTGGAAGACCATCTGGATATCGGCGACCTGCTTCGTGGCGCGGTCTTCGATGGGCGTTGATTGGATGTCCTGGTTGCCCATGGTGATGGTGCCGTCGCTGGCGGTTTCGAGGCCCATCAGGACCTTGGCGAGGGTGGATTTGCCGCATCCGGATTCGCCGACGATGGCGAGGGTTTCGCTTTCGCGGGCTTCGAAATCCAAGGTCTCGTTGGCTTTGACCACCTTGGCTTCGCCGCCGCCGAAAAGCGCATTGGCGGCGACCTGGTAGTACTTTTTCAGACCCTCGACTTTCAGGACGGGCGCGCCGATTTGGCGGCTGGTGGTCTCGATCACGTCGGCGAGCGGCGCGTTCCAGTCGATTTCGTCGAACTTGACGCAGCGCGAGTGATGGCCTGGCCCGGCATCCCGCATGGCGATCGTCCCGCTGTCGCAGCGGCCGGCTTCGAAATAGTCGCAGCGGGGGCCAAAATTGCAGCCAGGCGGGCGTTCATGGGGCAGGGGGAAGTTGCCGGGGATGGCGACAAGGGGCCGGGCGTTCTTATCGGCGCCGGGCAGCGGGATCGAGCGGAAGAGCGCCTGGGTATAGGGATGGCGCATGCGGTCGAAGACCTCGCCGATGGCGCCGTCTTCCACCGCTTCGCCCGAATACATGACGCAGATGCGGTCGCAGGTTTCGAGCACCAGGCCGAGGTTGTGGGAGATGAACAGCATCGACGTGCCGTATTTGGTACCCAGTTCCTTGACGAGTTCGACGATGCCCGCTTCGACCGTCACGTCGAGCGCTGTGGTCGGCTCGTCGAGGATCAGGAGCGCGGGTTTCGACATGAGCGCCATGGCGATGACGATGCGCTGCTGCTGGCCGCCGGAGAGCTGGTGCGGATAGCTTTCGAGGATGCGGGCCGGGTCGGGCAGTTTGACATCGGTGACGACCTGTAGGGCGAGATCGTAGGCCTCTTTCTCGGAGGCGTTGTCGTGGAGGATCGGGACCTCCATGAGTTGTTTGCCGATGCGCATGGCCGGGTTCAGGGAGGCCATGGGTTCCTGATAGATCATGGCGATTTCGTTGCCGCGGATGTCGCGCAGTTCTTCGGCGGACATGTCGGCAAGGTCGCGGCCCTTGAACTTGATGGAGCCGCCGACGATGCGGCCGTTCTTGCCCAGATCCTGCATGACGCCCAGGGCGACGGTGGATTTGCCGCAGCCGGATTCGCCGACCAGGCCCACGGCTTCGCCCGGCTGGACGGTGACGGAGAAATCCATGACGGCGGGGATTTCGCGCAGGCGGGTGAAAAAGGAGATGGAGAGCTTGTCAATCTCCAGGATCGGGCCTTTGTAGTCGGGGTTCTGTTTCATGTCTGGCTTTCGAGTGGCTGGACGGGTGCCCGGAGGCTCTGCCCCCGGGATATCTGGGCCGAGACGGCTAGTCGCGCAGGGATTCCTCCCTGAGACCATCGGCGAGGAGGTTCAGTCCGAGCACGAGGGAGAGGAGTGCCACGGCGGGCACGATGGCCGGGTGCGGGAAGACCGACAGGAGACGGCGGCCGTCATTGATGGTGCTCCCCCAATCCGGGCTTTCCGGCGGGAGGCCTAGGCCGAAGAAGCCGAGCGTGCCGAGCAGGATCGTCGTGTAGCCGATGCGCAGGCAGAAATCGACGATCAGGGGACCGCGGGCGTTGGGCAGGATTTCCCAGAGCATTATGTACCAGGGCGTTTCGCCTCTTGTTTGGGCGGCGGCGACGTAGTCGCGGGTTTTAATGTCGAGGGTGAGGCCGCGGACGATGCGGAAGACGGTCGGCGAGTTCACGAAGACCACCGAAACGAAGACGATCAGGACCTGACCGGAGATGTCGAAGAGGTCCACGGCGCTGGGCCAGAAGGACAGGACCGTGCCCTGGGCCGAGATCAGCGAGAAGTAGAACAGGAGCCCGACCGCCATCGCCCCGCCGATATAGAGGTTCCGTGTGGTCGGTTGTGTTCGATAGCGGGAGTTCAGCAGGACCGCGACGAAGGCCAGCGGGAAGATGAAGAGCACGGCCGCCATGTAGTTTGGCAGGCCGGTGGCCACGATTTCCGGTGTGACCAGCAGGTAGAAGAGTAGGATCACCGGGAAGGCCAGGATCAGGTTGGCCAGGAAGCTAAGCACGGTGTCGAGCATGCCGCCGTAATAGCCCGCGGGCAGGCCCAAAGTGATGCCCACCATGAAGGCGAAGAGCGTGGCCAGGGGCGCGATCTGCATCACGATGGTGGAGCCGAGGACCATCCGGCTGAAGACGTCGCGGGCCAAGTTGTCGCCGCCGAGCAGGTAGAACGGATAGTAGCCTTCTTCGGTCATGGCGGTGCCCGGCGGTTCGTTCTTCATGCCCGAGACCTGGGTCAGCGGGTCATGGGTCGAGATCATGTCCAAGGGACCGGCATAGAAGGCGGTGAAGGCCCAGAACATGACCAGGGCGAAGCCGATCATGCCGATGGTTGAGTCGAAGAGTTTGCCGTAGAGGCCGAGCTTCCGCTTGTAGGTGAAACTGACGGCGAAGAGCACGGCGAGCGAGATCCAGACCGGTGTGAAGGCCTGGGACATGCCGCCGACGATGCCGCCGCCTTCATGGCCGACGACCATGCCGGCTACGATATAGGCCAGGATCGTCGCGAGCACCGCATAAAGCGCGTAGGTTTGGGCCCGGGTGACGAGGCCCGGGAAACCTTCAGCGATGGCCGCGCTGCCATCGGGGTTGATCACGACGCGGTCGCCGCTGGCGAAGAAGCTGACGACGATGGCCAGAACGGACGTGACGAGGAGGGCGATCACGCCGACGGCAAGAATCGGGTCTAGCACGTCGCCCAGGTTACCGGTCCAGGTGAGGGGTTCCATGGCGCTCTCCTCAGGCGATGCGGATGCGGGGGTTCAGGAAAACGTAGCCGATATCGGAGATCAGCTGCGTCACCAGGACGACCACG
>JBCDCS010000016.1:0-21499 GCA_039181205.1 Pseudomonadota bacterium
ATCGACAAGGCCGGGCGCATCAAGCCCTGTGGGGGCGCCGTACCCCCGCGGCTGATCCGCGACTTCCACATCCCCGACGACCAACTGGTCGCCAAGATCGACACCGCCCGCATGATCTCCCCCACCGGTCGGCAGGTCGATATCCCCATCGAAGACGGCTTCGTCGGCATGGTCGACCGCGAACACTTCGACGAATTCCTGCGTGAGCGAGCTGTCGACTCCGGGGCCGAGCGGCATACCGGCACCTTTCTGCGGATCGAACGAAACGACGGCTGGACCCAGGTCATCTACCGCGACAAAGCCTCGGGCGAGGAACGTACCCTCACCACCCGCCTCGTCATCGGCGCGGATGGCGCCCGGTCCAATGTGGCCCGGGGTGAAGTCGATGGCGGCGACACGATTCCCTATGTGATCGCCTATCATGAGATCATCGCCGCCCCGCCGCGATCCGGCAGCTATCACCCCCAACGTTGTGACGTGGTCTATGACGGCTCGATTTCACCCGACTTCTACGGCTGGGTCTTCCCCCACGGACAATCGGCAAGCGTCGGCATGGGCACCGCCGTCGATGGCGTTGATTTGAAGGCCGCGACCGCCGCCCTGCGCGACGCCTCTGGTCTCAAGGATTGCGAAACCATCCGCCGCGAAGGCGCGCCGATCCCGTTGAAGCCGCTGGAGCGTTGGGACAACGGCAAGGACGTCGTGCTCGCCGGGGACGCCGCCGGTGTCGTCGCGCCCTCCTCCGGGGAAGGTATTTTCTATGCCATGGTCGGTGGCCGGGTGGCGGCCCTGGCCTGCGAGAAGGTCCTTGCCACCGGCCAGGCCAAGCATCTGCGCCTGGCGCGCAAAGCCTTCATGAAAGACCACAAGGCCGTCTTCAAAATCCTGGGCGCCATGCAGGATGCCTATTACCGCTCCGACGAGCGGCGGGAACGGTTTGTCACCCTGTGTCACGATGTCGACGTGCAACGACTCACGTTTGAGGCATACATGAACAAGGAATTGGTGAAGGCCCGTCCCTTGGCACATATAAAGATCGGCATCAAAAACGTGGCCCATCTTCTGGGGCTCGTCCCCGCCATGGGGCGCACGCCGGACACGCAACCGGCCGAATAGACATGGTCACCATGATCCCCGCCTGGGTCGATGACACCCTGACACCGGTGGAGAAGCTGGAAGCGCATCAGCGCGGGCTGCGCCACAAGGCCGTGTCGGTGTTCGTCATGCAGGGATCGAAACTGCTGATCCAGCAACGGGCGGCGGGCAAGTATCACACGCCGGGTCTTTGGGCGAATACCTGCTGCACCCACCCGGCCTGGGGCGAAAGCGGCGCGGCTTGCGCTCAACGTCGATTGCGGGAAGAATTGGGGATCACCGGCCTCACACTGGAAGCCCGGCCCGGCATCGAATACCGCGCCGATGTGGGCGACGGTCTCGTCGAACACGAAGTCGTCGAAGTCTTCCTGGCCGAAGCCACACCCAAAATGCCGCTGCAACCCAATCCAAGCGAAGTGCAGGCCGTCCGCTGGCTCGACCTCTACGACCTGGCCGCCCAGACCCGACGCCACCCCGAACATTTCACGCCCTGGCTCCGAATTTATCTGCAGGAGCATTTGGATAAGATCTTCGGCGTCCTGAACCGCGCCTGAGCGGATCGACCTCCGTCAATGGACAGACCACGGGCCGTTTGCTATCGCGTCGGCGCAGCCCACCATGGATCGCGCCGCCATGCAGATCGAGCCCACTGCCATCCCTGGCGTCGTCATAATCACACCGGCAAGGTTCGGCGATCATCGTGGCTTCTTCTCCGAAAGCTGGAGCCGCCCGGCCTTGGCAAAGCACGGGATCGATGTCGACTTCGTCCAGGACAACCATTCCCTGTCCAGCCAGGCTGGCACCGTTCGCGGTCTGCATTTCCAGGCCCCGCCCCATGCGCAGGTCAAGCTTGTTCGCTGCGGACGGGGGGCGTTCTTCGACGTGGCGGTCGATATCCGGCGCGGCTCCCCTACCTTTGGAAAATGGGTCGGGGTGGAGTTGACCCAAAACAACGGCCGTCAGCTTCTAATCCCCGCGGGGTTCCTGCATGGCTTCGTCACCCGGGCCCCGGACACCGAGATCGTCTATAAGTGCTCCGACATCTATGCCCCCGACAGCGAAGGCGCGCTTCGCTTCGATGACCCGGACCTAGGGATCGACTGGGGCCTCACGGAGGGTCCTATCGTGTCGGACAAGGACGCGACAGCGCAATCATGGTCGGACTTTCGCACACCCTTCAGCTATGAAGGGCCGTTGTCGTGGGAACCGACACCATGAAGATCCTGGTGACAGGCGGTGCCGGTTTCATCGGATCGGCCGTCGTGCGGCGCGCCATCGCCCAGGGCCATTCGGTCGTGAACCTGGACGCGCTGACCTATGCGGCCTGCCTCGACAACGTCGCGTCCGTCGCGAGTTCCCCGGCCTATGCCTTCGTCAAGGCTGACATTCGGGACCGCGCCACTCTGGACGCTGTCTTCACCGAGTATCGTCCTGACGCCGTCATGCATCTCGCCGCCGAAAGCCACGTGGATCGCTCCATCGACGGACCCGGCGCCTTCGTGCAGACCAATGTGACGGGCACCTACAACATGCTCGAAGCCGCCCGAGCCTATTGGACGGCGGCCAGCAAGCCCTGCGGCTTCCGGTTCCACCACATCTCAACCGACGAGGTCTTCGGCTCCCTGCCCGCCGACCCATCGATCAAGTTCACCGAAGACACGCCCTACGATCCGCGCTCGCCCTACTCCGCCTCCAAGGCCGCATCCGATCACCTGGTCCGGGCCTGGCACGAAACCTACGGTCTACCGATCATTCTGACCAACTGCTCCAACAATTACGGCCCCTTCCATTTCCCCGAAAAGCTGATCCCGGTGATCATCTTGAACGCGCTCGCAGGAAAGCCGCTGCCGATCTATGGCGATGGCTCCAACGTCCGCGATTGGCTCTATGTGGAAGACCACGCCGAGGCCCTACTGCTGGCCCTGACGAAAGGGGCAGTCGGGCGTTCTTACAACATCGGGGGCGAGAACGAGCGCTCCAATCTGCAGCTTGTGAAAACGCTCTGCGGCATCCTGGACCAACGCCGTCCCAAGGCATCGGGGTCCTATGCCGACCAGATCACCTTCGTGGAAGACCGCCCCGGCCATGACGCCCGCTACGCCATCGATCCAACCCGCATTCGCCGGGAACTTGGCTGGCAACCATCGGTTACCGTCGAAGAAGGTCTGGCCCTGACCGTCGATTGGTATCTGGATAACGAGGCCTGGTGGCGCGCGCTCCAAAGCCGCGACGGCGTTGGCGACCGGCTCGGGGTGACCGCGTGACGATCTTAGTCTTCGGCCGCACGGGGCAAGTGGCGACCGAACTCCGCCGACAAGCCGAGGTCACGGCCTTGGGCCGCCAGGAGGCCGACCTGTCCGACCCAACCGCCTGCGCCGAGATCATCCGTCAAAGCAGCGCCACCGCTATCATCAACGCCGCGGCCTACACGGCCGTGGATCAGGCGGAAGACGAAGAAGGCCTCGCCACCACCATCAATGGCGCGGCCCCCGCGGCCATGGCCGCCGCCGCCGCCGGGAGGGGCGTGCCGTTCCTGCATGTCTCGACCGACTACGTCTTCGATGGCCACGGCACCCGGCCCTGGCGCCCCGACGACCCGGTCAATCCCCTGGGCGCCTATGGCCGATCCAAACTGGCAGGCGAAACGGGCATCCGCGCGGCGGGCGGCCCGCACGCGATACTGCGAACGTCCTGGGTGTTTTCGGCCCATGGCAGCAACTTCGTGAAAACCATGCTTCGCCTGGCCGAGACCCGCGATACCCTGACTGTTGTGGACGACCAGACCGGCGGGCCCACACCGGCCGCCGACATCGCCGCGACCCTGCTGCGGATGGCGCAGGCCATGGCGGCAGGTCATCCAGGCGGCACCTATCATTATGGCGGGCAACCTGCCGTGACCTGGGCCGACTTCGCCCGGACGATCTCTGCGAAGACCGGGCGGTCGGTCACCGTCACCGGCATCCCCAGCGCCGACTACCCGACCCCGGCAACTCGCCCCCAGAATTCCCGTCTGGATGGTACGACACTGAAACGCGACTTCGACGTCGATCCACCGGATTGGCAGGCTGGTCTCGACATCGTCTTGGCAGAGCTGGCCCAAAAATGATCGATCCGCGCCACGCCATCACGCCAATCGCTTGGCTAGACGGGCTCGATCTTTCGGGATCAGCCAACCCGCCCGCAGGGATGACCACACCATGACCACGCGCAAAGGCATGATTCTGGCCGGTGGCTCGGGCACCCGGCTCTATCCCGTGACCATCGGCATCTCCAAGCAGCTGCTACCGATCTACGACAAGCCGATGATCTATTATCCGATCACCGTGCTCATGCTGGCGGGTATTCGCGAGGTCGCGATCATCACCACCCCGCAAGATGCCGACCAATTCCAGCGAACCCTGGGCGACGGGTCGCAGTGGGGCATGGAATTCACCTATGTCCAGCAGCCCAGCCCAGATGGCCTGGCCCAGGCCTATCTGCTGGCCGAGAGCTTCCTGGCGGGCGCGCCGTCGGCCTTGGTTCTGGGTGACAACATCTTCTTTGGTCACGGCCTACCCCACATCCTGACCCGGGCCGACCAGAAGACCGAAGGCGGGACGGTGTTCGGCTATCGCGTCGCCGACCCCGAACGCTACGGCGTGGTGGCCTTCGACGACGACGGGCAGGCCAAGCAGATCATCGAAAAGCCCGCGATCCCGCCCTCCAACTTCGCCGTCACCGGGCTCTACTTCCTGGACGGGGACGCCCCCCGCCGGGCCGCTTCCGTGAAGCCCTCCGCCCGCGGCGAGTTGGAAATCACCAGCCTGCTGGAGATGTACCTGGCAGAGGGTCTGTTATCGGTCGAACGCATGGGCCGGGGCTATGCCTGGCTCGATACCGGCACCCACGACTCCCTTCTCGAAGCGGCCAATTTCGTCCGCACGCTCGAAGTCCGGCAAGGCCTCCAAACCGGCAGCCCGGATGAAATCGCCTATGCCGCCGGTTGGATCGACGACGACGCATTGTCGAAGCGGGCGGACATGTTCCAGAAGAACGAATACGGCCAATACCTAAGGGCGCTGATCAAGGACTAACCCTGGCTTAGCCGTCTAGACGACGTCCTCGGCCGCCCGCGTCACCTCGGACGTCTCCGCCAATCGACCGTCCCGCAGGGCGTAGATTTCATCGGCCGCTTCCAGCAATGCCGCCCGGTGGGTGATCGCGATGATTGTCGTGGTGCCCCGAAGCGCACCGATATTGGCGACAATCTCCACCTCGGTGGCGGGATCCAGCGCACTGGTCACCTCGTCCAAGATCAGTAGTTCCGGCTTTTCCACCAGAGCCCGGGCCAAGGCGATCCGCTGGCGTTGTCCACCCGATATCCGCGCGCCTTTCTCGCCGACCTGCGTATGGATGCCGTCGGGCAACGCTTCAACGAAGCCCAAACCGCCAGCGATGCGAAGCGCGTCCCGCACATCGTCTTCCGTCAGATCCGGATCGCCCAAGGTGATATTGTCGTGGATCGTTTCGTTAAACAGAACCAGCTCCTGAGGCACATATCCGATCTTCCGCCGCCAGGCCTTCAGCGACACCTCGGACAGAGGTTTATCGTCAATCAGAACCTGCCCCTGATCCGGCGCGATGAACCCCAGGATCAAATCGGCAACGGTCGTCTTGCCCGATCCGGATGGCCCGGTCAGCACCGTCGTCCGGTTCTTCTGAAACGTCAGTGTCACACCCTGCAGGACCGGGCGGCCCGGATGGGCGAAGTGGACGTCCTCCAACTTACAAGCGATCTGAAAGACCGGATCAGCCCGACCGCGATCTGCTTCCATGCGTGCTTCCAGATCCACGATCCGATCGGACACGTTGTCATAGGCGCTCTCAAAGATAACGGCCTTCTGGTACTCGCCCTGCAGCTTGTTGATCGCCCCGACCAGGCGCGCCAACAGGAACGCGAGCAGTACCAATTCAGGCCCTTTGACCTCCCAAAGCCCGATGGCCGCCGCGAGGACGAGCCCCATGACGATTGCGGCAAGCGCCTCGTTCCCGTTCTTCAGCGCCTGCGACGACACGATCTGGCGGCGCTGCGCCTTGCGCATACGATTGATCCCACGCGACAACAGGTTCGCAACATTGCCTTGGCGATCCATGGCCTTGATCGGCTTCACGTTGTTCAACGCATCCGACAGATGGGTCACGAACTTTGACGTATGGACGGTTTGTTCACGGCCAGCCTTCCGGGCCAAGCGAATGAAATGGCTCATCAACGCCGCGATCCCGGCGCCGGCAATCATGGAAATAAGGGTGATCTGCCAAGACACGAAGAGAGCGAGCAGGATATAGAGTGCGACCTGAAATCCGTTCACCAGGAAATTCGCGGCCGATTGATAGGCCAGCGCAGCCCGCCCGGCATCGTTGCTGATCGCGTTGGTGATTTCCCCCATCGGCCGCTCGGTCAGATAGGACCAGCGGACTTGCAAAAGCCGTTCCAGGAAGTTTCGGCGCAAGCTGGTCCCGATCTGGGCCACGGAATATCCCACATAGACCATGGCCAGCAGCGTCAGAACGTTCTTCAGGATGATCGCGCTGACCGAAATCGTCAGCAACAGATAGACATTCAGCGGCAGCCCCAACCACTCGACCGCGTCCAGAACCATCTGGGTTGAGTTCCCGGCGGACCCTTCATCCGCATCCAGCACGACCGAGATCACCGGCAACATACTGGCCAGCCCCACACCTTGGACCAAGGCGCCGAGTGTCAGGCAAAGCAACACGACAAGGGGGCGTCCCCCCTCGCTCGTGAAGAATATCCGCAAGATGTGGGACATCGCGTTGCTCCTCGGTCCGGTGGAGCCCTTATGGCGTCAATCGAGCCGGGTCAAAAGGGTTCACCCCCTGCCATGGCGCATTAGACACCCGTCTGGGCAAGGCCGGATCGATCCCCTAGGGGTCCGTCAGATGATCCATACTTGGGAACTCCGTTGACCGCTCCGTCCGATCCATCTCCCCACGTTTGGGCTCTCCTGGGGCATCGGGTCGGGGACAATGCTCAGATCAAGGCTTTGGCAGACCGGTTAGGCTGGCGCGCGGACGTCAAGACCTTGGACTGGCGCAGGCCAAAGCCCCTCTGGACTCCGTTCTATGGACGGCGGCGCACCCTGGCGCCGCTCGCGCCCCATGCCCGCGCTGATTTCAGCCCCCCGTGGCCCGACCTGGTCCTGTCCATCGGCTGGCGCAGCGTCCCCATTGCCCGGTGGGTCGGCCAGCAGTCGGGGGCCACACTGGTTCATCTCGGTCGCCCGCGGGCGCCGCTGGCCGCCTTCGACCTTTTGCTGACCACCCCACAATACGGCGTGCCCGACGCCCCGAACGTTCTGCGCCTCCCCGGCCCGCTCGGCGGCCCGTCTCCTCAAGACCTCGCCGCTGCCGGCAATCGATGGCGCGACCGTTTGGCCCACCTGCCGAAACCCTGGATCGCCGTCCTCCTCGGCGGCAACGCACCGCCCCTCGTTTTCCGGGTAGCCGATGGCGCGAAGCTGGGCGGACAGGTCAACGCCCATGCCCGCGCCTCGGGCGGATCGCTTCTCGTCGCCACCGGCCCGCGCACCGATCCGGCCGCCACCGACGCCCTGGCCGCCCAGATCGACGTCCCCGCACATCTGTTCCGCTGGGGCGACACGGACGACAACCCCTATCAAGCCTATCTGGCCCTAGCCGATGAATTCGTGGTGACCGGCGACAGTATTTCGATGATGCACGAAGTCAGCCAAACCGGCCGCCCGATGCACATCTTCCCGCTGCCCCGGCGCCTGCCCCTTCCCAAGCTCACACTCCCGATCACCGGCCTGGCTACGCTCCGACGCCAGGGTCTGCTGAAATCCCCACGCAACGCCGATGCCTTCTCCGATGCGCTGATCACCGCCGGACGGGCCGTCCACCTGGGCACGACCTGGACAGCCACTAGCCTGCCGTCGCCCATCGATCCGATGGACGCCGCCGTGAAAGCTGTTACAGCCTTGATATCAAAACCCCGTTAATCGCGAGTCCGCCGGTCAAACCCCACCCATGGGGCATTGCAAAACCCAAGGCGCCGTGGATATGCCCTGCCGCACATGCCAGCCGCGCGGGGTGGAGCAAGCCGACATGACGCAAAACACGGAAAACCCAACGCCGACCGGAAGCGGGATCCCCTTCCGGTCCGGCGACTTCGCCAGCCTGCCCGAAGCGCTCGATTACGCGGCCACAGGCGCAACCGGCATCAACATCTATTCGGGCCGCGGTACCTTGGCCGAACGCCTGACCTATGCCGATCTGCGCGACCAAGCTCGCAACCTGGCCAAGCGTCTGGTTGGCGCAGGTCTGCAACCCGGCGACCGGGTCGCCATGCTGGCCGAAACCGACGGCGATTTCTGCCGCGCCTTCATGGCCTGCCAATATGCCGGCCTCGTCCCCGCCCCCATGCCACTGCCCGCGGCCTTCGGCGGTCGCGCAGCCTATATCGACCACCTGCGCCGCATGATCGAATCCGCCGATGCCAACGCGGCTTTCGCCCCGAACGCTTTCCGCGAATGGCTCGCCGAAGCGACCGAGGGTCTCGATCTCAACTTTTCGGGCACGGTCGCCGATCTTGCCGACCACCCGGCCGCCGACACGCTGCCCCAGGTCGGACCGGATGACATCGCCTATCTCCAGTTTTCGTCCGGCAGCACCCGCTTCCCCGTCGGCGTCGCCGTGACCCAGCGCGCCCTGCGCGCCAATGCCGAAGCGATCAGCCGCTATGGCTTGGAAATCAAGGGCAGCGACCGCTGCACCTCCTGGCTGCCCATGTACCACGATATGGGCCTGGTCGGCTTCCTCCTGGTCCCGGTCATGACCCAGGTCTCGCTCGACCTGATGGCCACCCGCGACTTCGCCCGCCGCCCGTTCCTCTGGCTCAAGCTCATCACCGAAAACGGCGGAACCTTGTCCTTCAGCCCGAATTTCGGCTTCGAACTCTGCCTCCGCCGGGCCAAATCGGCCCCGCTCGACGGGATCGATCTGTCCTCTTGGCGCGGCGCGGGCCTGGGTGGCGACATGATCCGGCCCTCGGTTCTGGAAGACTTCGCCACGACATTCGCGCCCGTCAATTTCCGGCGTGAGGCCTTCGTGCCCAGCTACGGCATGGCAGAAGCCACCCTCGCTCTGTCGTTCCACGCGCTCGACACAGGGCCCGTGGCCGACGACCTGGATCTGGACCGCCTGGAAAACGACCGCGTCGCCGCCGCCCCCGGCCCAGGGACCAAGCGCAGCCGCGCCTTCGCCCAATGCGGCACGATCCTTCCAGGCCATGAATTGATCGTGGTGGATGAAGACGACACGCCGCTCCCCGATCTCCATGTGGGTCGCATCCGCGTCCGCGGCCCAAGCCTGATGAAGCATTACTATGGCCAGCCGGAACAGACGGCCGCGGCACTCCGCCCCGATGGCTGGCTCGAAACCGGCGATCTCGGCTATCTGCGCGATGGCGCCCTCGTCATCACCGGCCGGGCCAAGGACCTGATCATCGTCAATGGCCGCAACATCTGGCCCCAAGACCTGGAATGGTCCGCCGAACGGGGCGTCGATGCCCTGCGCGCCGGTGATGCAGCCGCCGTTTCTTTGGACGATGATGGCGGCGAGGAACGTGTCGTGATGCTGATCCAATGTCGCAGTTCCGACCCAGAGGTCCGGGCCGCGCTACAGGCCGACGTGGCCTCCGTGCTGGCCGCCGATCACAGCGTCGAAGCCGAGGTCGTGCTGGTGCCGCATAACAGCCTGCCGCATACGTCGTCGGGCAAGCTCAGCCGCTCCAAATCCCGCAAGATGTTCCTGGACGGGGCGTTCGAGCCCGTACCGGCGACCTGAGGCCTGACCGGATGGCCGACCAACGGCCATTGGCAGCGCTGACCGGCGGGACGGGTTTCCTCGGCCGCTACGTCATCGCCGCCTTACAGAAGGCCGGATGGCGCGTCCGGCTCCTGGTCCGTCGCGACCCCACCCATCCCCAGCTTCCGGGGCTGGAAGCAGAGATCGTGATGGGCGACCTCCTGTCGCACCCCGATATTCTTCGGCGGTTTTCAGCCGACACCGATGCCGTCATCCACCTCGCCGGCGCGATCAAGGCCCGCGATCGGGCGGGGTTTTTCCGCGTGAACGAACGCGGCAGCGGCGCCTTGGGCGCCGCCCTGGCCGAAGCTGCGCCCCAAGAGGCCCGGCTGATCCAGGTCTCCTCCCTGGCGGCGCGGGAACCGCATCTGTCCGATTACGCCGCCAGCAAGCGCGCCGGTGAAGTCGCCTTCGCCGAGGCCGCGGGCCGGGATGTCACCGTGCTGCGCCCCGGGGCCGTGCACGGACCTTGGGACACCGAAACACTGGTCCTCTTTCAATTGGCCCAGCGCCCCTTCATGCCCGTCCCGGCCCTGCCCGATGGGCGGTTGAGCTTCGTCTATGCCGCCGACGTGGCCCGCGCCATCGTCGCTTTCGTCCTTGCCCCAAAAGCATTTCCCGGCCCGTTCGAGTTGAGCGATAATCGCCCCGACGGCTATGGCTGGCGGGAATTGTCCGAAGCGGCCGCGCGCGCCATGGGGCGAACGCCCCGGCTGGTGTCGGTTCCGCGGGCGGTCTGGCCAGTTGCAGGTACGGTTGTCGAAAGCTGGGCCCGATTGACCGGCTCCACCCCGATGATGTCACGCGGCAAGGTGCGCGAAATGTTGCACCCCGATTGGTCCGTTTCTGCCGCACGCCTGCCGCCCGCGACGCTCTGGGCACCGGATATCAGCTTGGAAACCGGTTTTGCCCGCACCGTCGACTGGGCGCGGGGGGCTGGGCTATTGTCGGAAAGCCGCACTGTAAGATGATGCAACAAAGGGTGTTTCCCGAGCCATAGACAAGAGACGGCCCGATCCCATATGCCCTCTCCGTATTGATGGTCTGACAAAGACCCGTCATCACCCACGGAGCAGGAATGCCGGACGCCGACCTCGACTTCATCATGGACGAGCTTCGCAAAGTTGCGAAGCAGCCCGAAGATGTCCGCCCAGAGGCCAGCGTCACCCGGGAACTCGGGCTCGACTCTCTGGCGGTGATGAACCTGATTATGGTGCTCGAAGATGAATTCGACATCCTGATCCCCATGGATCGGTTGGCGGATGTCGACACGGTTCAGGATCTCGCGACTCTGACGGGGGCGCTAAAAGCAATGAATAAAGACGAGTGCGCGTAATGGGACTTCTAGACAAATTCGACGGCGTCCGCAGCGCCTACAACGACGCCCGGGCCAACGGACGCGATCCCTTTGGCGTGCGCTTCGACGTCGTCAAATCCCCCACCGAAGGTGAAATCGACGGCAAGCCGGTCACCCTGATGGGCACGAACAACTATCTGGGTCTGACCTTCGACGAGAGCTGCGTCGCCGCCGCTTCCGATGCTTTGCAGAACAACGGCACCGGCACGACCGGATCGCGGATCGCCAACGGGTCCTACGGTCTGCACGTGAAGCTGGAACAGGAACTCGCTCGCTTCTTCGGCCGCAAGCACGCCATGACCTTCACCACCGGCTACCAGGCGAATCTGGGCGTGATCGGCACGCTCGCGGGCCGCGACGACGATCTGCTGATCGATGCCGACAGCCATGCCAGCATCTATGATGCCTGCAAGCTGTCTGGCGCCCGCGTCACCCGCTTCCGCCACAACAGCCCCAAGGATCTGGCCCGCCGCCTGCGCCACCTGAGAGACAATCCAGGTGACCGCATCGTCGTGGTTGAAGGCATCTATTCCATGCACGGTGACACCGCGCCCCTGCGGGAAATGGTGGCCGTCGCCAAGGAAGCCGGCGCCTACATCATCGTCGACGAAGCCCATTCCATGGGTGTCCTGGGGAAGAATGGCCGCGGCCTGGCGGAAGCCGCCGGGGTCGAGGACGACGTGGACTTCATCGTCGGCACTTTCTCCAAGAGCTTGGGCGCCATTGGCGGCTACTGCGTCTCGAACATCGAGAACTTCGATGTCCTCCGTGTCGCCTGCCGCCCCTACATGTTCACCGCATCCCTGCCCACGTCGATTGTTGCCTCGACCATCGAGGCGCTGCACCAGATCGAAAAGGGCGGCCATCTGCGCGAACGCCTGATGCGCAACTCGCGCCGACTCTACGAAGGTCTCGCCGCCGCTGGCTTCACCATGGGTCCGGAAATCACGCCTGTGGTCCCGGTGAAGGTCGATGACGCGGAAACCGCGATTACCTTCTGGAACGGCCTCCTGCAGGAAGGACTCTACTGCAACCTGGTCCTGTCCACGGCCACGCCCGATGGCAAACCGCTCCTGCGGTGCAGCGTCAGCGCGGCCCACAGCGAACAGCAGATCGACGACGCCATCGCGACCTTCACCAAGATTGGCCAGGCGCTCAACGCGATCCCAGAACCCGAATTGGCTGCCGCACAGTAAGGCTCCCGCACCCGAACCACCCGCTGCGGCACCCTTCGGGGTGCCGTTCGCGTTCCAGCCTATCGAACTACCCGATCCCGAAGCAGCCGCCACAAAATCCGCGGCGCGGCAATCAGCGGGTGCCGCCGCTGAAATTCGGTCAGGTTCAATGCCCGCCCCGAATGCCGTTCGATCTTCCAGGCGATGTAATCCGCCGCCCCATCGAACGTGAACGCACCCTTCACCACCCGCACCAGGTTCAATGGCTTTCCAACCAACACCCGCAGGGCCCAGGCCCGCTGCGCCCAGCTTTCATCGCGCCACTGCCAGCCCTGCATCCGCTCCGCCCGGGCCAAGGCAGGTTCCAACGCCGCATCGAAATGATCGGCCGCCCTCTCATAGATCGCCCGCGCCCGATCCCCGGCGCGCTCCACCCGCAATTCCGCGCGATAGGTCTGCCGGAACAGCGCCTCCCACAGCACCCCGGACTTTGCGCCCCGTGGCCCCAAGGCCAGCCCCCAACCGGCTGCCGTCGCAAGCGCATCGGCCACGGCGTCAACCACCCAAGCCCGCGCGCCATCGTCTCGCGCCCAGACCAAGGCCGACGGCTGACAGAACCGCGCCCAAAGCGTCGTATCCAAAGCGCCGGGCCGCATCCGCCGTGTGAAGGCCGCCGTCGATATCACGGCCACCTTGGCCGCGACCCCGTCGATCTCCACGAACCGAACCGTGGGCGGCAGGACCGCATTGGCCCAGGCTCCTGCCAACCCGCCGTGGAACGCACGGTAGTCGTTAACGAGCAGGTAGAAATCCAGAACGCCTTCAGCCGTCTGGTCCCGCAAGCAAGACCCATAGAACAAAACCGCATCCACGCTGTCGCCGTGCATCTCCGTCAGATGCGCCGCCATCTCACGCGCCTCCGGCATCACCGGCCGATCCAATCCGGCCGCGACCAGAGGGATCAGCGGATCGCTCATGCCCGCACGAACCGGATCGGTTGCGACGCTTTGATCCGGATCGGCCCCTCGGCCTCGAACAGTTCCCCATCCAAGATGAACGGACTGTCCAGCGACACTTCCAGCGCCTCGGCCCGTCCGCTCTGATACCCCGCCTCTTCCATCCAGCGCGCGGGCCGCCCCAGCCCCATCCGCACAACCCCCATGAACCAACGCGGTAACGGCGATGGCAGGTCCAGCCAGTTCACCAGGCCCTGGCCCCGGTCCCAAAACGGGCGAAGGTTCGGCGTTAGCTTATTCAGTGTCGAGGCCAGCATGACGAAGCTGCGGTCGGCATTGACGCATGTTCCATCGACCGTCAGCCGCGCCACCGGCCCGGACCCGGCCAGCACCCGGCGGATCGCCCCGGCGATGGACAGCACCACGGCCAGCCCCTTGTTCACCCCGGCCGTGTGGACCCGCTCATTGGCGAAACGCACCCCTTCCGTGAAGGCCGCGTAGCCAAACAGAAACCCCCGCATCGGGCGGTGTCCGGGCCAATCGACCTCCAAAGCCGCCCGCTCCACCGCCTTCTGGCCCAGCGTACCCGCTGTCCGGGCGGCCAAGAGGCGATCCAGCGCAGCGACACCCCGCCCGGAATGCCCCACATCGCCTGCGATGGCGTTGGTCTTGCCAGACGGCACCAGTGCGAAAGCCGGCCACGCGTCGCCATACGCTTCGTCCAACCGCGTGACGATATCCCGGATCGTTCCGTCCCCTGCATCGACGACGATCAACTCGACTCCCCGAGCCGCGAAATCCCCGAGGATGCCGTCGATATCCAGCCGGTCACCGTTGCTGTTCCGTCGAAGCCGGGCGATCAGCACATCGTCGGTCGATTGCCGCAGATCGGCCAGCGAGCCGTCCTTCTTGTTCGCATGGCTCCGCTCATTGCTGATGATGCCGATCTTCATGCGGCCAGCCAGGATGTCACCGGTTTCGGCGCCGTCATCGCCTGGGTGATCTGGACCGAATGCACCACGAAACCGATCGCCGTCCAAATGGCTACGGCCACGAACCCGGCGCCCGGCATGCCGATCAAGGCGAAGACCATCAGGATCGCCAGGTTCGGATTGCGCCGCGCCACGATCAGCCGGAAGCGGCTATCGAACCGACGCCAGACATGCATCTCGATCCCGAACCGGGCGATGAAAATGCCCTCCTGGATGCGCT
Organism: Pseudomonadota bacterium; assembly: GCA_039181205.1. GTDB lineage: Bacteria > Pseudomonadota > Alphaproteobacteria > Rhodobacterales > Rhodobacteraceae > Jannaschia. The sequence goes on from JBCDCS010000016.1 coordinate 14,682, forward strand.
GGACCACATAGCCGACGATGATGATCCAGAGCGACCAGACCATGGCATCCGACGCCACGCCGACGCCCACGAACCACGCCCAATACCAGAACGGCGGGTGGATCAGATCGATCCCGTGGTCATAGACATTGCCCCACTTGCTGGAAGTCAGCGTCGTCCGGGCGAGCTTGCCGTCGACCGTATCCAGGAAACACATGGCCCAGCCGACCAGGCAGCCGATCACGAAGAACCCATTCCAAAACAGCCACATGGCCAGCAACACCAGAACCAGACTGGCCGTGGTGACCTGGTTCGGCGTGATGCCCTTGGCCGCACACCACCGCGTGGCCGCCCGCGCCGGCACCGGCCAGACATGCCGGGTCACGAAATCGGTCACGCCCTTATACGAGCCTTCGAAGGTCCGCCGCTCCACCGCGTCCACCGTGTCCGGCCGGATCGGGATCACATACGGCACTTCGCGCTTCCTCAGCGCCTTGTCATGGGCCGAACTCAGCGCCTCCGGCTCCAGCGCGGGCAGGCCCGCCAATGCCTCGATCCGCCCAGCCGCCAGGTCGCTCGCGGCCCCCTCGGCCATCTCCGCCGTGACATGGGCCGCGACCGGCTGCCCCTCGGCCACCAGCACCGTGCCCGGCCGCTTCGCCAAATCCGCCAACAGGACCGGTGCATATTCCTGATCCGCGCGCAGGATCAGATGGTTGCGCCTCGCCACCACGCGTTTGACGTCCATCGCGCCGTCCCAGGGCCCGAACTCCGTCACCCCGGCCCGCGCCAAAATCCGTCGCAGACGCTCCGTCGGCGCCATGCTCCAGACGCGCGTCTCGCTTGCGGCAACGTAGCGGGCGACGGGATGGTCTGGCGCGGCGGCCTCGGTCATAAGGAAGGTCCTTCTCGGGGGACGGAGCGACGCTATAGACATGGATCACGCCGGTGGACATCCCGCTTCGCCCTTTTCCTTCGCATTCTTGTCGGATCCCCACCTACCGTTGCCCAATGGCACGGGTCGGGACCTCCGCTTCAAGCAGCGCCTGGGCCGACGATCCTGGCTGCGCAAGCGCCAGCGTCGCCACCGGCCCGAGGTTCTGGCCGCTCTGCTCGACGATATCCGCACCCACGGCCCCGATCACATCGCGCTGGGCGGCGACCTGATCAACATCGCTCTGCCCGAAGAATTCGAACTGGCTCGCGACTGGCTGACGACACTCGGGCCGCCCCAAGACGTCACCCTCGTCCCCGGGAACCACGACAGCTATGTCGCCAATCCGGCCGGTCTCGACCTCTGGCGCCCTTGGATGACTGGCGATGACGGCACCACGACTTTCCCTTTTCGCCGCGACCGCGGGCCCGTCAGCTTCATCGGTCTGTCCACTGCCGTCCCGAAGCCGCCCGTCCTGGCTACCGGCACCCTGGGCCCGGATCAACTCGCCCGGGCCGAACCGCTTCTCCAGGCCACAAAAGACCGCATCCGCATCGTCCTGATCCATCACCCCGTCGACAACGCCGCCTCGCCCCGCAAAGCCCTGACCGACCGCACCGATCTGCAGGCCGTGCTCGCCCGCACCGGCGCCGATCTGGTTCTCCACGGCCATCTCCACCACGCCCATATGGGCCTGCTCCAAGGCCCCGACCGGCCCATTCCGGTGATCGGCGTCCCGTCCGCCTCGATGATCCACGACACCGACAAGGGCGACCCGGCCCGCTGGCTTGACGTCCAGATCAACGGCCCCCGCATCACAATCACCGCCCGCGGCCTGACCCCCGACGGCTTCGCGACGCTCAGTCGCCTCTCCCTCAATACCGCATCGTGATCGTCAGCGGCGTCGTCCCGGATCCCGCTTCGAACACCACGTCCTCGAAGGACGGCAACGACATCAGCGTCGGCGCGTCGTTGGAAAAGCCATACCCCTCTTGCGGCAACCCCAACGCATTCCGATCGAAATCCCGGTCCCCATCCTCATCATGGTAAACCGCAACCGCATAGGTCCCGGGCCCCGGCACCGGCAGGCAGCTCCGCGTCACCCCGGCCTGGGCTGGCGCACGATCCCGGACCAGTTTCGCCCCGCTTGCCAAGAACTTCTGACGGTCGTTTTCGTAGACCGTGATCGTCACGTTCCCCGATGACGACCGCACGTTCTGCACCGAGACCTCCAGCCGGGTCTCATCCCCGGCCGCACATTCGGCCCAGACGGGCGCCGCCAAACCCATGACCAATGCGGCGGCAAAACAGCGGAGCAGCATGACAAACCGACCTTTCCTGTCCTACGGTTCATTGGGGCACCTTGGCCCCCGGCACAAAGATAGGGGCGTGCTGACGCCACCAGAACGGATATGCGATGACAGACACCCCAAACGCGACCATGATCAAGTTCGGATACCCTGACACCCTGGTAGCCGAGACCGATCATTGGCGGCTTCTTGCCCGTCCCGAACAATGCACGCTGGGCGCCATGGTCCTTGTCTGCCGCGAGCCCGTCACCGATTTCAGCGCCATCAGCCCCGCCGCCTTCGAAGACTTCGGCCGCATGGTCGGCAAGATCGAGCCTGCGCTCCGTAACTTTGTGAAATATGAGCGGATCAATTACCTGATGCTGATGATGGTCGATCCGGACGTCCATTTTCACGTTCTGCCCCGCTACGATGGCAGCCGCAGCCTTGCTGGCATGGACTTTCCCGACCAAGGTTGGCCGGCGCAGCCCGTCCTCGGCCAGGGCCCCACACCCGACGCAGATGTGATGGCCAAGATCGTGAACACCCTGCGCGATCACTGGCCCGACGCGTGAACGGCTGCTAGCGAGACGGCGATGACACGTATCGACCGCTATCTCCTGGCCGAAGCCGCACGCCGCCTGACCCTGGCGCTCGGCATCGTGCTCCTGGCTTTGGTGCTGGAACGGGTCATGCGGCTCTTCGAATTCGCCGCTGATAACGGCGCAGCGATCAGCACGGTCCTGCAGATGACGGCCAGCCTTGTGCCCCACTATTTGGGTCTGGCCCTGCCCGCGGCCTTTTTCATCTCGATCCTTCTGCTCGTCGCACGCCTCGGCGATGACAGTGAACTCGACGCCATGATGGGCGCTGGTCTCTCCATGCGTCGCCTGGCCCGGCCCCTGGTGCTGGCCGCCATGCTGCTCACCGTGCTCAGCACCCTGCTCTATGGCTGGCTCGAACCCTACAGCCGCTACGGCTACCGCGCGCTGAAACACGCCGCGACCCATGGCGCCTGGTCGGGCACGATCGAAGAACAGACCTTCTTCACCCCCACCGACGAATTGACGATCTATGCGGGCTCCGTCGACCTGGAAGGCCGCGATATGGCCGATGTCTTCGTCCGCCAAGTGGAAGAGGATGGCAGCGAAATCATCACCACGGCCGCCACCGGCCGGATGGAGGTCATCCCCGACAGCGGCATGGCCCAGATCACCCTTCAGGACGTGATCCAAGTCATCGATGAACCGGATCGCGGTCCGGTGACCATGCGGCTCCGCAATTTCCGCATCGACCCCACGTTTTCCATGGAACCCGCGCCCTTTCGCGACCGGGGCACCGAGCAAAGGGAATTGACCCTTCCCGAACTCTGGGAGGCCAGTACTGAAGACAGCACAGGGGCAGATTCAGGCACCGCCACAGAGCGGGCCGCCGAATTCCACGGCCGTATCACGTCCGCCCTGTCGATCATGATCATGCCGTTCCTGGCGATCCCCATGGGCATGTCCGCCAAACGCCAGCGGCGCGGCGTCGCCATCGGCATGGCCGCCATCGTGCTGGTCATATACCAGAACCTGCTGGAATTGGGCGGCGGCCTCGTGGCCAACGGCACGCTCCCGGCACTGATCGGGCAGTGGCTGCCCTTCGGCGCCTTCGCCGCGCTGTCGCTTTGGCTCTTCGCGCGGATCGATGGCGGCCCCCGGGGCAGCGCCCTCGACGCGGTCTTCGACAAGATCGACCGCGGCGTCTCCGCACTGATCCGGCCCTTCCGTCGAAGCCGGAAAGAGGCGACATCGCCGTGATCACCATCGCCCGCTACATTTCGCGCTTGATGCTCGTCCGTGTCTTGGCCGTGGCCCTGGTCCTGACGGCCCTGCTCCAGATCATGGATCTCATCGACAGCGTGAACGACGTCCTCGACCGGCGCGATTCCATCGCCGATCTGGTGATCTATGCGGGCTACCGCCTGCCCTCCATCTTCGAAGGCACCATACCCATTGCCGTCCTGCTGGGCACCATCGCCGTCTTCCTGGCGCTCGCGGGCCGCAGCGAACTTGATGCCATGCGCTCCGGCGGGCTGTCCCAGGGTCGGCTGGTCCTGCTCTGTCTGCCAATGGTGCTGCTCTTCGCCGGGCTGCATTTCGTTCTGGTCGACCGCGTCGTTCCGGCCTCGCAACAGGCGTTCACCGAATGGTGGGACGGTCCCGTCAACACCGGCGATGTGCTCTGGCTGCGCGGCGCAAACAGCATCGTCAGCATCGGCGACACCTCCCATAACGGGCGGCGATTGACCGATCTCAGCATCTACTACCGGGATTCCACGGGCCAGTTGATCGCCCAGATCGATGCCGACCGCGCGACGTATGATGGGACCGATTGGCGCCTGGCAGGGGTCGAGGAACAGATCTTCAACGGCGGCACCACCGATGTGTCACTCCACGACACCCTTCCCTGGCCCGACGGCCCGCAGCCGGAAACCATCGGCATGCTGCAGCGCCCGCCCGAACGCCTATCCGCCGATCTAATGACAGGACTCCTGTCCGAAACCTGGAGCGGGACAACCGAAACCGCCAGCTACCGCACCGAATTGGCCAACCGCTATGCCGCGCCGCTGGCCTCTCTGGTGATGCTGCTCTTGGCCAGCCCCGCCATGCGCCGCCAGGGCCGCAGTTCCGCCGCGCTCATCGGCGGCCTGATCGGCCTGGCCCTCGGCCTCACCTTCGTGGTCGCCGGCGGCATCCTGACGGCGCTCGGCCGCGCGGGCCTTGTCGCGCCACATCTGGCGGCCTGGCTCCCGGTGCTTGCATTCGCGGCCATGGGGCTGTTTCTGCTGCGCCGAACCGAGACCTAAGGGACGCCCATGCGCATCTGGATCGACGCCGACACCGCCATCGGCCGCCCCACTTTTTTCGGCCTGACGCCTCTGGAACGCATCCTCCGCGCGGTCGCGCGCCTCGGCGATGCGGTGACCAATGTGACCGTGTCGGCCAGCCAGCCGGTGGACGTCCCCAAAGGCACGCAGCTCGATATCACCGATGCCCCGGCTGGCGCGCGCCTCGCCACGTACCAGGCCGCCCATCCCGGCCCGATCCTCGCCATCGACGGCGCCGCACTCATCGATAACCGCCTACTTCCGCTCCTCATCGACCGCACCGATCCGGCCGCCGTTCAGACCAGCGATCCGGCCTGGCCCACCGCCATCCTCCGCCTGGCTGGCCAAGCCCCCCCGGCCGATGCCGCCAGCCTTCCCGACGCCGCCAGCCGAATGATCGCCGACGGCACGCTCCCGGCGCTGCCGCTCGACAGCCTACCCGCCTTCGTCGCCAAGCTGCGCCGGGACGTCCCCTTCACCCTGCAAGCCATGCCCGACAAAGCCGCCCGCGACGCCCTGGAACGCGATCAATTCTGGCGCAATTACAAAGGCTCCACCGACTTTCTCACCCGCTGGGTCTTCCCACCCGCCGTCTGGCCCCTGGTCCGGCTCTTCGCACGCAACCGAACCCACCCGAACACCGTCACGATCCTCAGCATCCTGCTCTGCATCATCGCCATCCCGCTCTTCGCGGCCGGCCTGTGGGTCTCCGCCCTCTTCGCCGCCTATATGATGATGATCCTCGACAGCGTCGACGGAAAGCTCGCCCGCCTCACCCTCACCGATTCCAAGATCGGCGACGTCCTCGACCACGGCACCGATATCGTCCATCCGCCGCTCTGGTACATCGCCTGGGCCATGGGCCTGGGCGCCACCAGCCTGGACCATCCCATCGCCATCGCCACCATCTGGCTTTTCGTCTTCTATGTCAGCGACCGTCTCGTCCTCATGGTCGCCAAATGGCACTTCGGCCGCGGCCTGCATGCCGTCACCGAATTCGACGGCTCCGTCCGCACCTGGATCGCCCGTCGCAACGTCAATGTCGCCATTTTCACCGTTGGCCTGGCCGTCGGCGCGGGCCCCGGCGCCTTCATAGCCGTCACAATCTGGCAAGGCGTCACCATGGCCTGGCACGCCGCTCGCACCGCCTGGCTTTGGCCCGCCAGTCGCCACGCGATCGCCGATTGAAACAAAGAGAGCCGATCTGAAACACTCAGACGGCAACTTGCCGACCTGCGACACCCCCGCCCTTGAACGGCAAGCGCCGCTGCGTCATGTACCGCCTGTTACCAAAATCCGAGGCCGAACAAATGTTCATGAAGACATGGAAAGGCCGCAGCTTCGATCTGGGACGCATGACCCTGAAGGAGCTGACAGCCGCTTACTTTACCTACTACGCCATCCAAGCCTACATCGCCCTGGGTCTGGTAGCCACAACCGCAGCGCTCTGGATGGCAACCTCCGCCCTGGCGATCATCGCCTCCGTGGTTGCGGCCGTCATCCTCTATCCGCTGGTCTGGTATCTCCTGCACCGCTTCGTGCTGCATGGGGAATACCTTTACAAATGGTCGGTCACCGCACCGGTCTGGAAGCGCATCCATTTCGATCACCACCAGGACCCGCATAAGCTGGAAGTCCTGTTCGGCGCGCTCCACACCACGCTACCGACCATCGTGCTGGCCACGGCACCCGTGGGCTACTTGATAGGCGGGCCGTCCGGTGCCCTGGCCGCGCTGGCCGCGGG
>JBCDCS010000017.1:0-21495 GCA_039181205.1 Pseudomonadota bacterium
TCCACATCCACGATGGCGTTCAACACGCCGCACCCGGCTAGCGCGGCCAGCACATGTTCCACTGTAGAGACCGAGATCCCGGCTTCATTGACGAGCGTCGTGCAAAGCGGTGCTGCCCGCACCGCATCGTACCGCGCGGGGATCATGGTGTTTCCGTCCAAATCGGCACGACGGAACCAGATGCCATGGTAGGCGGCCGCGGGACGGATCGCCATGCGCACGGGAAGACCCAGATGAAGGCCCATCCCGGTGAATCGGATCGACTTATTGAGTGTCGTCTGCATCTGCCTCCCGGCCCCGCCCGTGTCCCTAGCGGAGTTTCCGTGGACGTGGAGTAAGCCGGACGTCGCATTCACACAATTCAACCTGCGTTACGGACCGAAACAGGCCCGTAACGCCAGGTGGCGGATTGTTGCCGATGACACCTGGAATGACAGCCTGGAAGCCATTTTCCACTGGAAAAACAGTCACATTAACCATTTCACGGCTGGTAGAATGTGAAGACTATGTCACCTCAGACGGCAAACGGCGGCCCGAATGGACCGCCGCATGCTGTCCCAAATAACAAGAGTTTAGTTGGCCTGGCGGCGCAGGAAGGCGGGGATTTCGATCCGCTCCTCTTCCGGCTCGCCCTTCGGTGCAGGCGTCGGGGTCTGGGCGTCCGACGGGCGATCGACCGGCGCATCGGCGGCGGTCCCCGTCATACGGTTGATTAGCGATCCGATCCCAAAGCGAGCGGTTTCACCATTCGTCTGGCGCGCTGGTGCGGTGGGCGCCGACAGGGCCGGTCCGACACCCCCCGCTTCATTGCGCCCGATGGCCGCCCGCAGGCGCTCCACCGTTTCGGGCGTCGAGCGGTGCGCCGGACGCGGCGCGGTAAACGCCGCATCGCTCGGCTCGGCCGCGACCGCCGGCTGGGTTACTGGCGTCGGCTGATAGGCGGGCGGCGGCAGGTCGTCATCAGCATCTTGGGCACCAAAGAAATCATCAGCGGTCTGGGCCTCTTCGGCCTCCTGCTGATCGGCATCATCGAAGAAGCTCGGCGTCGCCGGCACCTTCGCGACTTCGGTCTCCGGGGCCGGCGTAGCGGCCGGTACAGCGGCAGCAGCCGCCGCGACCTGAGCCTCGACCGGCGCCTGCGGCTCGGACAGGCGGCGGCGCGGAACCGGGGCCGCTTGGGACGCGGCGGAGGCGTCGATACCCGTGGCCACGACGGAGACGCGCATGATGCCTTCCATCGCAGTATCCATCGTGGAGCCCACGATGATGTTGGCGTCCTCGTCCACTTCTTCGCGGATACGGTTTGCGGCTTCGTCCATCTCGAACAGGGTCAGATCGTGCCCGCCCGTGATGTTGATCAGCACACCCTTGGCGCCCTTCAGCGACAGCTCATCCAGCAACGGGTTGGCAATCGCCTTCTCGGCGGCTTCCACGGCCCGCTCTTCGCCGGACGCCTCACCGGTGCCCATCATGGCCTTGCCCATCTCGTCCATGACGGACCGGACATCGGCGAAATCCAGGTTGATCATGCCGGGCCGAACCATCAGATCAGTCACACCTTTGACGCCCTGGTAAAGGACGTCATCGGCCATGGAAAACGCCTCGGTGAAGGTCGTCTTTTCATTGGCCAATCGGAACAAGTTTTGGTTCGGAATGATGATCAGCGTGTCGACCACCTTCTGCAGCGCTTCGACACCCTCTTCGGCCTGACGCATGCGCTTGGCGCCCTCGAACTGGAACGGCTTGGTCACCACCCCGACAGTCAGGATGCCCAATTCTCGCGCGGCCTGCGCGATGATCGGCGCCGCGCCGGTGCCGGTGCCGCCGCCCATGCCAGCAGTAATGAAGCACATATGCGCACCCGCCAGCCGGTCGACGATCTCTTCGATCGTTTCTTCCGCGGCCGAGGCGCCAACTTGCGGCCGGGCGCCCGCGCCCAAACCTTCGGTGACCCGAACGCCCAATTGGATGCGCGCCTGGGCCTGATTTTGCTGCAACGCCTGGGCGTCCGTATTGGCGCAGACGAACTCGACGCCCTCCAAATCCTTCTGGATCATGTTGTTGACGGCATTGCCGCCCGCCCCGCCGACACCGAAAACGGTGATGCGCGGGCGAAGATCGTGATCAGCGGTCTGGCCGCCGGGCATGGAGAGGTTCAACGTCATTTGCTCTGTCCACCTGTATTGTTATGTCGGCCCTGCCTCAGGCCATTGGATCGCGGTTTTCCACCTTATTGGTTGAGATAGTAACGAATTCCGCAGACTCCGTCACCCAAAAAACGAATCGCCTGGTAAATTATGGCATGAATAAGGCGCCATCCTACCAGTTGTCCCGGAACCAGCGGACCGCGCGGCGCAGGGATCGGCCCGAAGCGCGTGTTGGAACGGCGTCGAAATCCCAGAATTCATCTTGTGGCTCAGCACCTTGCATGCAAAGGCCCACGCAGGCCGCGAAGGCCGGACCCTTTGCCGCCTCGGGCAATCCCTGGACCCGTAGCGGCCGCCCCAATCGTACCTGATTTCCCAGGATGCGGGCCGCCAGTCCGTCGAGCCCCGGGATTTGTGATGCCCCACCCGTCAAAACGATGCGCTGGCTCGGCAAATCACCGAACCGGGCGCGGTCCAGGCTGGCGCGGGCTTCCTCCAAAATCTCCTCGACCCGGGGGCGGATGATCCCGATCAGATCGGCCCGGCTCACCGTGCGGCGATCATGGTGCCAGTCGCCGGTATCGGCCTCCAGCGCAATCTGCTCGCGGTCGTCCATACCCGTCGCCACCACGCCGCCGTAGCGGCATTTGATCATCTCGGCGACGTCGGTGGGGATGCGCAGACCCTGGCTGATATCCGACGTAATATGTGTGCCGCCGATCCGAACCGTATCGGCATAGACCATGTGCTTGCGCATGAAGATCGAAATTCCGGTCGTCCCGCCGCCCATATCGATGCAGGCCGCACCCAGTTCCTTTTCGTCCTCCACCAGCGCACTGGTCGCGGCTGCGTAAGGCGCGGAAGCGAGGCCAGCCAATTCCAAGTCGCAGCGATGGATACAAGCCAACAGGTTCTCGATGGCATGGGCATCGACCGACAGCAGATGCATATCGGCGCGCAGCATCTCTCCGGTCTGCCCCCGCGGGTCGCGCAAAGTGGTGCGGTGGTCGAGCCCGAAATTCACAGGCTGGGCATGCAGCACCTCGCGCCCGGGCCCGATATCTGGCTTGTCGACCGACGCCAGCACGCGGGCCACGTCCTGCACGGTGCAGGGCCCGGCCTCCAACATCACCTCACCGGTCAAGCCGTAGCTGCCCGGCCGCCCGCCCGAGAAACAGGCGATCACGTGGTCCACCCGGACGCCCGCCATCTTCTGCGCGCCCTGCACGGCGGTGCGGATCGCGCGCTCGGTTTCCGGCATCGCATCCACCTCGCCCAGGCGAATGCCGCGCGACTGGGTCGTCGTCGCCCCGATCACCCGGAAATTCGATTGGCCCGCCATATGGCCGACCCCTTCGCCCTGGGGCGTGTTCTCCTCGAAGCGCAGGACGAGACAGGCCGTTTTGTACGTCCCCACATCGAGGATCGCGACCACACCCCGCTGCAACGCGGCCTGACGCTGACGGCGCATGGCCCGTTGGGCCTGGAACAAGCGGCTCATCTTTCCTCCTTGTAGGTCAACCGTTCAAGCTCCTGTAATTGGCGCAGCTCCTCGCGAGCGGCTCCGCTGAGCCGGAGCACCGGGCGCTCCGGCAAGCGAAGGTCCACAACCTCCACATCCCGGTCCAGAACATCCTTCGCCGTATCCATCGCCAACGCCCGGTCCAGCGCGGCGGCGGGGGCGTTTTCCGGCAGCGCGATGCGCTGGCCTCGGGTCAAGATCACATCCCAGCGGCGGTTGCCGATCCGGGTCAGCCCGACCAGGCGATCCGTCACCGGCGCAGCCGCCGCCACCAAGCGCAGCGCTTCTTCCACCGCCTTGTCGGCCCCGTCGCCCGCGATCACCGGCAACGGCCCGGCCGCCTCCAGTGTCGGCAGCGTGGCGACCCGGCGGCCATCCGCGTCCAACACTTCCACCCGGCCGTCATGCATCCAGGCCACGGCCGGCGTCCGCTCGGTGATCCTAAGCAGCAGTGTGCCGCCCGCGATCACCCGAACCTCGGCATCTTCCACAGGGTCCAGTTCCAACAGCGCCGACCGCAGCCCATCCATATCCAGCGCGAATTGCGACATCGGCAGATCGATGGGCAGCGCTTCTTCGATGTCGGATTGCAACTGTGCCGACGCGCCTTCGATCCGCAGCAGACCGACCCGGAATTCCGGCCGATCCTGGATCGCCTGTACGGTGTCGGTCCAGCCATCGACGATGGCCTCCACCCGTCCCTCCTGGTTGATGTACCAGGTGAACAGAAAGACGACGCCGAAGGACGGGATGCCAGTGCGGATCATCGCCTTGAAGAGCGGGGTCAGCCACAGCCGCTCCATCCGATACCGCCACTTGGACGGCGCCGGATCGCAGGGCGCGCGGCGGCCGGTCAGTTTCCGCATCGGGCATCCTCCACCAGTGTCGAACAGAGCTCGGGGAAGCCGATCCCCGCATGTTCGGCCTGTTCCGGCGTGAGCGAGGTGGGCGTCATGCCGGGCTGCGTGTTGGTTTCCAGCAGGACCAACCCGTCCAGACCGCGCGTCTCATCCCAGCGAAAATCCGTCCGGCTCAGCGTCCGGCACCCCAGGGCCAAATGGGCGCGCATCGCGTAAGCCTGGCAGGCAGCGAAGATATCGGCGGGCAGGTCCGCGGGCAGGATATGGCGGCTCCCGCCCTCGGCATATTTCGCCTCGTAATCATACCAGCCGTCGGTGACGATCTCCGTCACGGTCAGCGCCTCGTCGCCCAGTACCGTGCAGGTCAGCTCCCGCCCCGGCGCATAGGCCTCCACCATCACCCGGTCGGGCATCGTATCCGCCAGGTGCGGCGGCCCGTTCGCGGCCTCGTGCACCATGTATATGCCCACCGACGACCCTTCGTCGTTGGGCTTCACCACATAGGGCGGCGCCATCACGTGGTCCGCCATCACGTCAGCCTTCGCCGCCATCATGCTTACGACCACGGGCAAACCGGCCACGCGATAGACATCCTTCGTCCGCGTCTTATCCATGGCCAAGGCCGAGGCCAGCACGCCCGAATGGGTATAGGGCAACCCCATCCATTCCAGCACGCCCTGTACGCAGCCATCCTCGCCCCAGCGGCCATGCAGCGCGTTGAACACCACATCCGGTGCAAGCTGTTGCAGCCGCGCCACGAGATCGGCGCCCGCATCCAGCTCTGTCACCCGATATCCGCCATCGCGGAGCGCCTGGGCACAGCCGCGACCGGTCGATAACGACACGTCGCGCTCCGCCGAGGGCCCGCCCATCAAAACGACAACATGTTGGGGGGACGTACCCGCCATTACCCGATATCCTGCGCCTCTACCCGTGATCTTGTCGCCACGGCCGTCTTAATATCCCCTGACCTCTGACGGGCCTTTACGGGGGTCCGGGCTCTCCGACCCGCATAATTTCCCATTCTAGCGTCAAGCCGGACGTCTCGAAAACCCTTTTGCGCACCGCCTCGCCCAATCCTTCCAGATCGGCGGCCGTCGCGTCTCCGGCATTGACAAGGAAGTTTGGATGCTTCGGTGACATGATCGCACCCCCCCGCGTCGCTCCGCGCATCCCCGCCTCATCGATCACCTTCCAGGCCTTCAGGTCGTGCACATCGTCGTCCCGCCCGGTCGACGAAAACCCCGCCGGGTTCCGGAACGTGGACCCGGCGCTCCGGTCCTTGGTGGGCTGTGTGGCGTCCCGCTTGGCCAATTGATCGGCCATGCGCGCCTCCAACGCGTCGGGGTCGCCCTTGGGCGCCCGGAACGTGGCCCGGGTTAGAACCCAGCCCTCAGGCACCTGAGACGACCGATAGGCCAGCGCCAACTCCGCCAACGGCAGCGTCACCACCTCCCCGGTTCGCGTCACCGCCTGCACTTCCACCAGATGGTCGGCCGTATAGGTGCCGTAGCACCCGGCGTTCATCTTCACGGCGCCGCCTATGCTGCCCGGAATGGTGCGAAGGAAGGTCAGGTCGAGCCCCACCTGCGCCGCCTTCCGCGCCACATGGGCATCGAGCGCCGCCGTCCCCGCATGGACCAGATCGCCGTCGATCTCGATCCCGTTGAACCCGCGCCCCAGCCGGATCACCACCGCCCGAAGCCCCCCATCCCGAACAATCAGGTTCGACCCCACACCCATGGGAAAGATGGGCATATCCTCCGGCAGGTCCCTCAGAAAATCCCTCAGGTCCTCCAGATCGGCCGGCTGAAAAAACAGATCGGCAGGCCCACCCACGCGCAGCCAGGTCAGATCGGCGAGCGGGCGGTTTTCAGTGAGCGTGCCGCGAACGGGGGGATGGGTCATGGGCTGGGGTTAAGATGCCCGCCCCATTGGAGCAAGAGGCTTGAACCGAAGCCGGACCAGCGCCGGGCTGGGGTGAGGAGAGACCGTGGACCCAGCGGGGCCGCGTAAGCCGGACGAACGCGCTCCGATAAGCAACGCCGCCGAAAGCCGTGCCAGCGCCGGTCCGGGGATCGGCGCACCGACGGTGGTGCGACGCACTTTATCCCAACCAAGTCCGTCGAACATCCCTTCGGCGCGGGACACCAACCAGAGCGCCGGTCCGCTGGGCCGGACCGGCGCTGGCACGGCGGGCCCCAGGGCCCTTGATTCCGTGCCACGCCAAAATCTCAGAAGAGCTTGATGATGTATTCGATGGCCTTTGTCAGCGCGCCAGAACCCTCGGCAACCAAGATCGCCCCATAAGAGGTACCGCCAATCACCGCCACATTTTTAGAGATGGCCGCCATTCGCTTGGTAACCTCATCCCCTTCCTCCAACACCGCCTTCATACCGCCATATGCTCTTGTCACCAGAAGCTTCACCTGTACCAGAACGCTGACGACCGACTTCATAGCCGCGTCCCGAAGCGATAGCGGTTGCATCGCATCCTTCGCCAAAGCGACGTTCTCGGCCAATTCCGCCGCGAGATCGGCGTCTGACACTTCGGCAACCTCTTCGGAAGCCGCTTCAATTGCCTCCAGAGCGTCATCCTCCATCACCAAGGCAGCGGCATCGCCTGGGTGGTTCAAACTGTCTCGGACCTCGGGTTCCTCTGCCAGAGAGGTCTCCACCTGCAGGAGCGTGGCACTCAAGACACCGACCACAGGTTCAACCGTTGCCGAGGGGCACGCCTGGCTCTCGATATTGGCGGCCAGAATCCCGCGCGCCGTTCGCGCGTTGAAATGCAGCATCACCGCATTCTCGGGATGTGCCTCCACAGCGCGTCGGATCAAAAAGAGTTCGGTCCCGAGCACACCGGAGAGATTTCCAGACTGCTCCACCAAAGCCACCAGTTCCTTCAATTGGAGAACCGCAGCTTCCTCTCGCGTCGGATTCTCCGCCGGCACATCCGACTGCGTGAACGTGTCAGCGACAGCGTCGTAGGCCACGACCACGCCGTCATTCGCCTTGCGTACGACGTCGGTCAGACTTTGCTGATGATACCGATCCCAAATCTCCTTGATCACCGGCAGCGCGGCTTCCGGCCCTGCGTCCCAGGTTTCCGTAGGGATACGCACAATCTCAACCAGCATCTCTTGGTTCAGCGCCCGACCGTTCGGATCGAGAAGGTGCTCATACCAAGCAATGACGGGCGACCAATCATCCTCGGCTTGGGCGAGACGATCTTTGCCACGCGCCCAATTCGAGGCCAGAGGATTGGCATCTGGCCAGAGCGGCTCAAATGCCAGGTGCCTGCCCCGTTCCACGATGACGGCGTCGGCGGCGAAGTCGGCGGCATCATCAGCGGCAATAGCAGTAGGTAAGGCGGCCGCAGCGGCGTTGTCGGTCGCAGAGCGAACGTCGCGGGCTGCTGCGGCGTGGGCTGCAGCGGTGGCGGCATCAGCGGCGCTGGTGGCTCTGGCGGCGGCGGAGACAGGGGATCCAGCGTTAGCAAGAACGCGCATTGCGACGGAGACGAACTCAGAACGTAAGTCGGAGCGCGAGGTAGTAGAGCCAAATTCGAGGGCATGACGCGCGGCGTTGACGCGGCCGGCGAAGTCAATGGCCTCAGATATCACATCGATTGGCACAGGCGATACAATCAACGGAAAAAGTAGTCTGCGGAAGACAGGCAGCGTCGTCAGATCAATACTGTCGTCCGGCGTCTCTTTGATCGGAAACTGCTCAACAACCAACGGAAATACCCGGGCAGCGAACCGGAACGCTAGCGTAACCGCGATCTCTCGCGCACGTTCCTGTTCCTCAGGCGTCTCTTGCGGCAGCGCCTTCAGCCAAGCTTTCAGCCTCTTGTGCGTGTCAATTTCATCACCCGTGTCCATCCGTGGCACGCTGCCCCGGGTGACGGCGCGTGGCAACACTCAACGCCCGACTAACCCCCGCAACCACCGCCCCAGATACCGGACCGGCCAGCGCAGGACGAGCATCATCACCGCGAGCCCGAGCGCCGCCCAGCCCGGGCCCAGGGAGACCCAGAGCCAGACCAGGAGCGGGGCGCCGATGGCGATCAATCCGTAGGCGGCGGGCCAGGATTGTTTGGCGGTCAGGACCACCATCAGGATCCAGGCCAAAACGACCCAGAGACAGAGCGCGATCAGGGCCATTTGTTCGGTGCGAACTGGGACACGGCGCTCCGGACATAACCCCAATTCGTGAAGTTTCGGTTCATTTGCCCAAAAGCTCCGGCAGCGCGTTAGCCCAAGCCGAGATCGTGCCCGCGCCCAGACAGACCACGATATCCCCCTCCCGCGCCTGCTCACGCACCAGCCGGACCAGGTCGTCCTCGCCTGTCACGGCGCGCGCATGGCGGTGCCCCGTGCGGATCAGACCAGCCACCAGATCGTCGCGGGACGCGCCTTCGATCGGGTCCTCTCCGGCCGCGTAGACCTCTGCGATGCCGGCCACGTCCGCGTCGGCGAAGCAACCGCAGAAATCATCGAACAGCGAGGCCAGCCGCGAATAGCGATGCGGCTGGTGGATCGCGATCACCCGGCCGCCTTCGCCGATCGACTGCCGCGCGGCTTTCAAGACCGCTGCGATCTCCACAGGATGGTGCCCGTAATCGTCGATGATCGGCACGCCGTTCCATTCGCCCACGCGCGTGAAGCGCCGGTTCACACCGGCGAATTCGGCCAAGCCGTCGCGGATCACGTCCTTCGGGATGCCCAGTTCCCGCGCCACGGCGACCGCGCTCAACGCGTTGGACACGTTGTGATCTCCGGGCATCGGCAGACGGCAGCCTTCGATCAGATCGTCTTCGGCCTGCAGCGCGATGTCGAACAGGGCGACCCCGCCTTCGTAGCGCAGCCCCACCGCCCGCACATCGGCCTGGGCGTTGAATCCGAAGGTCACGATCCGCCGGTCCGTCACCCGCCCGACCAACGCGCGCACCTCCGGATGATCGGTGCAGCAGACGGCCAAGCCATAGAACGGGATGTTCGACACGAAGTCGGTGAAGCCTTGGCGCAGCGCTTCGATCGAGCCCCAGTGCTCCATGTGTTCCGGGTCGATATTGGTGACGATGGCGATGGTCGCGGGCAGGCGGTTAAAGGTGCCGTCGCTTTCATCGGCCTCGACCACCATCCACTCGCCCTGCCCCATCCGGGCGTTGGAATCGTAGGCATGGATGACGCCGCCATTGATTACGGTCGGGTCCATCTCGCCCGCATCCAGAAGGGCGGCGACCATGGTCGTCGTGGTCGTCTTCCCGTGGGTTCCAGCGACGGCGATGTTGGATTTGAGCCGCATCAGCTCCGCCAGCATCTCCGCCCGCCGCACCACTGGCAGACCTTGGGCGCGGGCCGCGTCGAGCTCCGGGTTGCCCGGTTTGATGGCCGACGAGATTACGATGACGTCGGCGCCTTCCAGGTTTTCCGCCTTCTGGCCCACGAAGATCTTCGCCCCCTTGTCGGCCAGGCGGTCGGTGATTTTCGAGGCCTTCAGGTCGGAGCCCTGCACGTTGTAGCCATGGGACAGCAGGACTTCGGCGATACCGGACATGCCGATGCCGCCGATGCCGACGAAGTGGATCGGGCCCATCTGGGTGGGAAGCTTGGTGGCATTCATCGGAAACATCGCATTCATGTTTGGCTCACATGTTCTGCCAGGTCTGCCAAGCGCGTCGCCGCGTCCGGCACCGCGACCGACAGGGCCGCGCGCGCCATCTTCGACGCGCCCTGGGGGTTGGAGAGGATCAACTCGGCCTGCTCGGCCAGGCTGGATGGGGTGAGTTTCGATTCCGGGATTAGGATTGCCGCGCCCGCCTCGCTGAGGCCCCTTGCATTGGCGGTCTGGTGATCTCCGGCGGCGACGGCGTAGGGGATCAGGATCGATGGCCGGCCGATAACCGACAAGTCGGCGACGGTGGAGGCACCCGAGCGGCAGATGACCAATTGTGCGTCGGCCATCCGCGTAGGGACATCGTCGAAGAAAGGTTGAACTTCGGCATCGATCCCGGCTTGGCCGTAGAACTGCATCACCCGGTCGCCATCTTCGGGCCGCGCCTGGTGGGCGACACGGATATGCTGGCGCATCCCATCGGGCATTTGCGACAGGGCGTCCGGCACCATATCCGAGAGAATGCGGGCGCCCTGGCTGCCGCCGATGACCAGCACCGACATGGGGTGATCGCCCGGCATGATATAGGGGCTTTCGGCCCGCTTGAGGATCGCCCCGCGGACCGGGTTGCCCACGTGGATGCCCTCGACACCGTCGGGCAGTTGGGTGGGCCATGTCCCGCAGGCGAAGGCATGCACTCTTGTCGCGAACACCTGGTTCACACGGCCCAGCACGCCGTTTTGTTCATGGATCAGCCGGGGCAGCTTCATAATAACCGCCGCCGCCATGGCGGGGATCGCCGGATAGCCGCCGAAGCCCGCGACCAGATCCGGCGTGTCGCGCCGGAACGCCCGGAGCGCCCTTAGAACGCCGGAGACGAGCTTGAACGGAACACCCAGCTTGGCCAGCACCCCGCCGCGGGCGAAGGTGGCCGAAGGCATCACCTCGATCTCCACCTCTTGCGGGAAGCCGCCCGCATAGCGCGCGCCCCGGTCATCGGTCGACAATTTCACCCGCCAGCCCCGCGCCAACATCTGCTCTGCCAACGCCTGGGCCGGGAACATGTGGCCCCCGGTGCCCCCTGCGGCGATGACGATCAGGCGGCTCATCGATAGCCGTTCGACAGCAGGTGATCCCCGATTTCGGCCTGGGGCCGGGTTCGGGTGAAACAGAGCAGCATGCCCATGAGCAGCCCCATGGCGATCAGGGACGATCCGCCATAGCTGACGAATGGCAGCGTCATACCCTTGGCCGGCAGGAGCCGGACGGCGACGCCCAGATTGATGAAGGCTTGGGCGGCTAGCAAGACGGTCAGGCCTGTGCCAGCCAGCCGGATGAACATGTCCCGTTCCACGCAGAGGCGGAGCAGGCAGCGGGCCGCGATGAACCCGAAGAGCGCAACCACGACGAGAACCATGAGCAGGCCATACTCTTCCGCCGCGACGGCGATGATGAAATCTGTGTGAGCGTCCGGCAGGATCCATTTGACCCGGCCCTCGTTCACGCCGGTGCCGAAGAAGCCGCCTTCGCGGATGGCGTCGATGGCATAGCCCATCTGGGTGCGCGGGTCGACATCGGGCGACAGGAAGCCGTCGATGCGGCGGGCGAAGTGTTCGGAGTTGCTGTAAGCGAAGATGCCCATGACGCCCACGGCGGCGACCACGGCCGTCAGGATCACGATGGGCGCACCGGCCACGAAATAGATGGCGGACCAGGCCACAATGGTCAGCATGGCCTGGCCGAAATCGGGCTGCAGCGCCAAGAATGCGATGATCACGACCAGGATGGCGAAGCTGATCGATTTGCCGGGCGGGCCATTGGGTTCGGCGGCCGAGGCCATGAGCCAGGCGGTGATGATCACGAAGACAGGCTTGAGGAATTCCGACGGCTGCAGCGAGGCAAACCCCAAGGAATACCAGCGGGTTGCGCCCTTTCCGAAATCCGTCCCGAAGATCGGCAGGAGCATGAGCGCGGCGGCCGCGACGAAGAAGCCCAGGACGCCTAGCCGGCGCACCATCTGGGGCGTCAACATCGACGTGCCGAGCATCACGGCGAAGGCCATGACACCGAAGATCGCCTGGCGTTGGACGTAATGGAACGGCTGCAATTCGTTGCGTTCCGCCAGGGGGACGGAGGCGGCGAAGCCGAGGAGAAGACCGATGGCGAAGAGCAGGACGAGGGCGCCGAGCACGCCCTTGTCCAACGTCCGCCACCAACGGGAAACGATGGCCTCGCCGGGTGAGACGATGACCGCGCCATGCGCGATTTCAGTCATGGAATCCGCCTGTTATACATACTGCCCCGCCCGGTTTTCCGGGTCTGTGATCGCAGTTTAGCGAATCGCGGCGAATCAGGCCAGAGGCATTTGGCAGACGTGATCCGGTAGGGGGCACCCGCTGTACACCCCCTGTACACCCCCCGTGCGAACGCTCGTTCGCATGGATTTGGTAATGGGATCTTAAGTGATCGGTGCCTGTGCCCGCCAACGTATTTGAGGCCATAGGGAGAATGGCTGGCTCAGGTTAATTCGGCGTTTCCTTCTGGAGATGATGGGCAACGCAGCGATCCGGGCGTTTGGGCGCCTTCGGACACTCCGGATCAGGACCCGTTCCAAAGCAACGCCGCTTCGGTGCGGTTTTGGACGCCGAGCCTTTTCAGGATCTCGGACATGTGGAGCTTCACCGTGCCTTCGGAGATCTTCATCTCGGTCGCGATGTCCCTGTTGGTGGCGCCGCGGGCCACCTGGGCGAGGATTTCGCGCTGCCGTTTGGTCAGGGATGCTTCGGCGGCTTTCGGTTCGCCCCGGCGGGCGGACGTATTGGCGGATGGCGGCTCCACCAGGTCGCGCGCGGCGAGCAAGGCCCGTTCGAAGTCGTCGAAGACGGATTTGACGTTGCGGGAGGCCGGATCGTCTGCCGTCAGCTGACCGACCGCATCGCGCAGGCGCGACAGACCGTCGAGCACGTCCCGCGCGGCGATGTAGGAAAATCGACCTTCGGACGTTTCGTTTTGCCGGACCTGGGACAGGGTCCGTTCCAACGCCTCACGGGCTTCGCGCCGATCGGTCACGTCGAGCGCGACGCCGTCCCAGATGACCGATCCGTCCGGCAGGCGGCGCGGATTGCCGATGGAACGCACCCACCGATAGCCGCCATCGCGATGGGCGACGCGGACCTCCTGATCGAACCGGGTCAGGGCGGCGGCTGAGGTTTCGAGCGCGGCCATGAAGGTGTTGCGGTCTTCGGGGTGCAGCCAGCTGTGATCCACATTGTCGAGTTGCATCAGGACGTCGGGATCGAGCCCGAACGAGCTTTTCACCCCCGGGCTCACATAGCTGTACCGGTACTTCCCGTCCGGTGTTCGCAGGCGCTGCATCGTGTGCCCGGCAAACGCGCCGCCGAGCAGATCGGCGACATCATGGGCTGGATTTTCAGGGTTCTGGACGTCAATCATATAACTATAGTTATATAAATGACTTGTTATCGCAAGACATATATAACTTAAGTCTGGATTTTTGATTGATGATCGGCCATCGTGTCAGTGACCCGTTGATCGGGATCGGCGGTTGGGAGGGCGTCGAGATGCAGAAGATCATCATCGAAGCGCGGGTGAACGAACTCGCAACCCGCGCAGGCAACCCCCATGTTCCTTTCCTGCCGTCGGAGATCATCGCGGACGCGAAAGCATGCTACGATGCGGGTGCGTCCATCGTGCATTTCCATGGGCGCAACGCGGATGGAACGCCCTGCCACGACCCGAATTTCTACCTGGAGGCCAATGCCGGTATCCGTGGTCAATCGGATGTGCTGATCCATCCGACGCTCGGCTATGTGGCGAACGACACGGACGCCAAGGGCCGCTTCGCCGCCATCGAGGAGATGATGAAATTCCCCGACACGGCGCCGGATTTCGCGCCCATGGATACCGGAAGCGTGAATGTCGATTGGTGGAACCCGGAGCAGGGCCGGTACGACACTACGGAGCTGATCTATAAGAATTCGACCGGAACGCTGATGTATTTCGCCGAGCGGATCCGGCATTACGGATTGACGCCGTATCTCGTCAGCTGGAACGTCAGCTTCACCCGCCAGATCGAGCAATTCCTGAAGATGGGTGTGCTGAGCGCGCCGGCCTATATCTGCTTTTGCATGACCGACGAGATCATCTTCGCCGGTCATCCGGGCACCGAAGCCGGGCTCGACGCCCATACGGCCTTCCTGCCGCCGGATTTCGAGACGGTTTGGACGGTGGTGAACTACAAGGGCGACCTGTTCCAGCTGACCGAAAAGATCATCTGCCAGGGCGGCCATATCTCCATCGGGCTCGGGGACTACGCCTACATGGACGGCGCCCGGCATCTGACGAATGCCGAAGTGATCGAAAAGGTCGTCGCGCAGGCGCGCAGTCTGGGACGGGAGCCCGCAAGCGTCGCCGAGACGCGCGACATGCTCAACATGAAGGCCCCTCGCATGGCGGCGTGAGGATCGGCGCATTCAAGGGACATCTCAGGGAGGAAAAAGAGATGAAGATCAAGACACTGCTTCTGGGGGGCGCGCTAGGCGTCGTCGCGGGGACGGCGGCCTTCGGCGATGAAATACGGATGCAGACGTTCCTGGGCGCCACGGCGGCGACGACCGTTGCCTTCGAGGAAATGGCCGCGGAGTTGGCCGAGGCCACCGATGGCGAGATTCAGATCACGGTTCTGCCCGGCGGGGCGGTCGTGGGCGCGGCGGAAACCATCGAGGCCATTCAGAATGGCGTTCTGGAAGGCCAGTACACTGCGCCGACCTATTTCGCGGGCAGCGACCCGGCGATGGGGGTTTTGGGCGACACGATCGGTGCCTATCCCGACAGCGCCACGCGGGACCGGTGGTTCACCGAAGGCGGCGGGCTGGAATTGGCCCGGGCGCTTTATGCCCAATACGACATGATGTTCATCTGCCCGGTCTACTGGCCGTCCGAACAGATCCCGTCGACCGTGCCGATCGAGACCGTCGCCGATTTCGAGGGATTGTCCATGCGCGCGCCCGGTGGGCTGGCGTCGGACCTGTTGAGCCGAGCGGGCGCCTCGCTCGTCACCATGGGCGTGGGCGAGAGCGTGACGGCCATGGAAACCGGCGTCTTGGATGCCACGGACCTGGCAAATGTCGCGCTGAACGTGGCATTGGGCATGCATAACCAGGCGCAATATTCTGTCTTGGCCCGCCACTCCATGGCCGTGACCGAGATGAGCGTTTCGATGGATACCTGGAACGGTCTGTCGCCGGACGCCCAGACCGCGTTTGAGACTGCGTGCAACGCCATGTCGGAGCGTCTGGCCGTCGAATTGCCGGAAGAAGATGCCGCCGCCGAGGCGAAGGCCAAGGACGAGCTTGGCGTGACGTTCATCGCGTTCGGCGAAGAGGAGGCCGCGACGTTCCGTACGCTCACAGACGAAGTCTGGGCCGAATGGGGTGCCCGTAGTCCGAATGCCCAGGCGATCGTGGACAGTCACCGCGCCTTCATGACCGAACTCGGGTTGAACTGAGAGGCGCGGGGGTCGGCCCTGGCCCCTCCCCACGGGGCCGACCCTGTTTTGCAGCGATTAGGATATGCGATTTCTTGATACATTCGCCCTTTGGCTCGGGCGGACGGCGGCCTGGTGCTTCGGCGCGATCATCCTGGTGATGGTCTACGAGGTCGTCGCCCGGTACGGATTTGGTGCGCCGACGATTTGGGCGCATGAGGTATCCGTTCTGCTGGCGGGCTTCGCCTTCATCTTCGGCGGGGCCTATTGCATGGCCGAGGGCACGCATATGCGGATCGGCTTTCTGGTCGAGAAGCATCCCGGGTTGGAGCGCGCGTCCCATTGGCTGAGCCTGGTCGCCGGGGCGACCTATCTTTCCGGCCTGGCCTATGCGTCCTGGCGGATGGCGGAGCGGGCAATCTGGCGCTTCGCGCTCGATGGATCCTGGATGCCGGAGCGGACGGGGTCGAGCTTCAATTCGGCACTGCCATCGTATCTGAAGGTCATGCTTCTGCTGGGCGCGGTCCTGTTCCTGTTAGTCCTGCTGCGCCGCGCGCTGCCGCAGAAAGCGCCCTGACCCGTGGATATCGGCACGCTCACCCTTCTGATCATCGCGGCGATGGCGACGCTTCTGATGCTGGGCGTGCCGCTCGCATTCGTGTCGGGGTCCATCGCCGTGGTTCTGGCCGTGACGCAGTTCGGGCCGAATTCGCTGTTCATCGTGGCCAGCCGCACGGTGGATTTCATCGACAGCTTCGCGCTGATCGCGGTGCCGATGTTCGTGATCATGGCGAGCTTCATGGAAAAGTCGGGGGTGGCGAAGGACCTCTACCGCGCGTTCCATGTCTGGGCGGGCAGCTTGCGCGGCGGGATCGGGGTGGTGACGATCTTCGTGGCCGTCATTCTGGGGGCCACGACCGGCATCATCGGGGGCGAGATCGTGCTGCTGGGCCTGATCGCGCTGCCGCAGATGCTTCGGCTCGGCTACGACAAGAAGTTGGCGGTGGGGATCATCACGGCGGGCGGGTCGCTTGGCACGATGATCCCGCCTTCGATCATCCTGATCTTCTACGGGCTGACGGCGGAGGTGAGCATTTCTCATCTGTTCCTGGCCACGCTGATCCCCGGCCTGATGCTGGCCAGCTTCTATGTGACGTTCGTTCTGATCCGCTGCGGCCTGAACCCGGCGATGGGGCCGGCCCTGGGGCCGGAGGAACGCGACATGCCCCTGGGCGAGAAACTCGCGCTCTTCAAAGGCGTGGCTTTGCCGGTGGCGGTGGCGGGCGGAGTTCTGGTGTCGATCTATGCGGGGCTTGCTTCGATCACCGAAAGCGCGGCTTTGGGGGCCTTCGGCGCGGCTTTGGCGGCGTGGGTTCGCGGCACGCTCAGCTTCGACATGGTGCGGGACGTGATGGTCCAGGCCATGCGGACCTGCGGCATGGTGTTCTGGCTGGTCTTCGGCACCAACGCTTTGATCGGGGTTTATAACCTGATGGGCGGAATCGACTTCGCGTCCACCCTTTTGGCGGGCGTATCGACCAACCCCTCGGTGATCCTGGCGGTCATGGTCGGGGTCTTCATCCTACTGGGCTTCTTCATCGACTGGATCGGCATCCTGTTCCTGACCATGCCGATCTTCCTGCCGGTTCTAACCGAGATCGGGTACGATCCGATCTGGTTCGGCATCGTCTTCAACCTGTCGATGCAGATCGCCTATCTGACGCCGCCCTTCGGGCCGGCCTGTTTTTATCTGAAGGGTGCCGCGCCCGAGGGCGTGACCCTGCAGGACATCTTCGCCGCGCAATGGCCCTTCATCGGGCTGCAGATCATCGCCCTGATCATCGTGATCCTGTGGCCCGATCTGTCCCTTTGGCTGCCACGACTGGTTTACGGGTGACCCATGGCTGACGTTTCGATCCTGAAGACCCTGACGACCGATCCGGCTGGCAATGCACTCGGCCCGGAGGATCGGCTGGCCGCGCTTCGCATGATGCTGCGGATCCGGCGGTTCGAGACGCGGGCGAAGGAGCTGTTCCTGCAGGGCGTGATCAAGGGCACCGCCCATTCCAGCGTCGGGCAGGAGGCGATCGCGGCGGGCGCTTGCGCGGTGCTGCAGCCCAAGGATTTCGTCCTGACCCACCATCGCGGCCATGGCCATACGATTGCCAAGGGCGCCGATCTGGGCCGCATGTTCGCCGAGTTGATGGGACGCGAGGCGGGCTATTGTGCGGGGCTGGGCGGGTCGATGCATATCGCGGATTTCGACAACGGCATTCTGGGGGCGAATGGGATCATCGGGGCGGGGATGGGTCTCGGCACCGGGGCCGCGTTGGCGGAGCAGTTGGACGGGACCGGCGCCATCGGGGTCAGCTTCTTCGGCGATGGCGCAGCCAATGAAGGCATCTTCCACGAGGCGATGAATCTGGCCGCGATCTGGAAGCTGCCGCTCATCTTCTTCTGCGAAAACAACCAATACGGGCTCAGCACGCCGACCGAGATGGTCACGGCGGGGGAAACGATTGCCGCGCGAGCCAACGCCTACGGCACGCCGAACGAACGGATCGATGGGAATGACCTGGCCGCCATCTATGCCGCGGTCAGCCGTGCTGCGTTGCGCGCCCGGGCGGGCGATGGGCCGACGTTGATCGAGGCACTGACCTATCGCTGGGACGACCATTCCATGCGGGCCAACCTGCCCGCCTACCGAACCGAAGACGAGGCGGAGGCGTGGAAATCGGAAGATCCGATCATCCGGTTGAAGGCCGATTTGGCGGGACGTTCGGAGTTGGATGAGGCGGCCTATACGGCCTTGACCGACGCCACGGAGTCGGAAGTGGAGGCCGCTATCGACTGGGCCAAGACACAGGCCGAACCTGACATGGACCAAGCCATGGCGCTGGTCAGCGCGCCCCGCCCGGCGCTGGCCCCGGCCCCGCCGCCGCCAGGAGCCCGGGAGATCACCTATGCCCAGGCCATCACCGAGGCCTTCGCGCTGGAGATGGCGCGGGACGAGGATGTGCTGATCCTGGGTGAAGATGTGGGCCGGATCGGCGGCATCTTCGGCCTGACCCGGGGGCTTTTTGACCAATTCGGGCCGACGCGCGTGCGCGACATGCCGATCTCGGAAGGGGCGATCGCCACCTGCGGGGTGGGCGCGGCCATGCGCGGCAAGCGGGTGGTGGTCGAGGCGCAGCTTTGGGATTTCGTCACGTTGATGATGGATGCGATCGTCAACCAGGCCGCCAAGGCGCGCTTTATGCTCGGTGGCAAGGCCAAGGTCCCCATCGTCTTCCGTGGCCCACAAGGCGCGGGCATCCGCCTGGCCGCGCAGCATTGCCAATCGCTGGAGATGTTCTTTGCCAACGTGCCGGGTCTGGAGGTCTATGCGCCGTCCTCGGCCTATGATGCCAAGGGCCTGATTGCGGCCGCGATCCGCCATAACGGGCCGGTCGTGTTCCTGGAACACAAACTGCTATATCTGGGCCAACCCCAGCCCGTGCCCGAGGAGCGCTATTTGATCGAACCCGGACGCGCGCGGATCGTGCGGGAGGGTACGGACTGCACCGTGGTTGCGACGCTCGCCATGGTGGAGCGCGCCGTGCAGGCCGCCGAGAAGCTGGCGGGTGAGGGCATCAGCGTCGAGGTCATCGATCCGCGCACCATTAAGCCGCTGGACATGGACACGATCTGCACCTCTGTCCAGAAGACCAACCGCGCCGTCGTGGTCCACGAGGCCCCGCTTTTCGGCGGCATCGGGGGGGAGATCGCGTCGGCCATAACCGACCAGGCCTTCGACTGGCTCGACGCGCCCGTGGCCCGGATCGGCGCGCCGGAAATGCCGGTGCCCTATAACGACCGGCTGGAACGCCAATACATGCCTGACGCCCGCCGCATCGCCGAGGCCGTGAAATCCGTCTGTTACAGGAGCTAGCCCATGCCCACCCGCAAGGTGATCATCCCCGAGGGGATGGAAAACATCTACGACACCTATCACTACGCGCCCGGCATTCTGGTGGGCGATACGCTGTATTGTTCCGGTCAGGTGGGCCGGGATGAGAACCTGAACGTGGTCGAGGGCGCCGAAGCGCAGTTCACGCAAGCCTTCGAGAATGCGGGCAAGGTGCTGGCGGCTGCGGGGGCCAGTTTCGACGATGTGGTGGAGCTTGAAAGCTGGTTCGCGGGCAGCATGGATGAATTGAAGACCTTCATGGCCGTCAAAGACCGCTATTTCACCAACCGCTATCCGACCTGGACGGGGTTTTCCGTGAACGGCTTTTCCATGCCGGGCATCCTGGTCGAGATCAAATGCAAGGCCATCCTGGGCCTCAACGACGCATGACCCGGGACCTTCCCTCGCTTCTCAAGTCTGAGGAAACGGTGCTGGGCACCTGGTCCCAGATCGCCGCGCCGGAAATGATCGATCTGATCGGTTTGAACGGCTTCCAGTTCACGATCATCGATTGCGAGCACGGGTTTTTCGGCATGGAAACGGCGGAGAACCTGGCCCGTGCGGCCGATGCCAACGACATCGCTTGCGCCGTGCGCGTGCCGCAGAACGATCCGGTCCTGATCATGAAGGCCCTGGATGCGGGGATCCGGCATGTCGTCATCCCGAATCTGTCCTCGGGCGAGGAGGCCGCCCGCGCCGTGGCCGCAACGCGCTTCGGCCCGCACGGCCTGCGCGGGGCTTGCCCCTGTTGCCGGTCCGGCGGGCACTTCATCCGCAATTGGGACGACTATGTGGCCGAGGAGGAGGCCCGGGTGGGCATCATCGGGCTTGTGGAGACGGTGGAGGGGCGGCGGTCCATCGAGGATATCTGCGCGACCGAGGGACTGCGCGCGATGATGTTCGGCCCCTTCGACCTGTCGGTGTCCATGGGGTTCAACGGCAATTGGCGGCACGAGGATGTCCTGGCAGCGGTAACCGACATGGTTGCCTGCGCAACGGATCGCGGTCTGCCCGTCATGATGCCGGTGTTTTCCCCGGACCCGGGGGAATGTTCCGATTTGGTCGCGTTCTGGCAAGAGCGGGGCGTGACTTGTTTCGCGATCGGATCGGACAAGATCCTGGTCGCGTCGTGCTTTTCAGGTTGGACGAAAGCCCTAGCCCAGGACGCTTGAAATCTTGGCCTTCGCGCTTTCCGGGTCTTCGCCGTAGGAGATCAGGTCCACGACCACGCCGTCATCATCGAGCACAAAAATCGAGGCGTAATGATCCACGGTGTAGTCGCCGTCACCCAGGGGGCGTTTCTGCCAATAGACGCGCCACGACCGGGCCATGTTCCAAACTGCCTCGGGCTCACCGGTGATGCCCATCACCCGCTCGCTTTGCGGCTCCAGGTATTCGCGCAGGAATTCGGCCGTGTCGCGTTCCGGATCGACCGTGACGAAATAGGCGCCGATCTCATCCTCCCCCACCTCCAGATCGGCGAGCCAGGTGTCCATGTCGTAGACCGTGGTCGGACAGATTTCCGGGCAATGGGTGAACCCGAAGAAAAGGAGCGTCGGACGTCCGGTAAAGGCCTCTTCCGTGATGGGGTCGCCATTATGGGTGATGAGTTCGAATGGCGCACCGAGTTCGACGGAAGCCACGGTGGCGACGGTGCGGCTGTCCACCACCTGACGCAGGGCCAGGCCGGCGCCCAGCGCTAAGGCCGCGACTGCGACCGCCCCCAGAATGGTTTTCATCCGCCCCGTCATCGATCAGTTCCCGTGGTTGCCGTGGCCGCCATGGCCACCATCGCCGTGTCCCGAATGGTCATGCCCGCCCTCGACTTCGAACGCAGCGCGGATTTCGCCGAGATCCTTGACCGGCATATCCAGCGTGATCTGGCCCGA
>JBCDCS010000018.1:0-19996 GCA_039181205.1 Pseudomonadota bacterium
CCGAATTCGGGCGTCGCATCGGCGTCGTAGCGGCCCCGTTTTGCATCCCACACCAACATGGATTCAGTCGCATAATATTGCCCCGTCCGGGCAAATTCCGCCTTGGCGGCCAAAGCCGGACTGATCGGGCGGAGCAGCCCGAGCGCCCCCGCCAAGACATCCATGAACAGACGCGGCACGTGGCGGATGCGCGGCGGCTGGTCCAGCATGTCAAAGAGCCGATGCGCCTGGTCGAGCGGCGTGATCGCGGGCCCCGGGCCGCCAATCGGCAAGATCGCATTGCGCGCCTTTGGATCCGTCAGCGCACCCACTAGGAAGCGGGCAAGGTCCCGGTCGCTGATCGGCTTGCAGGCGGTCTGCTGGCCATCGCCGAAGACCAGAAACGGCTCCCCAGCCTGGACCCGCGCCACCTGCCCGGAGAGCGATTTGAAAAAGGCCGTGGGCCGCACGATGGTCCAGTCCAGCCCGCTCCCCATCAATCGCTCCTCAAAAGCCAGCTTCGCATGCTGGAACGCGAGACGCGGTTTTTGCACGCAGATCGCGGAGAGCAAAACGAAGTGCCGCGCCCCGCTCGCCGCGCCCTCCATCAAAAGACTGACCTGTGCCTCATGCTCCACGACCCAAGCATCTGCTGGCGCCCCGTTGCGGGTCGCCATGCAGGAGACAATCGCATCGACACGCTGCCCCCCGAGCGCGCGGCGCAGGCTGCCCGGCTCGGTCAATTGACAG
Source organism: Pseudomonadota bacterium (assembly GCA_039181205.1). GTDB lineage: Bacteria > Pseudomonadota > Alphaproteobacteria > Rhodobacterales > Rhodobacteraceae > Jannaschia. The sequence continues at coordinate 730 of JBCDCS010000018.1, forward strand.
GTCAGGGCCCGGGCCGCAGGCTGCTTGATCTGGGACCCGGGCCGTAACGGGCAGACCACGTCATGGCCCTGGGCGATGAGCTCCGACGCGACTGCTTGCCCGATAGTTCCCGTGGCCCCGGCTAAGATGATCTTCAACCGCCCGCTCCTCGCTGCTGTCGCGAGATCGTAGACGGTTTGCTGGCCCAGAGGAACCGACCGCCGCCAGTCGGGCCTACGCGCGCCCTGAGATCGAGGCGGGCTAAGTCGGCGCCGCCTCATAGGCGTTCATCGTCAAGAGCTCGTATTCCGCCACCATCTCCTGATCCTGATTGGTGAGCGTGACGTGCCAGCGGACTTCGCCATACTCCTCCGTGCGGGGCGTCTTGCGCTTAACGGTCAGCCGCACGGCAATGCTGTCGCCTGCAACCACCGGGGTCATGAAACGCAGATTGTCGAGTCCGGTATTGGCCAGAACCGGGCCCTCATCGGGATCGACGAACAGCCCAGCCGCGAAGCTGAGCAGCAGATAGCCATGGGCCACCCGGTCGGGGAAGAACGGGTTCCGCTTGGCGGCGTCTGCATCCATATGGGCGTAGAATGTATCGCCGGTGAACTCGGCGAAATGGGCGATGTCGTCCAGGGTGACTTCCCGCGCCGCCGTATAGAGCGTCTCACCGATCTGCAGATCGTGGAAGCTCCGCCGGAACGGATGGACCGGGCCTGCCGTCTCGGCCGACCCCGGGATCCAGGAATTGGATATGGCGGTTAGGATGTCCGGGCTGCCCTGGATCGCGGTCCGCTGCATGTAGTGCATCACGCCGCGCACGCCGCCCATCTCCTCGCCGCCGCCGGCCCGGCCGGGCCCGCCATGGACCATATGGGGCAGCGGTGAGCCATGCCCGGTCGCCTCCCCCATGGAGTTGCGGTCGTTGAAGTAAAGCCGCCCATGATAGGCCCCCGCCCCCAGCGCAATCTCGCGGGCCACAGCACCGTCATGGGTGATGACCGAGGCCACGAGCGAGCCCTCGCCGCGATTGACCAGCTCGATCGCATGGCCCAGGTCGCGATAGCCCATCACCGTGGAGACCGGCCCGAACGCCTCGGTATCGTGCACCCGTTGGGCGGCATCGGGATTGGCGCAATGGAACAGCATCGGCGGCAGGAACGCGCCCTTCTCGGCATCGGCGCCCAGGGTCTCGAACGCATCCGGGTCGCCAAAGACCCGCTCGGCCTCCTCGGCCAGGATCGCGGCCTTGGCCAGCACATCGCGCTTCTGACCGTTGGAAACGAGCGCCCCCATGCGCGTGCCCTCGGCCCGGGGGTCGCCGATCGTGGTCTTGGCAAGCCGGGCCGAAAGCGCCTCGATCACATCGCCGGTGCGCGCCTCGGGCACCAAAATGCGGCGGATCGCGGTGCATTTCTGACCCGCCTTGGTGGTCATCTCGCGCTGGACCTCTTTGACGAAGAGATCGAATTCCGGCGTCCCGGGCGCCGCATCGGGGCCAAGGATCGAGGCGTTCAAACTGTCTTGCTCCGCCACGAAGCGGATCGAATTGCGCAGGATATGCGGCGCCGAGCGGAGCTTATAGGCCGTGTCGGCCGAGCCGGTGAAGCTGACCACATCCTGTGATGTCAGCCGATCAAGCATGTCGCCCAGACCGCCGGTGACCAATTGCAGCGCACCGTCGGGCAGAAGGCCGCTCTCATGCATGATCCGCACCGCCGCCTCGGTCACGTAGCACGACGCCGTAGCCGGCTTCACGATAGCCGGCACCCCCGCCAGCAACGTCGGCGCCAGCTTCTCCAACATGCCCCAGATGGGGAAGTTGAACGCGTTGATATGCACCGCCACGCCCTTGAGCGAGGTGCAAATATGGTGACCGAGGAAGCTGCCCTTGCGCGACAGCATCTCGACATTGCCATCTAGATAGATCGTGTCATCGGGCATCTCGCGCCGCCCCTTGGAGGCGAAGACGAAAAGCGTGCCGATCCCGCCATCGATATCGATTTTGTGGTCCGACAACGTCGCCCCAGTGGAATAGGACAGATCGTAGAACTGCTCTTTGAAACCGTTGAGATGCTGGGCCAGCGCCTTCACCATGCGGGCGCGGTCATGGAAGGTCATGCGGCGCAAAGCCGGGCCACCTTTCTGGCGCGCATAGGCGAGCATCGCCTCGACATCGAGCGCATCATTGCCGGCGCGGGCGATCACTTCGCCGGTAACGGCGCTCTCGATCGGCCGGGCGCCGGTGCCGGGATCGACCCATGTTCCGGCAGCGAGACTCTGGACGTCGATCAGGCTCATGGCGGTTCCTTTCGGTGAAGGGGCGCGGGCGGCGCCCGGCAAGTCAGGTATATCTCTGGGCCCGGTGCCAAGCGCCGGGGCTGGCGGCTTCCAGCGCATCCAAGGCTTCTCGGATCGCTGGATCGCCCAGCCGCGACGCGGCATGGAGCGGGCCGCCCCGCCAGCGCGGGAAGCCATAGCCATGGACTTTTACGACGTCGACAGCGGCATCGCTCTCGGCGATGCCCTCTTCGACGATGCCAGCGCCCTCATTGGCCAGGATGGCGAGCAACTGGGTCTGGATGTCTTCGGCCGCGAACCGGCGGCGGGTGATCCCGGCCTCGGCGGAATAGGCCTCAATCATGGCGGTCACCTCCGCGTCCGGCGCGGGCGTCTTGCTGCCCTCGACATAGCGGTACCAGCCCCGGCCAGTGCGCTGGCCGTATCGGCCTGCGGCGCAGAGACGATCCGAGATCGGCACATAGCGCTCAGCCGGATCGCGGGTCGCATCCTGGCGCCGGCGATTGGCCTCGGCGATCTGCAGCCCGGCCATGTCCTGGGCCTCGAACGGCCCCATGGCCATGCCCCAGGCGCGCATGGCCTGATCGACCTCCTGCGGCAGCGCACCATCGGCCAGCATATATTCGGCGGCGCGGCGATACGCGGCCAGCATGCGGTTGCCGATGAAGCCATCGCAGATGCCTGATAGGACGGCGACTTTCTTCAGACGTTTGGCCAAGGCGAAGCCGGTGGCAAGGGTCTCGGGCGCGGTCTCGGGCAGGCGGATCACCTCCAGAAGGCGCATGATATGGGCGGGCGAGAAGAAATGCAGACCGATGCAGCGATCGGGATGTGGAATGCCGTCGAAGATATCCCGCGGGTCCAAATAGGAGGTGTTGGTCGCCAGGATGGCCTCCTGGGGCAGAACCTGGGCCAGCTCCGAGAAGGCCGCCTGCTTGACGGCTACGTCTTCAAACACGGCCTCGATGGCCAGATCCGCCCCGGCCGCCCCGCCATAGCTGTCATGGGTCGTGAGCGCCGCGCATTGGGCGGCGTAGCCGGCCGCGTCGATCTTGCCGCGCTTCAGCGCGCCGTCGATCAGGGCCCTCACCCGACCCTCCGCTGCGTCGGCCGCAGCCGCGTCGCGCTCGATGATCGCGACGTCGAGGCCGGCGGCCAAGCAGGCGCCAGCAATGCCCGCCCCCATCAGCCCGCCACCGACGATGGCGACACGCTCCACCGGCCTAGGCCTGGCATCACCCAAAGCGGCCGGCTTAGCCACGGCCCTCTCCGCAAAGAAGATATGGCGCAGCGCAACGCTCTCGTCCGATTGACGCATCTCCAAATGACGGGCGCGCTCTTTGGGCTGGCTCTCGGCGAAGGGCCGAGTGGCCCAGGCGAGCGCCTCCAGATTGGCAAGCGGCGCGCCGGCACCCTTGGCGTGGCCGACGATACGGCCGCGCGCCGCCTCCAGCCAATCGCGGTCAAGCGCGGGCGCGTCTCGGCGCGACACCGCCTGCGGACGCTCCGACCTATGGGCCCGCGCCGCCGCCTCCAGGTCGTCCGCGATGGCGTCGATGGCCCCGAGTTCCAACGCCGTCTCCGCGTCGAGCAGCTTGCCGGAGCAAGCCATATCAACGCTCGCCTCCCAGCCGAAAAGACGCGGCGCCCGCTGGGTGCCGCCCGCGCCCGGGATCAGGCCGACATTCACCTCCGGCAAGCCAAACCGCGTCCCCGCCGCCGCGATGCGAAAGGCACAGGCCATGGCGATCTCCAGCCCGCCACCCAGCACATTGCCGTGGAGCAGCGCCAGGAAGGGAACTGAACTTTCCTCGATGGCTTGGACCACGTCGGGGAGATGCGGCAATTCGGGCGGGCGGTCGAATTCGGACATGTCGCCGCCAGCAATGAATGTGGGGCCGGCGCAGGATAGAATCGCGAGATCATGCCCGGCCAAGCGGCCCACCGCATCCAGCAAGGCTTGCCGAACGGCGGTCGACGTCGCATTGACCGGCGGGTGATCGATCCGCACCCATGCCAGGCGCCCCTCTGACGTGACCTCGACAATGGCCATGCAAAGTCCCCTAAGCCTCCGCCTGAAAGATTGACCAACCGGTCGGTTTATGCAAGCGTCGATTTTGAGGATTGGGGGGCAAGTACGATGTCGGATACGCTGGCGGTGGATCGGCGCGGGCATGTGGTCGAGATCACGCTCAACCGGCCAGACCGGCTCAACAGCTTCAACAACGAGATGCATAGTGCCCTGCGCGCGGCCTTGACCGAGGCGGAACAGAGCGGCGCGCGCGCCGTCTTGCTGACCGGGGCCGGCCGCGGCTTCTGCGCCGGCCAGGATCTGGGCGATCGCGATCCCGCGAAGATGAACGGCCCGCCCGATCTGGGCTGCACGGTCCGTGAATTTTACGCCCCGCTTGTGCGCCAGATCCGCGCCCTGCCCTGTCCGGTTGTCTGCGCCGTCAACGGCGTGGCCGCCGGGGCCGGCGCCAATCTGGCGCTGGCCTGCGACATGGTGCTGGCAGCGGAAAGCGCAAGTTTCATCCAATCCTTCGCCAAAGTCGGGCTCATTCCCGATACCGGCGGCTCCTGGCACCTGCCCCGCCTCCTGGGTGAGGCACGGGCCAAGGGCCTGGCCTTGACCGCCATGCCGCTCGGCGCCCAACAGGCGGAGACCTGGGGCCTGATCTGGAAATGCGTGCCCGATGCCGATCTGATGTACGAGGCGCGCGCCCTCGCCGCTGGCTTCGCGGCGGGCCCGACACTGGGCTTTGCCCTGACCAAGGAAGCGATCCATACGGCGGCGACCGACACGCTGTCGGACCATCTGGACCTGGAGGCCGAGTATATGAAACGATGCGGCGAGAGCGCCGATTACGCCGAGGGCGTCTCGGCCTTCCTCCAAAAGCGTGCCGCCAATTTCACGGGCCGATGAGCATGGATGCAAACGACCGTGCCCGACAGGCGGCCGATGCGATGTGGTCGAGCGATGTCGCCTCAACATGGCTCGGTATGTCGCTGGAACACGTGGCCGAAGGCACGGCGACGCTCCGCCTCGATGTGGCGCCATACCATTGCAACGGCCACGGCATGTGCCATGGTGGGATCACCTTCGCCCTGGCCGACAGCGCCTTCGCCTTTGCCTGCAACAGCCGCAACCAGCGCACCGTCGCGCAGCAGAATACGATCACCTATCTGGCGCCCGCCATGCAGGGCGACACGCTCACCGCCCATGCCCGCGAGACAGCGCTCAACGGCCGCAGCGGCATCTACGACGTCACCGTGACCCGCCAGGACGGTACCCGCATCGCCGAGTTTCGCGGCCTCTCGCGGGCTATCAAAGGACAGATCTTCGACGAAGCCCGGGAGGATAATTTGTGAAGGATCTCAGCCCCAAGGACGGCGATCTTGATCCCATCGAGACCGCCTCACGCGACGAGATCGAGGCGCTGCAACTGGAGCGGATGCAATGGTCGCTGCGCCACGCCTATCACAACGTGCCGATGTACCGGGCCCGCTTCGACGAGGCCGGCGTGCATCCGGACGACCTCAAGAGCTTGGCCGACCTAGCCAAGTTTCCCTTCACCCACAAAAGCGACCTGCGGGACAATTATCCCTTCGGTCTTTTCGCCGTCCCGAAGGAGCGGATCCTCCGCGTCCACGCCTCGTCGGGGACGACGGGGAAGGCCACTGTGGTGGGCTATACCAAGGGCGATATCGAGGTTTGGGCCGATGTGCTGGCGCGGTCGCTGCGTGCCGCCGGCCTGCGCGCCGGCGATATAGTTCACAACGCCTATGGCTACGGGCTCTTCACCGGCGGGCTGGGCGCCCACTACGGGATCGAAAGGCTCGGCGCGACGGTGGTGCCCATGGGCGGTGGACAGACGGAAAAGCAGGTTGGCCTGATCAATGATTTCCAGCCCAAGGGCATCATGGTGACGCCGTCCTACATGCTCAACATCCTGGAGGCGTTCCACAAAGCCGGCCTTGACCCGCGGCAAAGCTCGCTGGAAGTGGGCGTCTTCGGCGCCGAGCCCTGGACCAACGCCATGCGCGCCGAAGTGGAGGCCGCTCTCGACATGCACGCCGTCGATATCTACGGCCTATCCGAGATCATCGGGCCCGGCGTCGCCAATGAATGCGTCGAAACCAAGGACGGGCTGCATATCTGGGAGGATCATTTCTACCCCGAGATCATCGATCCCGAGACTGGCGAGGTGAAACCCGATGGCGAAGAAGGCGAGTTGGTCTTCACCACGCTCACGAAGGAAGGCATGCCGATGATCCGCTACCGGACGCGAGATCTGACGCGGCTCCTGCCCGGCACTGCGCGGAGCATGCGGCGGATGGAGAAGATCACTGGTCGGTCCGATGACATGATCATCCTGCGCGGCGTCAACGTCTTTCCCACCCAGGTCGAGGAACAGGTAATGGTCACCGGCGGTCTCGCGCCGCACTTCCAGATCGAACTCTACAAATCCGGGCGGATTGACGCGATGCGCGTCTTCGTGGAGGCGGAGCCAAATGCGGCCGACGAGGCCTCCAAGGATGCGGCAGCGCGTATGCTAACCAAACGGATCAAGGATTTGATCGGCGTCTCCACCGAGGTCCAGGTTCACAATCCCGGCGGCGTGGAACGGAGCCAGGGCAAGGCCAAGCGGGTGATCGACAATAGGGGCTGACGCCCCGGCCCCGCCACGTCCGACGTTATTCCGAACGGTGTGCGCCAGTGCCGGCGCAGCGAACGAACCGCCGACTCACGGGGTTGCGGTCAGACCGATCCGCTCTATCCCGGCTGCGAGGCGCTGCTCCCAAGCCGTGCGCATCTCGGCGGCGGAGCAATGGCGCAGGCCCCAGGATTTGAGCTGGGCCAGCCGCGCCTTGGACGGATCGCCAAAAACCGCCGCGGCCCGGGGGCGCCAATAGGCCAAGCTAGCGGCGATCTCGCGCGCGGACCCCGCCGCGACGAGCCGCGCCAAGCCTTCCTCCGCCAGTTCCACATGCCGGGTCTCCCGCGGCAGGATCACTTTGATCGCCTCGGCGAAGGGCTGATATGACACCCGCGCCATATCCTGCAATTGCACCAGAACGGCATGACCGGTGACGAAATTCATCGTCACCGCATCGACCCAGCCGTCCAGCGGATAGCTCATCACCGAAAGCCGCATGTCATGGCTATCGCGATCCGCGCCCGGGGCCGCATCGCGCTCCACCCGCTCGGTCCAGGGATGGGAGGCCGCATAGCGGTCGGTATTGGCCCCAAACTCGCCCATCAGACGCAGCACGCGGTCGGCATGGTCGGTCTTCTCCAACACGATCTTCGCGGCAGCGATGCGTTCCTTGATGCCCGGACCCGCATTGATCAAATCGGCAAAGCCCGCAGCCCCGGCCAATTCGCTATCCACGAAGGTCGACATCATCTTCATCAATTCGGCGCGGTAGCGGGCCGGCACATTGGTCGGGTTCGTCAGTCTGCCGCCCTGGGCCAGGTAATCGCTGAGCGTGGTCTCATCTGCCATGGCAGGCCTCACTGATCGAAATCGACGACGACGCGCTCCGTCACTGGATAGGACTGGCAGGATAGCACGTAGCCCCGCGTCACCTCGTAGTCTTCTAGTGCGTGGTTGGCGACCATCTCGACCTCGCCCTCCAACACCCGGCATTTGCATGTGGAACAGACACCTGCCTTGCAGGCGTAGGGGGCGTCGAGCGCGTTTTGCAACGCCGCATCCAAGATCGACAGATCGCGATCCATCTCAAAACTGCGGGAGCCGCCATCCAACGTCACCGTGGCGCTGACTTTGCTGTCCGTGGTCGCGGCGCCGGTCTCCTCGGCCTTGCGCTTGAGACGCCCGGGCTGGGCCGAGGCGAAAAGCTCGAACTTGATCTGATCTTCCGTCAGACCGTGATCCTTCAAGGCGCCCGCGATGGCCAACATCATCGGTTCCGGCCCGCAGATGAAGGCCGTATCGACGCTGTCCACCGGGATCCAATGCTCGAACAGCGCGGCGCATTTCTCCGCGTCCACCCGGCCCTGGAACAGCTCGATATCCTGGGCGTCGGATTCGAGCACATGGATGATATTGAACCGCCCCATATGCAGGTTCTTCAGCGCCTCCAGCTCCTCGCGGAACATGATCGTGTTCACACCGCGATTGGCATAGACCAGCGTGAAATCCGATTGCGGCTCCTCCGCCAACACCGTCTTCAAGATCGACAGGACCGGCGTGATCCCGGAGCCGCCGGCAAAGCCCAGATAGCTCTTGGCGCGTTCCGGCTCGATCGGTGTATGGAACGAGCCCATGGGCTCCATGGCTTCCAGTACCATACCCGGCTTCAACTCGTCATTGGCCCAGGAGGAGAACGCACCGCCCTCCACCTTCTTGATGCCAACCTGCAGCACGCCGTCGCCGCGACCCGCGCAAATCGAATAGGAGCGGCGCACTTCAGTGCCCTCGAAATTCCGTCGGAACGTCAGATATTGCCCTTGGGTGAAGGCGACCGGGCTGCCATCGGCGGGCTGCAGTGTCACCACCACCGCGTCGCGGATCGTCTTCTCGACGTCGGTGACTTTGAGTTCTTGGAACCGAGGCATGACCGCCTTCCTCAGATGCACTTAAAATAGTCGAACGGCTCCAGGCAGCTTTGGCACCGCCATTGTGCCTTGCACGGGGTGGAGCCGTGCTGGCTGACGCGACTCAGGTCGGGGCTGCCGCAGCGGGGGCAGGCCTTGGGACCTTTGGCCGAAGGCGGGGCAATGCCATAGGCGCGCAGCTTCTCTCTGGCCTCGTCGGTGAGCCAATCGGTGGTCCAGGGCGGGTCGATCTGCGTGTCGATGACCGGTTCAAGCCCGGCACCGCGCAACGCGGCTTCGATGGCGATGCCGATGACCGATGTCGCCGGGCAGCCCGAATAGGTCGGCGTGATCGCGACGCGGACCTGACGGCCATCCAGCCGGACCGACCGCACGATGCCCAGATCGGTGACCGAGATAACCGGTATCTCTGGATCCGGGACATCTGCGAGCAGGTCCCAGATATCCGCCTCGGTCCTGGGCACGGGCTTGGGCCCACGCCTTGGGCGGATCACATCCGCCAAGCTGCCGGGAACCGGCGCAGGGACCGGCCGGGCCACTACCAGGTCCCCCCCGGATAGGCACGCTGGAGCCACTGCATCTGGGTCAGCATATGGCCTAGGTGCTCGGAATGCCGGAAGCCCGTCTTACCGCCCGTATGGGCGAACGTGTCCTCGGGCAGTTTCAGCGTGGCCTGCGCCAGCGCCGGCAGGACCGCCGCATCGTAGGCGTCCCGCAGCGACGCCGGGTTGGGTGCAACCCCAGCTTCGACCATGGCGGCGTCAACGTGGTCGGCTGTGAACAGCTCGCCCACATAGGGCCACAGCGCCACGAGCGCGGCCTGCATCCGCCGATGGCTCTCGGCCGAGCCGTCGCCCAGCGCGATCACCGTGTCGCTTGACCGGTCGGCGTGATAGGCAACCTCCTTGACCGCCTTCGCGGCGATCTCGGCCACCCGCGCGTCACTGCTCTCGGTCAGGTGTCTCAATTGGATCAGATGGAAGTGATCGAACAGAAATTGCCGTAGGATCGTATGGCCGAAATCGTCATTCGGCCGCTCCACCAACAGCAGGTTCCGAAAATCCCACGCGTCGCGCAGCATGGCCAGGTCGTCGGCGCTTCTCCCGGCGCCCTCGACCTCTCCGGCATAGCCGAGCCACATCTGCGTCTGCCCGATCAGGTCCAGCGCGGTATTGGCCAGCGCGATGTCTTCCTCCAGCATCGGGGCGTGGCCGCACCACTCGCTGATCCGATGGCCCAGGACGAGCGTGTTATCGCCCATCCGGCAGAGAAATTCGAAGCGCGCCGCGTCGGCCATCACATGGCCCCCACATCGTCGGGAATGTCGAAGAAGGTCGGGTGGCGATAGACCTTGGATTCGGACGGCTCATAGAGCGGGCCTTTCTCCGAAGGCGACGAGGCCGCAATATGTCGGGCCTGCACCACCCAGATCGATACACCCTCATTGCGGCGCGTGTAGACGTCGCGGGCATTCTTGATCGCCATCTCCTCATCCGGCGCGTGCAGGCTGCCCACATGGCGATGGGCCAGGCCGTGCTGGCCCCGGATGAACACTTCCCACAGGGGCCATTCCTTACGGATCTGGGCCTTCGATGGCTTGGTCGCCTCGGGGTAGTCGTTGCTAACGGAACTCATGGCTCTCCTCCCCTTCTGAATGGTTATGCCGCGCGTTCGTGCGACCGTAGGATCTTCAAGACGATTACCAGCGCCCCGAACGCAGCGATGGTCTTGTCCTGATAGGCGTAGACTGGCGTGTCCCAAGAGACGAACAGGATTGGCCATTTCAGCCCGAAGAAATGCGCCAATCCCATGCAGACGAAGAAGGCGACGCAGATCAGCAGCAAACCGCGAAGAAGCGTGGAGGGGGCGGACATCGCGCGCGCCTTACTCCGCTGCCAGCTTGGCGGCGCGCTTCTTCTCGGCGTGGGCCAACATGCCGTCGCGCACCCAGGCGCCGTCATCCCAGGCCTTGTTGCGGGCCGCGAGCCGCTCAACGTTGCAGGGACCATTACCTTGGATGACATCAAAGAACTCGGACCAATCGGGTTCGGTGAAATCGTAATGGCCGCGCGCCTCGTTCCAGGTCAGATCCGGATCGGGGACGGTCAAGCCCAGATATTCGGCCTGCGGCACGGTCTGGTCGACGAACTTCTGACGCAGCTCGTCATTGGTGTTCATCTTGATCTTCCAGGCCATGGATTGCGCCGAATGGACCGAATCCTTGTCCGACGGCCCGAACATCATCAGCGACGGGAACCAGAAGCGGTTCAGCGCATCCTGCGCCATCTTCTTCTGCGCCCGCGTGCCCGCGGCCATCTTCATCATTATGTCGTAGCCTTGGCGCTGGTGGAACGATTCTTCCTTGCAGATTCGGATCATAGCCCGCGAATAGGGCCCATAAGACGTCCGCTGCAGCGGCACCTGGTTCATGATGGCGGCGCCATCCACCAGCCAGCCCACCGCGCCCATATCGGCCCAGCTCAGCGTCGGATAGTTGAAGATCGACGAATACTTCATCCGCCCGTCCAACAACATCTCGGTCAGCTCGTCGCGGCTGACGCCCAAGGTCTCGGCCGCGCAGTAAAGATAAAGGCCGTGCCCCGCCTCATCCTGGACCTTGGCCAAGAGGATGGCCTTGCGCTCCAGAGTGGGCGCCCGGGTAATCCAATTGCCCTCGGGCAACTGCCCGACGATCTCGGAATGGGCATGCTGGCCGATCTGGCGGATCAGGGTTTTGCGATAGCCCTGGGGCATCCAGTCCTTGGGCTCGATCTTCTCGCCGGCATCGATCCTGGCCTGGAACGCGGCGAGCTTCGTCGGATCCTCGCCTGAGGCTTCGGATTTGATCATCTGTGCGTACATCGCCTATCCCTCCTCACCCGTTTCCTCTGCCCGGCCTTTGGTCCGCAGATACCAACTTATCTATTCTATCTAAGTATTCTCATCGGGTCTGCCGACCACGATTACACGCGGCAGAATGACATCCTCGTGGCGGACACCCGGAAGCCATCACACCCGCTCCAAAAGTATTGCCGTGCCCTGCCCCACGCCAACGCACATGGTGCAGAGTGCATAGCGCGCGGCCCGGCGCTTCAATTCCAGCGCGGCCGTCAGCACCAGGCGAGCGCCGGACATGCCCAGCGGGTGGCCGATGGCGATGGCGCCGCCATTGGGATTCACCCGCGGATCATCATCGGCGACGCCCAATTCGCGCAGCGTGGCCAGGCCCTGCGACGCGAAGGCCTCATTCAGTTCGATCACATCCATCTGATCGACGCTGAGCCCGGTCCGCGCCATCAGTTTGCGCGTGGCCGCGACCGGGCCGATCCCCATGATCCGGGGCGGCACGCCGGCCGAGGCCATGGCCACGACCCGGGCCATCGGTGTTAGTTTGTGCTCTTTCGCCGCCGCTTCGGAAGCGATGAGCAGCGCCGCCGCGCCGTCATTGACACCCGAGGCATTGCCCGCCGTCACCGACAGGTCGGGCCCGTTGACGCCCTTAAGCTGACCTAGCTTGTCCAAAGAAATATCTGGCCGCGGAGGCTCGTCGGTGTCGACGATGACCGGCTCGCCTTTGCGCTGCGGCACCGAGACCGGGACGATTTCCTCCGCGAAGTGACCGGCGGTCTGTGCCGCCTTCCAGCGTTGCTGACTGCGATGGGCAAAGGCGTCCTGATCGGCCCGGGACACCTGGTAATCCTGAGCGACGTTGTCAGCCGTCTCCGGCATAGAGTCGACGCCATGGGCCGCCTCGATCTTCGGATTGACGAACCGCCATCCGATCGTCGTGTCGTAGACCGCCGCGCCACGGCTGAACGCCTTGTCGGCTTTGGGCATTACGAAAGGCGCACGGCTCATGCTTTCCACGCCGCCAGCGATGGTCAGCGCATAATCGCCGGCCTTGATGCCCCGCGCGGCGAAGCCCACGGCGTCCATGGCACTGGCGCAAAGGCGGTTGACCGTGGTGCCCGGCACCTCGACAGGTAACCCGGCCAAAAGGCTCGCCATGCGCGCTACGTTGCGATTGTCCTCGCCCGCCTGGTTGGCCGCGCCCAGGATCACCTCGTCGAGTTGGGCCCAATCGACCTGCGGATTGCGCGCGGTCAGCTCCGCAATCGGGATGGCCGCCAGGTCGTCGGCGCGAATGGACGACAGAGCACCGCCATAGCGCCCGATCGGCGTCCGAACGCCATCGCATATCAAGGCGTCCATGGCTCCCTCTCCAGAATAACTGACCGTCCGGTCGGTTTATGGTCTAGATCCAGGATTCGCGCAAGCAGAATTCAATGAGGATTGGTCCTGTTGCATGATCTTTCCGTCAGGCAGCTGCCCAGAGGGTAAGAAGCGCCGACGCGCGCGTCACCCCGGCGGATTGCTCCACGGTTTACTCGATAGAGGGACGGCCGCACGATGCGGTGCGATTGGGCACATGTTCGCCTCCTTTGAAGACCTCCGCAGCGCCTACACCCGCCGCTCGACTGTCAACGCTTGGCGGCAAGGCCATTCGCCCAAATCCGACCCGTCTGATCAATTCTGTCGAGCAGGCGATCACGGCCGGATCGCGTGATCGAAGAAACCGGCCGCAGTGACATGGCGATCGCTTTGAGTGCAACGCGGCATGCCACGATCGCTTCGGGTTCCCGAAGAAGGCCGGATCTGGAATCGGAGAGCAGATCAAGTAGGCGCTCTTCTTCTTCCGACAGCAGGTCAAAGTCCGCTATTTGCCGGCCGTTACCGTATCCAAAGAACTGGAAGACCGAGAAGAGTACGCCGAGAACCTCGTGAAACTGGGCTCGAAAGAAATGGCGGGCAATCGTGTGTTCGGCAATCGCCTGCGTCGGTCCGATCCCGCGCCAATTCCGAAACAGGGCAATCACCAATGCCTCGTCATCGGTTAGGTCCGAAAAGCCGACAGGTTCGATGTGGTCTGGCGCCATCATATCTTGCTCCCATACGTGAACGGTAGGGTAGCCAGATCGCTGCCGGTTTCCGCGCTGAAGATGGGGCAAGTCCATTCCATGCACAAGTGCGCGAGCGCCCGCAGAGTGACGTGGTAGCCAATTGACGTAGCTTATCCCGCTGTGTCACTGACTAGAACATGCAAGGCGCCCCGCTCGGGGTCCGACCTAGTCAGGGCATGCGAAGAGCTGCCCAACCTCACCCATCAAAGTCAGCACCGCGCGCCCCACCAGGCGCGCACTGAGAGGTTTCATGACTCATCATAGCCCTGACCTGCGGCAGGACACGACCGTCCGGCAACTCGGTCGTTTCGTTGCAAAGGCCAATCATTCAACCATGAGCCAGGAGGCTCGGGAGGAGCTGAAGAAGCGTATTCTCGACACGATCGGCGTTGCCATCGGCGCTCTCGATGGCGAGCCGATTAATATGATCCGGGCGCATCAGGAAGACTTCGGCGGCACACCGCATTGCACCTTCATCGGCGGCGGCAAGTCGGCGCCGGATCGCGTTGCATTCTACAACGGCGCGCTCAGTCGGTATCTCGACTTCATGGATAGCTACCTGGCGAAGGGGGAGACCTGTCACCAGTCGGATAACTTCGGTGCTGTATTGGCAGGCGCAGAATATCGCAACGCATCAGGTGATGAACTTCTGAGTGCCATGGCGGTCGCCTACCAGGTTCAAGGTCGATTGTGCGATGAGGCGCCAGTGCGCGCCAAGGGGTTCGACCATACCGTGCAAGGCGCCTACGCGAGCGCGGCTGGTGTGGCGCGCGCCCTCGGGCTCGACGAAGAAAAGACGGCCATGGCCATCGCCATCTCGGGCACATGCAACAATGCTCTCCGGGTCACGCGGACCGGCGCATTGAGCCATTGGAAGGGTCTGGCCTATCCGCAAGCTGGGTTCGTCGGCTGTCACGCGGCCTTCTTGGCTATGCGCGGAATTACAGGGCCGGAGGAGGTCTTCGAAGGCAACAAAGGCTTCAAAGAGACTATTGCCGGGGACTTCTCCATCGATTGGGATCGGGAAGACCTGGAGAACGTCCGCAAGTCGATCATCAAGAAGTACAACGCCGAAATCCACAGCCAATCCTCGATCGAAGGTGCGTTGGAACTTCAGGCCGAAAAAGGCTTCACCTGGGATCAGATCGAACATATCGGGATCGATATCTTCGACGTGGCCTTTCACATTATCGGTGGCGGAGAAGAGGGCGACAAGACGATCATCCGAACCAAGGAAGAGGCCGACCATAGCCTGCAATATATGGTCGGCGTCGCACTCATCGATGGCAACGTCCTACCCGCCCAATACGAGGGCGACAGGGTCACGCGCGACGATATCCAGAGCCTTCTAAAACGCTTCACTGTACGGCCGAAGCAGGAATACACAGACCGGTTCCCGGACGAAGTGTGTACTGACGTCAAGATCACGCTGAAAGACGGCAGCGTCCACCAGATCACCAAGACCGATTACGAGGGCTTCAACACGCGGCCCATGTCCTGGCAAACGGTGGAGGCCAAGTTCACAGGGCTGACCGAGCCACTCACCTCCGAACGGACGCGAAAAGCGATCGTGGATGCCGTCAAAAATCTCGAAGAACTGAGCGCCCGCGAACTGGCCGCAATCCTCGGAAATCTCAACGCCTGACTCCTCGGGCGCTCGGCCTCGGGTCGGGCCCCTCTCTCGCGAAAGGACACACCATGCTCGACATCAATCCAAATACCGAACGTCAGCAATCGGATGTCTGGAAGGCCCGATCCTTCCCATACGTTCCGATGAATGAGCGCGACCCGAAGCCGCGCACCAAATCCATCACTGAAATCCGTGGGCCCTACTATGCCATGACCCCACCCACCTACACGCGGGAGTTGCTGGAAGGCATGGGCGAGCATGTCGACGGCTACAAATATGCCGGGGGCTCATTCAGTCTCATGCCCGCGGAGTTCGTGAAGAAGTTGAACCGCGTCTGTCATGATCATGGCGTTTATGTCTCGACCGGCGGCTGGATCGAGAACGTGTTGGCGCGCGCGCCCACGCAAATCGACGCCTATATCGAGGAATGCAAGCGGCTCGAATTCGACATGATCGAACTCTCGACAGGCTTTATCCAACTCCCCGTCCCCGACCTGCAACGCCTGATCGAAAAGGTCAAAACCGCTGGCCTGAAGCCAAAGCCGGAAATCGGCATACAATTCGGCGCGGGCGGCGATACCTCCCAGGCCGAGCTGGAGGCAGAGGGCACGCGGGATCCTCAAATCCTGATCGATACGGCGAACGATTGCTTGAATGCCGGGGCGTCGATCATAATGATTGAATCCGAGGGGATTACAGAGAACGCCGACCCCTGGCGAACGGACGTAGCTGCCAAGATCATGAAGCAGGTCGGCATGGAAAACGTCATGTTCGAGGCGGCCGATCCGGAGGTCTTCTCTTGGTACATCAAGAATTACGGGATCGACGTGAACCTGTTCGTGGATCACAGCCAGATCGTGCAACTGGAGTGCCTTCGCCGCGGGATCTGGGGCACCAAGAGCACGTTCGGACGGATCACGACGCACCGGTGAATGAAGGCGCGTCGGACGCGGATGCCGGGGCGTCGCCCCGGCGCCCGCGGGTTGCCATCTTGGGCGCTGGTTTCGGCGGTCTTGCGACGGCTTGGGCCCTACGGAGCAAACCGGTCGACGTCGAGTTGATCGACCGTCGAAATTACCATCTATTCCAGCCGCTGCTCTACCAGGTGGCCACGGCGGATCTTTCGCCCGCTGATATCGCCTGGCCGATCCGCGGCGTTTTCTCGGGACAGCCAAATATATCCGTCACGTTATCCGAAGTTCGGGATATCGACCTTTCGGCGAAACAGGCGATCTGCACCGATCGCATAATTCCCTATGATTACCTCATAATCGCCACCGGCGCTCAGATCGACCATTTCGGCAACGACCATTGGGCCGAACACGCGCCGGGCCTCAAGCGCATCGTCGACGCTACCGATATCCGCAGGCGCGTGCTTTTGGCATTCGAACGGGCGGAATTGGCCAGTGATGAGGCAGAACGGATACGGCAGCTGACCTTCGTGATCGTTGGCGGCGGACCGACGGGCGTCGAAATGGCCGGCGCGATCAGCGAACTCGCCCGCTACACACTCGTTCAGGACTTTCGCCGGATCCGCCCGGCCGATGCGCGTGTGATCCTTTTGGAGGGCGGAGATCGTGTGCTCTCATCGTTCCCAGACGACCTGTCGGACAAGGCGCGGCAATCCCTCGAAGCCCTCGGCGTGGAGGTGCGGGTCAGCACCCTCGTTCAAGATATCGGCGCAGATGGCGTCACGACTTCCGATGGTTTCGTCCCTTCGGCCACGGTCGTTTGGGGCGCTGGCGTGAAGGTCCGCGGGGTCGGGAACTGGCTTGGCGTTGAGACGGATCGCGGCGGCCGTGTACAGGTCGATGCGGACCTATCGGTGCCCGGCCATCCCGAGGTCTTCGTGATTGGCGACGCAGCGTCCGTCCCCTGGCGCGACGGCGCAAACGTGCCCGGCATTGCGCCCGCGGCAAAACAGATGGGCCGCTTCGTCGGGCGTCGGATCGCGCGCGAGCTAGATGGACACGCGTCGGACACTCCGTTCCGCTATCGCCATTACGGAAATCTGGCGACCATCGGACGCAATTCGGCGATCATCGATTTCGGGCGGCTTCGGTTTTCTGGGTTTTTCGCGTGGTGGGTCTGGGGGATCGCCCACATCGCCTTTCTGATCGGCGTCCGACGTCCCCTATTCGTCGCGCTAAGCTGGTTTTGGTCCTACATCACCTACAGCAAAGGAGCGCGGTTGATTACCGGCATCCCGACGCTTGAGTCCGAACCGAAACAACCTCGATCTGCCGATAGTTCAGCTGAGACACTCTAACTCGCAACGGCCCTTAGGTCACCCTCGCAATTGTACATGTGAAGTTCCTAGAGTCCGTTTGGGCTGACGATATCTTCATGGCACCGCTTTGGCCCGTGCCGATCAGCCATAGACAATCGGAACCTACCGATTGGTTTGCGCGGTTGCGCTAGGTTCATTTGAGGCGGGGTTCGCGGACAGGAGTTCTTCTCGTGGCACTTGCTTCACAAGGCCGACACCCCAGCGGTCGCCTACGCAATCTCCGCATGTATAAAGTCAAACGCCTTAGCCACCGCATCGGTCGAGGTAAGGTCGCTCGGTTCAATCGGTGAGGTTGTCTCGGCATGTCGGTTGAACTAGCAACATGGGTTCCTAAGCTGGGTCACGTCATGCCGAAGAGATCTGATCACCCTGCCACCGACGTGCTGAATGGTTTCGCACGTCTCGCGAGCGGTCAGCATGACGATCCGTTCTCGATCCTTGGCCCGCATGAGATCAATGGGACGCCGACCCTATCTGTCTACCTGCCCGAGGCGCAGGGGATGATGGCGCTGATTGGCGATGCCGAGGAAGAACAGCACTTGCCCGCTTTGGTCGGGCAAGACGGCGCGTTCTCGGGTCCGATCCAGTCGATTGCGCCGTACAAGCTTCGTGCGACGGGCGCAGATGGACAGACATGGACGTTCGAGGACCCTTACCGCTTCGCACCGGTGCTGGGAGAGTTGGACGAATACCTTCTGGGTGAAGGCACCCACCTTCGCCTCTGGGGAGTGCTCGGCGCGCATCTGATGCGGCATCAGGGCGTCGACGGCACGCATTTCGCCGTCTGGGCCCCCAATGCGCGCCGCGTCTCCGTTGTCGGAGCCTTCAACAACTGGGATGGCCGACGACACCCGATGCGACGCCGCGGCGCGAGCGGACTCTGGGAGATCTTTCTTCCGGGCATTGGCGAAGGCGAAAGCTACAAGTATGAGATCCTCGGCCAAGATGGGGCGCTTCAACCATTGAAAGCGGACCCGGTTGGGTTCGGGTCCGAGCACCCGCCGGCGAACGCCTCAGTGGTCCGGAACATTCGCGGTTACGGCTGGGGCGACGATCCGTGGATGGAGACCCGCGGCACCAAGCAGGATCGAACGGCACCGATCTCGATCTATGAGGTTCATCTGGGTTCGTGGCGACGAAAAGATGGCGGGCGTCCAATCTCTTACGTGGAGGCGGCCGAAGAGTTGGTCGCCTACGCCACAGACCTAGGATTCACCCATCTCGAATTGATGCCGGTGAACGAATTTCCCTTCGACGGCTCATGGGGATACCAGCCGGTCGGCCTTTTCGCACCGACCATCCGGTATGGACCGCCCCACGAATTCCGTGATCTAGTCAACGCCGCCCACAAGGCAGGATTGGGCGTCATTCTTGATTGGGTGCCCGGACACTTTCCGACCGACCCGCATGGTCTCGGCTTGTTCGACGGCACGTCGCTCTATGAGCACGCCGATCCCAAGGAAGGATTTCATCAGGACTGGAACACCCTGATCTACAATTACGGCCGCACCGAA
>JBCDCS010000019.1:0-18960 GCA_039181205.1 Pseudomonadota bacterium
CCATGGGCCGCGCCGTTTCGGCATGGTGCCCCGGCGGGCGCATGGCGACGAAGGCATTGGGCACGTCACCCGCGATCACCGCATCCACCGCCCGGATCGCGCCGCCCACGGCCAGCTTCGCGGCGCGCAGGGTACCCGGTGACATATGCGTATCGGCATCGAGTTGCACGAACCCGTCGCTGGGTGCGGCCTCAGTCAGGGCGTCGATGTAGCTTTGCGGATGGCAGAGCGCGATCTGCGCGTCGCTCGCCTCAATCGCCGCCTCGCGGTCCAGATCGGTCTCGGCCAAGGCGGCGTGGATCGCGCGCAGCCGGTCCACCCGTTCGGGATGGCCGGGCGGCGTCACATGGTTCAGCGCGTCATCGTGGGTGATCAGCAGTGTCATGACGCCTTCATGCCCCGGTTGTCCTGTCCCCTCAACGCTCCTGATCCGTATCCGATAGGCGCGGCGGGCTCGGAACGCCTAAGGCTTCGTCACCAAAACCGTGCGAACGCGCGTTCGCACGGGGGGTGTACAGGGGGTGTACGGCGGGTGCCCTCCACCCAAGGAGTACATTCAGTCGGGGGCGAGCATGTATCCTTCGCCCCGCACCGTCTGCAGATAGCGGGGCTGTTTCGGATCGGGTTCCAGCTTCCGGCGCAGCCGAGTGATCTGCACGTCCACCGCCCGTTCGCCCGATAGCTCGCCATCCCGGCCCAGCTTTTCCACAAGCGTCGTGCGGCTCACGGGTTCATGGGGTGTCGCGGCGAAGATGCGCATCAAGGACGTCTCGGTCGCCGTCAGCCGCACCTGTTGCTGCCCCTGGAACATCTCGCCGCGTTCCAGATCGTACCGGATCGGCCCCAGTTGCAGCATCTTCGGCAACGCCCCCGGCCCCTGCGGTGCGCGCCGCAGAATGGCTTTCATGCGCAGCAATAATTCCTTTGGTTCGAATGGCTTGGACAGGTAGTCATCCGCCCCGGCTTCCAGCCCCGAGATGCGATCCCCGGTTTCCCCCTTGGCCGTCAGCAGCAGGATCGGCATGTCCCGCGTCTCCCGGATTTCCGCGCACAGCGTGATCCCATCATCCCCGGGCATCATCACGTCCAGGATCGCGATGTCGAAATCCAGGCCTGCTAGCAGCCGTCGCGCGTGCTCCGCATCGCGGCCCGCCGTCGTCAGATAACCATTGCGCACTAGGAACTTCTGCAGAAGCGTCCGGATCCGTTCGTCATCGTCAACCAGCAGGACATGGGCCTGGTGGTTGGGCACCTCGTCGCTCATCTATCTCCATCCCTCACCGCAGCGAAGTGCCGCCGCTGTTCGGGATCCATCATATGTTCGAGCACGGTTCGAAATCCAGCCACCGCGCCGGGACCCGCTTCGCGAAAGGCGGCGCGCATCCGCGCGCGTTGGGCGGTGGACAGCTCTGCCTCCAGGGCTTCGCCGTCTTCGGTCAGCGTCAGATGCCGTTCGCGCCGGTCCTGGGTGCCCACCCGTGACTGGACCAGACCGTCCTCGATCAGCGTCCGCAGCACGCGGTTCAGCGATTGTTTGGTGACGCCCAGGATCGCCAGCAGGTTGTTCACCGTGGTTCCCGGGCTGCGATGGATGAAATGGATCGCCCGGTGATGGGCCCGGCCGTATCCGCGGGTCGCCAGGATGCGATCGGGATCGGCGGTGAAGCCGCGATAGGCGAAGAACATGGCTTCGATCGCGCGGCGCAACTGTTCGTCCGTCAGGAACAGGAGGGTGTCGCTGTGATCTTCCATGGAAGGAAACTACGTCAGCGTTGTTGACATTCCAAGGGTCGATTGTTAGCCACATCCAGATTTGGCGCAATATTATGTCCGAAACGGCCACTTTCGGGTAATGAATGGGAGGATATGGCCATGGCGGGGTCTTACGCGGATCTGGACGGCAAGATCTGGATCAATGGTCAGTTGGTCGATTGGCGCGATGCCAACGTGCATATTCTGACCCATGCCATGCACTATGCCTCTGCCGTGTTCGAGGGCGAGCGCGCCTATGGCGGCAAGATCTTCGAGAGCCGGAAGCACTCCGAACGGCTGATCGCGTCGGGGCGCGAAATCGACATGGACATCCCCTGGACCGTCGATGAAATCGAGGCCGCCAAGTACGAGACCATGAAGGCCAATGGGCTGGAAGACGCCTATGTCCGGGTGTTGGCCTGGCGCGGCGCGGGCGAGGATATGGGGGTGTCATCCATGCGTAACCCCGTGCGCATGGCAGTCGCGACGTGGGCCTGGGGCAACTATTACGGCGACGCCAAGATGAAGGGCGCAAAGCTCGACATCGCCAAATGGCGGCGCCCCGCGCCTGAAACCGCGCCCTATAAAGCGAAGGCCGCGGGACTCTACATGATCGCGACCATGTCCAAGCACGCCGCCGAGGCGAAGGGCTGTTCGGACGCCATGATGTTCGACTATCGCGGCTATGTGGCCGAGGCCACCGGGGCGAACATCTTCTTCGTCAAAGACGGTGAGGTGCATACCCCTGACCCGGATTGCTTTCTTAACGGCATCACCCGGCAAACGGTGGTCGGCATGCTGAAAGATCGCCAGATCAAGGTCCATGAGCGGCACATCATGCCCGAAGAGCTGGAGAGCTTCGAGCAATGCTGGCTGACTGGGACTGCCGCTGAAGTCACACCGGTCGGCCAGATCGGCGATTACAACTTCGAGGTGGGCGCGATGACGCGGGACATCTCGGAGGCCTATGAGAAGCTGGTGCGCGCGTGACGTCACCATGGGCCAAAAGCGATCGGGCCCCAATCAACGGAATGGGGCCGTCACGCGAGTGACTGAACTATCGAGGTTTGGTAGTGGCCCCCAGTTTAGCGCACTGGGTGGGGGCTGTGAAACGCCGCCCCGGGGGCCCGAGCTTTCGCTCCTACGTTTAAAGATATCCTGCAATCGTCAGGCGATTCGTGGGAGCAGGCGTGCCATGCGGCGGGTCTTTTCATGGCACCTATGGGGCAGTCTGAAAGACCGATTTACCAAGCTTGTTGGCAGGCCCCTTGATCTGATCGGCCGGGCAGGCCACGGTCGATGCATATGAATGCGCCCAGTCAATTTCCCGCCCCCGAGACGGTGAACTTCCATCGCACGGAACTGAGCGTGATCCTGTCGCTCTATGGGCGCTTTGTTGCAGCGGGCGAATGGCGCGACTACGGGATTTCGTCTTTGCGGGACGTCGCGATCTTTTCGGTGTTCCGGCGCACGGCGGAACAGCCGATGTACCGCATCGAAAAGCGCCCGAAGATGGCGGCCAAACAGGGTATGTACGCGGTGATCGGGATGGATGGCCGCATCTTGCGCCGTGGCCATGACCTCAAGACGGTCCTGCGCGTGTTGGACCGGAAGCTGATCCGGGTGATCGACTAGACCGCTACTGTTGGGGCGGCACCCCCTGAGCAACTGGGTTGGGAGCGAGCCCGCTAGCTGCCGTGGTCCGAATGATCCACTGCACCTTCGCCCCGCGGTTCCACCAGGAAGACGACGTGAATCTCTCCGGCATCGCGGAAGGTTAGCGTGGCTGGCACCAGATCGCCCTCATCCAGACCTTCGGGCAATCGCATCAACATCAGATGCAGCCCGCCGCTTTCCAGAACCACTGTCTCGCCCGACGGGATCGGGATGCCGCCATCCACGGGCTGCATTCGCATCACGCCATCGGCCATGGAAGATTCATGCAACTGCACCATCCCGGCGATATCGACTGGGACACTGGCCGACAGAAGAACGTCGTCGGCGCCCTCATTGGTGATGGTCATGTATCCCCCGGCCACCGGTGCATTGGGCGCGGTCGCCGTGATGAAGGGATGGCCGATGACCAGCCCGCCCGCTTTGTAATCGTGGGCCAGGGCCGAGACGGGGGCGAGCCATAGGGCTGCGGCGAACAGCAGACGGATCATTGGATCTCCGGGGATCATTTTCGATCCAACTTTGCGGAGGAGGGCGGCCATTGCAAGGTCGTCGCCCCAGTCCCGCTGCCACAGATTCGTTACCTCATGTGCGGCCCGGACGCCGGCGCGCCGTGATCTCCCCCGCGCCGATACCGGCCCCACCGGACGCGGCGATCCGTGCCCGCGCCTCGGCCAGCGGCTCGTAGGCCACGGCCATATGGAACGCATTGGCATGGAGCAGTGTTTCGGGGTCCGACATCAGACCCACATGGCCGTCCCAGAAGATCAAATCCCCCCGTTGCAGCGGCTCGTCGCGGTGGAGTTCACGGCCCACCTGCGCGCATTGCTGGTCGCTGTCGCGGGGGCAGTCCAGACCGCAGGCGGTCAATGCCGCCTGCACCAGCCCGGAGCAATCGATCCCCCAGCGGGACGATCCGCCCCACAGATACGGCGTCCCAAGGAACATATCCGCCACGCCGATCCAATCGCCGAATCGGGCGCGCAGCGGCTGAAGATGCTGGGTCGGGATGAAATGGCCAGTGCTGATCTTCTGGAAATCGCCTGCGTCCGACACGACGCGCACATGGCTGCCGAAGAACAGCGACACTTCGGGCGGGGTCTTCAGGCGCGGCTTGGGATAGAGATGCGTGGCCGGCGCGGCGACCCAATGGGTCGTGACTTCTTGCCTGGCCAGGGCGGCCGCCAGGACGTATCCGCAATACCCGTCGCGCAGCGACTGGCCGAAGGCGTAGCCGTCACGCTCGTCGATGACGCGGAAGCCTTCGCCGAACAGAAGCTGGCTGGCCCGGTCGCCCCTGGGGGCGTCGGACAGGTTGACGATGGGTTGCTGCACCGTGCGGACCGTGCCTTTGACGTATCGCGCGGCTTCCACGCTGCCGCGCAATTCATGGGCGGCGGCATGGCCATTGGCCGGGGTCATGCGGGGGTCGAGATCGGTCATGTGCCCAACAGTCCCGGCAGCGCATCGAACAGAGCCCTGGCGCCCATGCCGACGCCGCCTTTCGGCCGCGCGGGTTCCGGTTTGGGTTGCCAGCCATAGATGTCGAAGTGGACGAAGCGGTGGCTGTCGGGCACGAAGCGGTCCAGGAACAGGGCCGCCGTGATGGAGCCCGCGAAACCGCCCGACGGCGCATTGTCCAGATCTGCGATACCCGGTTCGATCATTGCGTCGTAGGGCCGGTGCAGCGGCATCCGCCAGACCGGATCCCGCACCCGCTTGCCTGCTTGGGTCAGGACTAAGGCCAGCGCGTCGTCATCCGTATAGAAGGGTGCGAGATCGGGGCCAAGGGCGACCCGGGCCGCGCCCGTCAGCGTGGCCATGCAGACGGTCAGGTCTGGCGTTTCCTCGGCGGCCAAGGCCAGCGCGTCGGCCAGGACCAGACGCCCTTCGGCATCGGTGTTGTTGATTTCGACCGTCATGCCGTTGCGCGCCGTAACGATATCGCCGGGCCGGAACGCATCGCCCGATACGGCATTTTCGACCGCTGGGATCAATACGCGCAATCGGACCCCGAGACCCGTGGTCATGATCATCGCGGCCAGGCCGAGCACGGTGGCCGCGCCGCCCATGTCTTTCTTCATCAGACCCATGGAACTGCCCGGCTTCAGGTTGAGCCCGCCGGTGTCGAAACACACGCCCTTGCCCACCAGCGTCACCTGCGGCCCGCCGTCCCCCCAGCGCAGATCGATCAATCGGGGCGGGCGGGCAGAGGCCCGGCCGACCGTGTGGATCAGAGGAAAGTTCGCAGCCAGCAGGTCGTCGCCTGCGGTCACTTCGACCTCGGCGCCATGGGCAGCGGCCAGGCTTTGCACGGCGTCTTCCAACTCGGCCGGACCCATATCCGAGGCCGGCGTGTTGATCAGATCACGGGTCAGGATTTCACCCGCCGCGATGGCTTCCAATCTGGCCCCGTCGACCCCACGCGGCACCTTGAGGGCCGGGCCATCTGTAGCCTGTCCCGCATACCGGGTAAATTTGTAGGAGGAGAGCAGCCAGCCCAGGGCGGCTTCTTCCATCTCATTGGCGGTCAGATCGCCGTCCAGCGCGTAGGTTCCTTCCTCCAGTGCTTTGGCCGCGCCGGCGATCTGGAACCGCGTTCGCGACCGCTCCTTGGCGCCGCCCCAACCGACCAGAACCTTCGCCACGGCCATGTCCGGCCCCGGCACGCGCAGGATTTGACCGGCCCGACCCGCAAATCCGTTTGCCGTTATCCAATCCCGGATCGGCTCTTCCTGGCGGGCGAGCCAGTCTTCGAAGCCTGCCTCCGGCACGATCCGCAACGGGATGGCGCGAGTATCGGGCGGGGCAAAACGTGGCGGCATTCGGGTCCTCGGCGACGGGTTGACGGCGATCCGTCGGCTTTGCGCCGTACCCTAGCCGCCCTGCCCCTCGCCGCAAGCGGTTGGCGATCTTCGGTCAGGCCACTGTGTCCCCCTGGACCGTCCAGTGGTGAAAGACATCCGGCCGACCCATGGTCGTCAGCCGCAGCGCGCAGGCCGCCAATGCGACGGGATCGCCCTTGGCCAAACAGTCCTGAACGCCTAGCGCCGCCCGTTCCAACGACCGCATTCCCACCGACCGTGCAATGGGGAGCAGATCGGCGCAGGTTCGCGTCAACCCCTGCAAATGACCTTGCTCCACCTGCATCCGTGCAAGCGCCAGCAGCGTTTCGATCTTGTGCAGAAGGCGGGTCAGATGCGCCTCCGCCCCGTCGCCATAACGGTCGCAGATATCGATTAGCACAGCTTGATCGAACTCCACCTCGGCCAGGGGGGTTAAGACGGTGCAGGTGGCGGTCATCGTGGTCTCCGTATGGTGGCTGTTCGCGTCTTAGTCGAACGTTGGCATCCCAGATGCTTGCCGATCGGGGCAAAACCTCGGCAAGAACCGTGGCAGCCATCGGGCGCATCCGGACAATTCGACGGGACTTCCGCGCCGCGCCCGGAGCCGTTAGAGGGGGCCGGGACGACGACCGGACGAGCGCCATGAGACATGCCAAGCCGCTGCCCGCCTCTTTGGTGCAGCGATACCACGGCTGGAAAGCCACGACCTTCGCCGAAAACGCCGCTTGGTACAGACGTCTGGCCATGGAGGGGCAGCGCCCGCGGGTCATGGCGATCTGCTGTTGCGACAGCCGGGTGAACGTCGCTGCCATGTTCGGGGCTGAGCAGGGCGAGTTCTTCATCCATCGCAACATCGCCAATCTGGTTCCGCCGTATGAGCCCGACGGGCTGCATCACGGAACGTCGGCCGCCGTCGAATATGCTGTCACGGCGCTGCACGTTTCGCAGATTATGGTCCTGGGCCATTCACTGTGTGGCGGGGCGGCTGGCTGCGAAGCCATGTGTTCTGGGAACGCGCCGGAACTGGAGCGGCCCGAGAGCTTCACCGGACGCTGGATGGATCTGCTCCGGCCGGGCTGGGAGAAGGTGAAGGACATCGCCGATGCGGATGTTCGGCGCGAGGCTTTGGAAAAGCAGGCGGTGCTGGTGTCGCTCGACAATCTGATGACGTTCCCATTCGTGGCCGCCGCGGTGGAAACCGGCGATCTGGTGCTGCACGGGCTCTGGAACGACATCACGGCGGGCGGCCTGGAAATCTACGACGCCGCCGGAGACCGGTTCCGGCCGCTCTGATTTCGGACTGCATTAACCGTTGGCGGGGATGGTCGCGCCATGCAGATGCCGGACGCGATGACTCGGATGCGGTCGAAGAGTACTGCGTGATGGCGACGGTGACCGGCTGACCGAATGAACTTCAGTCGCGCAAGAGCTCGTTGATCGACGTCTTCGACCGGGTCTGCTCGTCCACTCGCTTCACGATCACCGCGCAGTAGAGGCTGACCCCGTTCTTCGACGGCATGGACCCAGCGACCACGACCGACCCGGCGGGGACCTCGCCGTACATGACCTCGCCCGTCTCCCGGTCCACGATCTTGGTCGATTGCCCGATGAACACGCCCATGCCGAGCACCGAGCCTTCGCGGACGATGCAGCCTTCGACCACCTCGGATCGTGCGCCGATGAAGCAATTATCTTCGATGATCGTCGGCCCGGCCTGCATCGGTTCCAACACGCCGCCGATCCCCACGCCGCCAGACAGGTGCACATTCTTGCCGATCTGCGCGCAGGACCCGACTGTGGCCCAGGTATCCACCATCGTCCCGCTATCCACGTAAGCGCCCAGGTTCACGAAGGACGGCATCAGCACCACGCCGGGCGCGATATAGGCCGATTTACGCACCACGCAGTTCGGCACGGCTCGGAACCCGGCTTCTCTCCAGCGATTGTCGCCCCAATCCTTCCACTTGCTGTCGACCTTGTCCCACCAGGCCCCGCCTTGGGCTGAGCCAGGCTGCATCTCCATGTCTTTCAGCCGGAAGCCCAGCAGCACCGCCTTCTTGGCCCATTGGTTCACATGCCAATCCGCACCCTGCTTTTCGGCCACCCGCAGGTCGCCCCGGTCCAACGCCTCCAGCGTATCTTCGATCGCTTCGCGGGTCTCGCCGCCGGTCTGCGGGGTGATCCCATCGCGCGCCTCCCAAGCGGCTTCGATCGCGACTTCGAGCTGTTCGTTCGACATGGGCCTGCCTCGCTTCCGTTGACTGTGGGCCTCTTATCCACCACGCCAGACCCACACAACCGGAGCACGCCATGGCCCTGTCCCAGTCGATCCTGGTCCCGATCATCGTTGTCTTTGCGGTCGGCGTCGGCTTTGCAGTCCAAGCCCCACTGAACGCCAGCCTGGGCAAGCAGATCGAAAGTGGCGTCGCGGCTGCCGCCATCTCTTTCGGGGTCGGGTTTGCCGCCCTTCTGACCTTTACCATGGTCTTGGGCGATGGCGCGGCCTTCGGCCGGGCCTTTGGTGTGCCTGCGATCTACTGGACCGGGGGTCTGCTGGGTGCGGCTGTGGTCTGGTCCATGCTCTGGGCCGTGCCGACCATCGGCATCCTCACGGCCATGGTCGCGCTGCTTTTGGGGCAATTGGGGGCCGCCCTTGTGCTCGATGCGCTCGGCGCGTTCGGAGCGCCGGTTACCCCCATCACGTGGCGGCGCGTGGCGGCTCTGGTCCTGGTTGCCGGCGGGCTCATCCTATCGCGGCTTTAGTTGCATCGAAAGTCTTCTATGAGTCCTTCAGATATCGATGAAAGGGCCGTCCATGCGCATCCTCGCCATTCTCCTCCTCACGCTGCTCCCGTTCCCGGCCCTGGCGGGCGAGTTGTCCTTTGGTCTTGGCGCCGTCGGTCTCGATGACGATGCAGAGGCCGGGGGGTTTATCGTCGAACTTCGGGCGGAGCCGTTCTATCGCGTTGGCCCCGCCGAACTTCGCTTCGGCAGTGCGGTCGAGCTAGATACCCATTCCGATCTCTGGCTCGGGGCGGGGGTGGTGGTCCTCTATCCCTTCGCCGAAGCTTGGCGGGTCGAAGCGAGCTTTATGCCGGGGCTCTATACCCAGGGCACTGGGTTGGATCTTGGCCACACGGTCGAATTCCGCAGCCTGATCGGACTGTCCCGCCGCGTGGCGCCGGAGACTTGGCTGGGCGTCTCGATCAGCCACAAATCCAATGCAGGGATCGACGATACCAATCCGGGCGAGGAGGCAGTGTTCCTGCATTTTACCCGTCGGTTCTGAGCGGTCGTTGGTTCGCCTGGTGCGCGCTGGTCCATTGGCAGGCAGCGGAGGAGCGATCCGACGTGTCTTTTCTGGCACTTTATCCCAGCCAAACCCGAAGAAGCTCTGAGCTGTGCAATAGGCCCAGCCAGATCGCCGGTCCCGCGGATGGCCGGGCGAAGGACCGGCGGCTACATTGCAGGCGGAAATCCGGCCATCACGGCCTCACCCATCACCCCACCGGATCGGGCGCCGGGTTGGCACCACAGACGAGCACGGCTACTCGCTCGTCCGGAGCGGGAACGTAGGCGCCGGACATCAAAGCGGCGAGGGCGCAGGCGCCTGCCGGTTCTGTCCAGAGCCGGGCCTCGCGCCAGAGCATCGTCTGCGCCGCGATGACGGCGTCATCGGACACGACGACGCTGCCCACGCCCACATCCCGCGCCAAACCGAAGCAGATATCTCCAACGCGCTTTGCGCCCAGAGCATTCGCCGCCACACCGGAGACCTTCACATCCACCGGCGCTCCGGTCGCCAGCGCGGCATGCAGGGCGCAAGACGTCTCCGGCTCCACCGCGACGACTTTCCGCCGCCCCTGCAACCAGGCCAAGGCGCCTGCGATCAATCCGCCGCCACCCACGGCGATCAGGACCGTGTCGGCCTCCAGCCCCTGGGCCTCCCACTCGGCCATCAACGTCCCCTGGCCGGCCACCGTTGGCACGGCGTCATAGGCATGGACCTGCATGGCCCCCGTTTCCGCTTCATGGCGCTCCGCCTCGGCCAAGGCATCGGCATAGAGCCCCGGCACCACATGGCAGGTGGCCCCCGTCCGCTCGATCAGCCCGATCTTCGCGGGTCCAGCCACTTCAGGCACGAAGATATGGGCGGGATATCCCAGCCGATGGGCCGCGAACGCCACCGCCGCGCCGTGGTTCCCACCCGAGGCAGCGACGATCCCGGCGTCGGGCACGTCCGCAGCTAAAAGTGTGTTGAACGAGCCCCGGGCCTTGAAGCTGCCGGTATGCTGCATCTGCTCTAACTTCACCTCGACATCGAATCCGCCCAGATCCAACCGCGCCACCGGCGTCACGCGTGCATGGCCCGCGATCCGCGCGTGCGCCGCCTCAATCTCCGCAATCCAATCCATATCGCGTCCGTCCCCCCGACCTGCTAGGCCGCTGCTAACCCGCTCGGAAAGTCGACACCATGGCCCAAGACCGTTTCCATCCGCTCCGCCGTTCCCGGGACGACGCCGCCGAAGCGCGCGGGGTCCCTGACACGCCCCAGACCCGGTCGCCCGCCTACCGCTTGGCCTTCACTGATCACGATTTCCTTTGCCGCGAAGATCTGCGTCCGATCCGGCTGCAACTGGAACTGATGAAAACCACGCTGATGATGGATGAGGCCGACGTGGCGTCGACCGTTGTGATGTTCGGCGGCGCTCGCATCCGTCGCCCGGAAGACCGTGACAAGGCGCAGACTGAAACCCTGCGTCAGTTGTCGGATCAATACGACGAAGCCCGCACATTCGCCCGCCTAGTGACCGAACGGTCCCTGCGCGACAGCGGTGGGCGCGAGAATGTCATCGTCACCGGTGGCGGGCCCGGCGTGATGGAAGCCGGCAATCGCGGCGCGGCGGATGCGGACGGGCGGAGCATCGGACTCAACATCGTGCTGCCCCATGAACA
This sequence comes from Pseudomonadota bacterium, assembly GCA_039181205.1. GTDB lineage: Bacteria > Pseudomonadota > Alphaproteobacteria > Rhodobacterales > Rhodobacteraceae > Jannaschia. The sequence continues at coordinate 11,229 of JBCDCS010000019.1, forward strand.
GGCGCCGAACGAGTTCGTCACGCCGGATCTCAGCTTCAACTTCCATTATTTCGCGATCCGAAAGATGCACTTCCTGATGCGTGCGGCGGCGGTCTGCGTTTTCCCAGGCGGCTTCGGCACCCTGGACGAGACCTTCGAGGCCCTGACCCTGATCCAGACCGGCCGCATGGAGCGGGTTCCGTTCTTGCTCTTCGGGGAAGAGTTCTGGCGCCGGATCATCAACTGGGATGCACTGCTCGATGCTGGGACCATTGGGGAGGATGATCTGAAGCTGTTCCGCTTTGTCGAGACGGCCGAGGACGCCCTGGCCCTGATGGAGAACTGGCCGTTGCCCCGTACGCGGCGAGAGACGATCCCGGGACGTGTTGAGGCTTGATTGCGGTAACCCGGTCGACCCAGGACGTTCGCACCAACTAATTCAGGACGTAATCCACGAATTCCGTGCGCTGCAGCCAGCTCCGCAGGTTGTCGTCGGAGATCATCGTGGCGCGGAGCCGTCCCTCGGCATCGCGCCAGACCGACAGACCCTCCAGATTGTCATGCACCCCGGCCTCGGTTTCCAACTCTAGCCGTTCTTGGCCGCCGGTCAGATCGAAGCTGCGAACCCGCGTGCTGAAGCCCAGAAGACCCAGATCCCGCTCCAAGAGATAGAGCCGCCCGTCTGGCCCGATATCCGCCCCGGCCACCAGGAACGCCCCGTCACGCCGCAGCCCAAAGGGCTGGTCCCAGACCCCGTCCTTCAGGCGATAGACAGGAAAGGGCCGTGTCAGCCGTCCGGACCGTTCGGGGATTGCGTAGACCACGCCGTTCCGATCCGAGGCCAAGGCCTCCAGCCCGGAATTGGTCTGCAGCGTGCTAAACGCCGCCGCCTGATCCATCCGTTCCGGTGCGCCGGCGATGGTGTCGTGCCGCATCACCCGGTGCTGGCCTTCATAGCCGATATAGAAGGCGTCGTTGGTCCGCGTGATCGATTCCGCGTCGGTTTCGCGACGCTGCAGCACGTCGCCCGTTGACCGTAGAAGCGGGCCGCTTGCCGATATCTGGACGTCGCTCACCGCGCCACTGGCATCGCGGGACAAGATCCCCTCGACCCAGGCGCCCCGGTCCGACAGGGTGATGAATCCCGCGCCATCGGGTGCGAGCCAGAGGGCCGAATAACCACCCGCCGGGTCGAGACCGGAGCGCCAGGTATGGCTGCCCAGAAACTCGGCGGCCCCCGTTTGGCTCGCCAGAAGCGCGACGATCAGCGGGGCGGTGCTGACAAGACGGCGGAGCATTGTTGCGGCAGGTCGGCTAGCACCAATTCGCGCCGGGGACGCGGCGGCGGGGCATCGGGGTCAGGCGGCGGCGGGTTCAGGATATTCTGCCGCCATTGCAGCGCTTCGGCGCAGCCATCGCCGGGCGGCGGCGGGTCCTGGTTTACGCAACCCACGGCGCCGGCGGGGCACGAAATCCGTACATGCATGTGGAAATGGTGTCCCCACCAGGGTCGAACCTTGCGCAGCCATGCGCGGTCCCCGGTCTCATCTTCGCACATCTGGATCTTGGCGCCAGGGAAGATGAAGATCCGGGCTGTGCGCGGATCCTGCGCGGCTTTCTTGACCAGTTCGTGCTGCCCGCGCGTCCAATTGTCGTTCACGAATGCGCCTTCGGACCGACGCATGGAGATGGCGGAAATGTTCTCCCGCTCGCGCCGCGAGAGTGTCATGTCCACCGCCGGGTAGAGCCAGATATCCGCGTCGAGACCGATCTGGTGGGACCGGTGCCCGGTCAGCATCGGCCCGCCCCGGGGCTGGCTCAGATCGCCCACATAGATGCCGCCCCATCCGATCCGGTCCATATGGGTGCCGATGTCCTGGACGAGGTCCACCAGCTCTGGATGGCCCCAGTTCCGATTCCGGCTGAGCCGCATCGCCTGCCAGGACGGTCCTGTCTCCGGCAGTTCCACCAGCCCTGCGGCGCAGCCCCTGGCATAGCTGCCGAAGGGTGCCGGCGACTGCGCGGATGGCCGAGGTTCGGCGCCGAACAATTCCTTGGCCAGTTGGGCTTGGGCCGGCAGCCCGATCAGCAGGGAAAAGGCGAGGGCGATCAAGCGCATCATCTGTCTCCGTCCGGGTCCACCCAGCGTAGCAGAACCAGCCCAGCGAGGAAGAGGATTGCGACCGGAATGATGCCCAATCTTGCCGAGTCCGTGAGCCAGGTCGCGAAGCCGATCGCCGCGGGCGCCACGAACGCCGTGGCTTTCCCGGCCAGTGCATAGAGCCCGAAGGCCTCCGTCGCGCGCTCCGGGTCGGCATGGCGGACCATCATGGTGCGGCTTGCGGCCTGCAGCACGCCGCCGGCCCCGCCGATGATCGCTCCGATGACGTAGAGGGCGATGTCTGGCGCGGACGAGCCCTCCGCCACAGGGATGCCGACGATCATCTCGCGCGATGTGAAGGTCAGCACCAGGACCACGATGGTTAGGATTAGCGTTGATCCCACAATCACCGGCTTCGGCCCATGGGCCCCGTCGAGGCGGCCGCCGATCCAACTGGCTACGGCCGCTGTCACCGCGCCGAGAATACCGAAGATGCCGATCTGCGTCGTCTCCCAGTCGAGCACCAGCGTCGCGTAGACGCCGCCGAAGGAATAGAGTGCGGCCAGAGCGTCCCGGTAGAGCATCGACCCGGCGAGATAGGCGGCCAGGCTTCGCCGCCCGGGCACTTGCTTGATCAGCGCGAAGACATCGCCCCAGGCGTCCCGAAGCGTCACCCGCACGGCCTGCAATGGCGCGGGCTGCCGAACCCAGACAAAGAATGGGATCATGAATAGCGCATACCAGGCGGCGGTGAACGGCCCGACGATCCGCGTGCCCTCGCGGTCGGCCCCATTCAAGCCGAAAGCCGGGACGCTTCCAAGAAAGGTCCGGCCCTGTTCATCGTCGACGAAGAGCAGCAACATGATTGCTAGCGCCAGCACGCCGCCAGCATAGCCGAGCGCATATCCGGTCCCAGAGATTCGGCCGGTCATATTGCGCGGCGCCAGGCCTGGCAGCATCGCGTTCGTGAAGATCGTGGTGTATTCCGCCCCGATCATGGCCAGAGCAAACCCGGCCAGGGCAATCCAAATCCCAGATCCATCTGGCACCATCAGCCAAAGCATCGACGTGCCCAGAAGGTAGAAGGCGGAGAAAATCGCCACCCAGCGCATATGCCGACCGGACCGGTCGGCGATGGCGCCCAGCAGCGGCGCCGTCAGAGCGATGGACAGACCGATGGCGGTCAGCGTGAAGGACCAGAGCTGCTGGGCCTGGGCATCTGCCGAGCCTTCGACCATGCCTCCGGACATCATCGTGCCGGCGACCGTGGCGGTGAAGTAAGGACCGAAGACGAAGGTCAGGCAGAGTGTGAAGAACGGCTGCGAGGCCCAGTCGAACGCCATCCAGCCCCAGATGCGCTTCTGGGCTGTCGCGTCCGGCCTGTCTGCCGCGACCGTTCCGGAATCCTGCATTTGCATCCCTCCGCGCCGCGACCCTGACGATGGACGCAAAGGGATGCAATGATCTACGCGGCTCGTTCCCAGACAAAACAAAGTAGTTGAAGGCAAAGGACCTTTGGGTTCGCGCGCCGCCGGAACGTCACCGTCGTCCGCAGAAGCATTTCTGAGCAGCAATCGCCGCCCACCTACATGGCTTGCAAGATATCGACGGACCGGTTGTCCCAACCGACGCAGCGGATCCGCATCTCGATCCGCTTCAACATGGTGATCCGCTTGCGGGAGTGCGCCGAAGATCCGGCCACGGCCAGGTCCCAGCCCTTGCGCCAAAGCACGTCTCTAGCCCGATCCAGCGTCGCTGTGACGTAGATATCGATCCCAACGCAGCGCCAACTTGCGGCCCGACCGTTGGCCCCCTAGATCGGGGCGAACCAGAAAGGCCCACCCATGACGTCCCTCTTCCAGATCATCATGATGCTGCTCTCGGTGGCACAGACGATCATCATCATCCACATTATCCTGTCTTGGTTGATTTCCTTCGGCGTCCTGAACATGGGCCAACCCATCGTCGCGCAGATTTGGGACGGCCTGAACCGCCTGCTGGAGCCGGTCTATGGACCAATCCGCCGGGTGCTCCCGAATATGGGTGGGCTAGATCTGGCGCCGCTGGTCGCGATCCTCGGTATTTTCGTCGTGCGGACGATCCTGATCAACAACGCGGCGCTGTTTCTCTAGGACTTCACCGCCTCAACCGCAGGTTCTACGCAGGCATGGCATTCGGCCTGGGTCTTTTCGTCGACTTTATGTAAGGCCAAGCCTGCCAGGATGGCCAAGGCCAGTAGCGAAAGACGGATCGTGTGACGTCCGGATTGTGCCATGGGTCGATCCTCCGAATGGAAACCAAGTTTCCTCGCTTCCCCGCGCACTTGCAAATCACGGCCCCGTGACGTCAGCCTGCGCGTCATGGATATCGAGACCTCTACCCACGAGACCGAAGACGATCCCCGCAACGAACACCTTCTGATTTGGGTCAACGGAGCGCTCAAGCCGAAGGCAGAAGCCACTGTTTCGGTTTACGATTCTGGCTTCATGCTGGGTGACGGCATTTGGGAGGGCCTGCGCCTGCATAACGGCAAATGGTCCTTTCTGGACGAACATCTCGACCGTCTGTTCGAGGCCGCCAAAGCCACCGACATCCAGATTGGCCTCAATCGGGCGGAGATCACCCAAGCATTGCTGGACACGCAGGCAGCCAACGGCATGAAAACCGATGCCCATGCCCGACTGATGGTGACCCGTGGCCGCAAGCGGCTGCCGTTCCAGCACCCGCGCCTATCTGTTCACGGGCCGACCATGATTGTCATCATGGAGCATTCGAAACCCGTCTTGCCGCGCCCGATCCGGTTGGCGACGGTGCCGCATCTGCGCGGCTTGCCGATGACCCAGGATCCGAAGCTGAACACCCATTCCAAGCTGAATTGCATCTTGGCTTGTATCGCGGCCGAAAAGGCGGGGGCGGATGAAGCGCTGATGCTGGACGTGCATGGCTTCGTGAACACCACCAATGCCTGCAACTTCTTCATCGTCCGCAAGGGGGAGCTTTGGACGTCCACCGGCGATTATTGCTTCAACGGCATCACGCGCCAAAAGGTGATAGACCTTTGTAAGACCAATGGGATTCCGTGTTTTGAGCGGAACTTTTCCCTGGTCGACACCTACTCCGCCGATGAAGCGTTCCTCACCGGGACGTTTGGCGCGCAGACCCCCGTGGGAGAGATCGACGGGCGTGTGATCGGCACCGGGGAGATCGGTTCAGTGACGGAGCGCATCCGGGGGCTCTACCAGAATTTGGTCAATCTCTGAGCAGGCAGCGAGTGAGCGATAAGGAGCAGGTTGTAAGCCGGTCCATAGACAGGCCGCGGTGCCGTCAGCCTGGCCGTTTTGCGCCCATCGGGATGTCACACATGGGATGCTGTTTTATCCCGTTCTGCCCCGTCGAGGCCCCGGAGAATTTCCTGACGAACCGGAAGATAGAGCCGTTCGGCAGAGTCCCGGACTGCAAGTCTTGCGCCGCCCGGATTTGACCCGCTGGGGTTCAGATTGCGGAGGAGCAAAAACGTAGTGAAATACGAGAGGGTGCAGAAAGAAGCGCACCGCGCGATCCAAGCCGCTCTCATCCAGACGAAAACCCGCTACCCCCGCTGGACCCTCGTAGCGATTTCGGTGGCCTCGGCCCGGCTCAGGCGCGGGGGATGCCAATCGCGGCCTGGCGCGGCGTCCAGGAGCTTCTGGGTATAAGGGTGCTTGGGGCGCTCGAAGACCTCTTCGGCGGGACCGAACTCTACCATTTGGCCCTTCTCCATCACCGTGATGTAGTCGCTGATCTGAGCCGCGACGCGCAGATCGTGGGTGATGAACACGATGGCCATCTTCTCCTGCTCCTGCAGGTCGTTCATGAGTTGCAGCACCTGCTTCTGGATCGACAAATCCAGGGCCGAGACGGACTCGTCGGCGATCACCACATCCGGTTCCAGGGCGAGCGCCCGGGCGATGCCAACGCGCTGGCGCTGCCCGCCTGAGAAATTGCGCGGTTTGCGACGATAGGCTTCCGGCCCGAGACCGACCCGATCCAGCAGCTCCGTCGCCCGGCGCTTGGCCTCGCGCCCGCCTACACCTTGCAGCGCCAAGCCCCTGGCGATGGCATAGCCCACCGACTGCGACGGATTGAGCGAGCCGTAGGGGTCCTGGAAGATCATCTGGATATTCTTGCGCGCCGCGTGCAGCGCCTCACCTTCCAGACCCAGGAAATCTTCGTCCTTCAGGATGACCGCGCCTTGCGTCGGTTCGATCAACCGGATCAGCGCCTTGGCGAGTGTCGACTTGCCCGACCCGCTTTCGCCCACGACGCCCAACGTCTCGCCACTGCGCAACGCAAAGCTCGCATCGTTGAGCGCGTGAACCCGGTTCTTCTTCCCACTCTCATAGATCTTGTGCAGCCCTTCGACCTGCACGATAGGCGCGTCGTTGCGGGTGCGGTCGGGGCTGCGTGTGGTCTCCAGCAGCGGCATCGCATCGACCAGAAGGCGAGTATAGTCTTCCTTCGGGTGCATCAGCACCTCTTCCTTGGGCCCCTCCTCGATGAGCCGACCCCAGCACATGACTGCAACTCGGTCGGCCACATCGGCGACGACGCCGAAATCGTGGGTGATGAAGATGGTCGCGTTGTCATAGACCTCGCGAAGGTCATGGATCAGCGACAGGATCTCCTTCTGCGTGGTTACGTCCAGCGCCGTTGTCGGCTCGTCGGCGATCAGCACGTCGGGCTTGCAGGCCAGCGCCATGGCGATGACGATCCGCTGGCATTGTCCGCCCGAGACCTGGTGCGGGTAGCTGTCGTAGATCCGCGCAGGGGTGGGCAGCTTCATCTGCTCCAGAAGCTTCAGGGTTTCCGCCTTGCGGTCCGCGGGTGCGATTTCGGGACGGTGCAGCTTGAAGACTTCGTCCACTTGGCGGCCGATCCGGATGGCCGGGTTTAGGGCGGCCATGGGTTCCTGATAGATCATCGAGATGCGCGCGCCACGCAGATCGTTCAGTTCCGCCTGACCCATGGTCAGAACGTTCTTGCCGTCGAACAGAACTTCGCCCTGCGTCACCTGGAGCCGCCCCGGCACATCGGCCATGATCGCGCTGGTCATCACCGATTTGCCCGATCCGCTTTCGCCCACAACGCATAGAATTTCGCCGCGGTTCAGGGTCAGCGAGACGTCTTCAACCGCATGGGCACGGTCCGCGCCGCGGGGGAGCGCGATGGTCAGGTTGCGGATCTGGAGAATAGGGTCGGGCATGGGATGGTCCTTTGCGCATCGGGCTGGCTGGATCATCCTTGCTAGCGCCCCAACATGGGCAGGGCGTGTCCCGCTTGGCAAGAGCGCCTGGCGCCAAACTTGACTCTGTTCGTCGGACATCCGCTATAGAAGGGCTAGCCAAGCCACTCCCGGGATCGCCAGGCCCGATGCGACCCGGGAGGCTCCCATGTCTATCCAATCACCCACGGACAGCGACGAGCGGTTCACCGTCCAGCAGGTGGCGTTCGATGACTATGAAAAGGCCATCTTGGAAATCACCCGTCCGATGATGCGGTCTCTGGCCGATCCCAGGTCGGAAGGTTGGCTACAGGCGTTCGATCTTGCGCTCGTCCGCTTCCCGGCCCCCTTTGGTGCCACCATTGCCCACGCCATCGCGATTGCGCTGCGCG
>JBCDCS010000020.1:0-18616 GCA_039181205.1 Pseudomonadota bacterium
CGGGTTCTGCTTCCAGACATGGCAGGCGATGGCCGTGTCCTGGGCGCCCGTCCCGGTCAAATCGCAGATCGTAATGTCGGTCTCGGCCCGCCTTCCTTTGGTGGCCTTGGTCACGACTGTCCCCAAATCCGGTGGTGTACCTTTCGTCCACAAGCCCTCAGCCAAGGCCGCGCGCAATTCGCCCTGTTGCTCGCATTGGGAAACTTGGTCGCAGACATAGAGATCAGCGGCGGCCAGAGCGTCGGAGGCGATCTCGGATTTACCGGGCTGGTCCGACCCCATAGCCGTGATGTGCAGACCAGAATGCAGCATATCGGCCGTCACCAACGGGGCTCGCGCAGCCGTCGCAGTCACCACGAGCTGGCATTGCGCGACTAGGTCGGCAGGTGAAGCAGCTACCGTTACCGGCACGCCAAGCATTGCCTCAAGATCCCGCGCGCAGATCTCCGCCTTTGCCGCATCGCGTCCCCAGACCAGACCTTGATCAAACGGTCGAACAAGATGCGCCGCCTGCATCTGCAAGGGGGCCTGGGCGCCGGTGCCGATCACGCCAGCTATCGACACCTCGGCCGGTGCCAGATGCCGCGCGGCAACGGCACCGGCGGCGGCCGTGCGCAGATCGGTCAGATAGCCGTTGTCCAGAAACACAGCCTCCACCAGCCCGGTCTTCGCTGAAAGGAGGACCATCAACCCGTTCAGACTGGGCAGACCCAGCGCAGGGTTACCGAAGAAACCTGGGCTAATCTTGACGGCGAACCCGTCGAAGCCGGGGATGAAGGCGGTCTTCACATCGACTTCGCCTCGGACCTCCGGCATCTCCATCGACAGGATCGGCGGCATTTCCACATTGCCCTTGTGGAGAGCGGCAAAGGCTCCTTCGATCACATCGACAAGGTCTCGGTCCAACCGAACCGCCCGGCGCAGTTCGGTCTCCGTTATGATGCGGACCTCATGCGGCATAGGCCTGCCCTGCTAGCCGCAGATCGCCGATCAACACGTCCTGGCCGGACACAATCCGGGTGAACACCGCCATATCGACATTCCGCCCAGTGATGATCGTCGCCAGCGGTTTGGTTTGGCGTGGTACCTTGCCCGACAGAAGGGCCGCGATCCCGACGACGGAGGCGCCTTCGGCGACCAGCCGATCTTCGAAATAGAGCACTTGCATCGCGTCTCGGATCTCCGCCTCGCTGACCAGGATCACATCGTCCAGCAGGTCGCGGCAGAGCGGGAAAGTGAGTTCGTTCTGCAGTCCGATACCACCGCCCAAGCTATCGGCCAGCGACGTGACTTCGCTAACCTCCACAGGCCGTCCGGCGTCCAGCGATGCGGCCATGGCCGCACCGTTCTCCATCGTCACGCCGATGATGCGAATACCGGGTGAAATCGCCTTCGCCGCCATAGCGACGCCCGCCGCCAACCCGCCCCCCGACAGCGGCACCAAGATTAGGCCGAGATCGGGTTCTGCCTCCATCATTTCCAGCCCGACCGTCCCCTGACCCGCCACGACAAACGGATCGTCGAAGGGGGAGATATCCTCCAATCCTTCCTCCGATGCCAGGCGTTCAGCTTCGACCATGGCCTCGTCTTGGCTGTGGCCGACCGTCCGGATATCGGCCCCCAGCTTGCGAATACCATCCCGCTTGGTGTCCGGCACCAGATCGGACATGCAGATGACCGCTTTCAGACCGAAACGCCGGGCTGCGAACGCAACGCCGCGACCATGGTTGCCGGTGGAACAGCAGGTCACCGCGCGTACATCGGCCGACAGGTTCGACAGCGCATTTACCGCGCCGCGCAACTTGAACGCGCCGATCGGCTGCATGCATTCGAGCTTCAGGTGAACCGGGCATCCCAGCCGGTCGGACAGATAGGTGGAGGGGATCATCGGAGTTCCGTCCGCGATACCCGCGATTGTGCGCCGGGCAGCAAGGATATCAGCCAGCGACAAGTCGGGCATCTTTCGTCACCCCGTCTGGCCGAGGTCGACCAACATCTGGATCTCGTCCAGCATTTCGTCCGTGGTCCGGGTCCGGCAGTAATGCCCGCGCATCTGATCGATCGAAACGTCGTGGCGCCGTTCGCTGTCGGCCGCGCAGCAATCCTCGACTTGGGTCACCAGGAATCCCCGGTCGGCGGCATCGCGGATTGCGCCTTCGACGCATTGATCGGTGCAGACCCCGTAGATGATCAGATATTCGATGCCGAGATTGCGCAGGACGTACTCGATATTCGTCGAATTGAAGATGCCGCTGGCGGTCTTTGGGATGACGATGTCATTGGGATCGGGTCCCACGGCTTCGATCACCTTCGCCTCCCAAGATCCTTTGGGGAAGAAAAGGTTGGAGATTTTGTGGTCCAGGCTTCGGTCGCGGCCGTCCAGGGTATAGGCTTCGATCGTTGTGTAGATCACTTCGATTCCGGCAGTCCGCGCCGCCGACTGTAACCGTACCTGATTCGGGATCAGCACATCCCCAATGCGCTCCAGAAAGTAACGATGCAGAGCTTCTGGCGAGTTCTGGTCTGCCGCGCTCCTCTGGCGCTCCGCGGTCCATTCGGCATTCTGCATGTCCACCGACAGAAGCGCCGTCTTTCCGAGTTCGATCGGGCGTTCTCGGTAGGCTCCGTCTGCAGCATCTACGGCGGGGATTTCAGGTCGCATCGCAGGCCCTTCCAGATCGCGCCGATCGGCAAAGAAAACACTTCAAGAATATGAAAAAGAATTTCCAAAAGCGAGTAAAAAAATGTATTTTAGAAAATACACTATCAGATCGTGCCCGGCTCGCGCGGGCCCGAAATCCGGCGCCGGACCTCCTCCAGATGTTGCATCCGCCGTGACGCGGTCTCACCGAACGCTTCGACCAGGCGGGCGAGCACCGCATCCGTCGCAGCGAGCGTCGGTGCCAATGTGTCCAGTGGCGAAGCGGTCGCCACGGGTACCGGGATCGTCACCTCCGCCAATTCGCAGATCGGCGACAGTTCGATATCGGTGATCAATACGATGCGAACGCCCTTCTGACGCACCACCTCGGCCACGCTGAACAACTCTTCCTGATAGCGGCGCACGTCGAACATCACGAGCAGGTCGCGCCGCGTCAGATCGACCAACCGATCCGTCATCACCCCCGACGCCGCCGGCGCCAAGACGTGGACCTCGCCGCGCATCGTCCCTAGTTGGAACGCGAAGTACTGCGCCGCAATCGAAGTCCAGCGCCCGCCGATGGCGAAGATGCGGCCGCGCGTGCCGGTGATGAGCTCTGTTGCCAGATCTATCGATTGCGTGACCGCTCCGCTCTCCAAGGTCGCAATCGAGGCGGCGAGATCAGCGATCAGGCCCTGTTCCGGCGGGGATTTCTGATACCGGTGCATCAGTGCTAGGGGCGAGGTTTCGGCCTCCTGCACCTCATGGCGAACGGCCCGCTGGAAGTCGGTGAACCGGCCATAGCCCAGATGTTTGACGAAACGCGTGACGGTCGGCGGGCTCACATCCGCCTGTCTGGCCAAGTCTTCGATCCCACCCAGGGCACTGATCGGATAACGCTCGGTGATCGCCTTGGCGATGCGCCGTTCGCTCGCGGACAACTCGTTGAAGCGCGTGTCGATCCTGTTTCTGACGGTCAAGAAATGCGTTCCCCTAGCTGCGCCGCGATGCCGGTCCGGGTATCAAACCCTCTGGCCGCAAGACGAGGATTCCAACGATGATCGATAGGGAAATGGCATCCCGATAGGGCAAGGCCGCTTCCGGCAGGAAGGCCTGCAGATACACCTCCACCGCACCTAGGACGAAGCCGCCTAGAACCGCGCCGCTGAGCGAGCCTAACCCGCCGACAACCGTTGCGATGAAGGCCTTCAGAACCGGGATCGCACCCATCAACGGATCGACTGACCCGCGGGTCGCCACCCAAAGAATGGCAGCAATCCCCGCCAATGCGCCGGAAATGGCGAAGGCCGTGGCGATCACTCGATTGGCCGAGATCCCCATCAACCGGACGACGGGAAAATCCTCGGCCGCGGCCCGCATGGCAATCCCGGTCACGGAGCGTGTCAGAATGGCCCGCAACGCAAAGAGCGCCAGACACACGACCAGGATAGACAGGATCGACACCATGCCGACCCGAACCGGGCCGACCATGACGCTCGCCGTGAGCCAGTCCGGCAGGACGACAGCCACAGGCCGGGCCGAGATGCCGTTTTGAAACAGGACCTGGATGATCTGACTGATCGCAAAGGAGGTGATCAGCAGCGTGGTGACATCGGCGCCCCGCATCTGCCGGAACGCCACGCGTTCCATCAGAACGGCGATGATGATCGCCGACAGGAAGCCAACCGCAATCGCCATGGCGACGGGAAGATTTAGCAACAGGATGAACCACATGCCGTAGCCCGTCACCGTCATGACCTCGCCATGGGCGAAGTTGATGAGCCGGACGATCGAGAACACGACGGCCAGTCCCAGGGCCAGCAACGCATAGATCCCCCCAAGGCTCAGGGCGTTGATGCTCTGTTGGACGAACAACTCCATGACTCAGGTTCCGAGATAGGCGCCGTGCACGGCGTCAGAGGCGGCGACTTCCGCCGAATTACCCCGCACGGTGGCATGCCCTTGGGCCAACACGACAGCATGATCTGCGATATCGAGTGACATCGGCACATTCTGCTCCACAAGCAGGATGGTGATATTCTCGTTTCGAAGTTCCGTGATGAGGTCGAAGACCGCCTCGACCATTTGCGGCGCAAGACCAAGTGACGGTTCATCCATCAAAAGCAGCGTCGGCCGCGCCATCAGAGCCCGCGCGATCGCCAGCATCTGTTGCTCGCCGCCCGACAGCAATCCGGCCTTCTGCGCCCTGCGTTCCCCCAGGATCGGGAACCTGTCCTGCATTTCTTCGGCCCGCTCGCGCCGTTCCGATGGTGCCGCATGCTCCGCGCCGCCCAGCAGCAGGTTTTCCGCCACCGTCAGAGCTGAAAAGACGCGACGGCCTTCGGGCACGAGGCCGATGCCAAGACGGGAAATGGCTTCCGGAGACTGGCCGGCGATGCTCCGGCCATCGAAATGGACAGCTCCCTGCACGGGCACCAAACCGGCAATCCCGGCCAGAGTCGAAGACTTCCCAGCACCGTTCGCGCCCAGAATTGCGACGATCTCGCCCTTGCCAACGCGGAGATCGAGGCCGCGGACGGCCTCGATCGCACCGTAGCGCACCGTAAGAGATGCGATTTCCAGCATCAGGGGTCCGGCATGGTTTCCGGATCGGCCATCTCGCGCCGGATGAAGACCTTCTCACCGCCTTCGATCCGGGCCAGGACCACCTCGCGCATGGGCATACGGTCGGTGCCCGCGAAGACGAAGTTCGACATGATGCCCGGCGTCTCGCCCAGATTGGCCAAGGCGACGCCGACTTCGGCGGCATCGGTGGTCCCGGCCGCCCGAACCGCCGCATCGATCATCGTCAGGATATCGCAGCCATTCACCACGTAGTTTGTGTCAGCGGCCGTTCCCGTTGCCGCCTCGAACGCTGCGTTGAATTCGGCATGGGCGCTGCCTTCCTCGGCAAAGCCGCCCGAGGTATGCACGATCCCTTCGACCACGTCGCCTAAGCCCCGCACGGTCGGCGTGTCCAACACGTCGGCACCCATGACGGGGATGTCCACGCCAGCCCCGCGCAGCGCGCGGATGAATGCCGGGAAGTCTGGCTCCCACGCCGAGGTCATGATGACATCCGGCTGCGGGTCCAGGTTCTGGATCGTGGTCACGATGGCGTTGAAGTCCGGCTGGCCCATACTGAAGGAGCCTTCGCCCAGCAATTCCCCGCCATTGGCTTCAAACGCCGATGCGAAGTAGCGCGGGCCGAACTGGGTATAGGCGGCATCCGGCGATGTCAGGATCCAGGTCGTCTGGTACCCCAACTCGGCCGCATAGGCCCCGAGCACCGCCGCCTGCTGATTGTCGGCCGGATAGCTACCGAAGACATATTCGCCGCCATTGATCGTCAGGATCGGCGCCGTGCCCGCGAATGTCATCGTCGGGATCTGCGCGGGCGTCGTGATCTGGCCCATGGCGATCGTCGGGTCCCCATCGGGCGGCGCGACGATAAAGTTCACGCCCAGATCAACGAATTCCTGTGCGAAGCGCACGGCCTCGGCGATGTCCGAGCGGGTGTCCCGTACTTCCAGGCGGATCGGATGCTCCCCGGCGATACCGCCTTCGGCGTTCATCTGGTCGACGCAATAGCTGAAGCCGTCGAAGGAGGGCTGACTGAACGGCGCCAGACCACCGGAATTCGCGACTGCGACCCCGATGACGTAATCCTCCGCCGCGGCGCCGACGGGCACCGCTGCAACGCTCGCGGCCAGAAGCGCCGCTGTTTTCATCTTCAGGTCCATGGTTTTCACCTCCTAGTGTTGGGCCCCTACGGCCGTCCGTGCCGAATTAGCGATTGGTTTTGTCGACCGGGTGCCGAGATAGGCTTCGACAACGGCCGGTGCATTCTGGACATCCTCCGGCGGTCCCTCGGCGATCTTCACGCCGCGGTTCAGCACGACGACCCGGTCGCAAAGGGCCATGACGAAGCCCAGATCGTGATCGATAAGCAAAACACCGATGCCGCGGCTCGCAGCGATGTCGCGCAGGCGCGCGCTTAGATCGGTGGTTTCGGCAGGGTTCATGCCCGCCGCGGGTTCGTCCAGCATCAGAAAAACCGGAGCTTGCGCCATGGCCCGTGCGATTTCCAGACGCCGCCGGGCGCCATAGGGCAGATCGCCCGCCCGCCGCTCCGCTTGATCTGCGATCCCGATCAGGGCCAGTTCCCGCGCCGCCACGACCCGCGCCTCACGCATCGATAGCCCCCGCGCCAACCCGGCAACGATAACGTTTTCCTCGGCCGACAGGGCGCTGAACAGGCGGATGTTCTGGAATGTGCGGGCCACACCGAGGCGGGCCACGCGATGGGCCGGGTCGGTATCGATGCGCCGGTCGCCGATCCAGACACCCCCGCTCGTCGCGGCGGAGGCTCCGCTGATGGCGTTGACCAGTGTCGACTTTCCTGCGCCGTTTGGCCCGATCAGACCCGTCACACTGCCAGCGGGGATGTCGAAGGTGACGTCATCCAACGCGACAAGACCGGCAAAGCTCTTTCCGACGCTTTGCAGACGCAATTCTTTCGGCGCATTCTCCGGCATTGGGGCTGGTGGTTTGGGCTCGACCGATTGACGCAGCGGCCATTTCAACCCCTCGGCCAGTTCACTTGGCCCGCATAATCCCTGGGGTCGGTACTTCAGCACCACCAGGATGGCCAAGCTGACGCCCAGAACCTGCAATCCGAACAGGTCCGGCAATTCGATGCCGCCGATTGTCGCGCCGCCTTCGAACCGCCGCAGGACTTCTCGCAACCCCATCACCAGCGCCACGCCGCCCACCGCGCCGGTCACCGTCCCCATGCCACCGAGGATCAGCATCGCGACAAACCCAAACGTCGCCGCGAGATAGAAATCGCGCGGGCTGAACGCGCCCAGCGAATGGCCGTAGATCGCGCCAGCAACCCCCGCCATCGTGCCCGAGACGACCCAGGCGATCAGCCGCGCGCGATAGGGCCAGATGCCCAAGGCGGCCGCCGCGTCCTCATCATCGCGAACTGCCCGCAACGTCAGACCCCACCGGCTTTCCCGGAAAAGCCTGGCCGCCAAGATGAACAGCACCGCCGCGACGGTCGCGACGATCAGGTCGGTGTAGCGCGGCACGCCATAGAATGCCTGATTGCCGCGCGTGAAATCCCGTGCCGCCGCAAGAACGGAATAGACCACGATTAGCAGTCCGAGGGTTGCGATGGCCCCCGACGCACCATTCAGCCGTGAAATCCCGAGCCCTGAAATCAGCGCGAAAGTTCCGCAGGCGAGCGCCACGACCACAAGTGCAGGCAACAGCGACAGCTCATATCCGCCTAGCCAGCCGGGCAAATTCGGAAGCGCCGAATTCATGATCACCTGGGGCATCGTGATCCAGGCCGAAAGATAGGCCGCCATGCCCATAAAGGCCGTATGTCCGAAGGAAACGATGCCGGAATTCCCGCTAAACACCTGAAATGCCAGCACGGCGCAGACATTGACGGCAAAGAATGTTCCAAGCCGGACACCGGGCAGGCCAAGGAGAACGGTCAGCAAACCAATCGCACCGGCCGTGACAAAGGCGAGGATCGTCGCCTCCAAAAGCGGTTTCCATGCGGGCTGAACGGTCGAAGTCATCTCGGGCCTTGCGCAGCGTTCCGTCAACTAAGTGCCGCCCTCGCAAGCCTGTCAATCCATTTTCGTATTTCTTCAAGATTGACTATTGTGAAAGCAGATGTCCAATCTGAAGATGCCCGACGCGTGAGCAGATGGATGCCAAAACGCATGTTTTCGATCCTCGGAGACGACGATCCGACACCTGTCATGGTGTACCGCGAAGACGGGCAGAGCCCATTTATCTTCTCGGGCGATCACGCCGGCAACGTCGTTCCAAACGCTTTGACCTCACTCGGTCTGCCAAGTTCTGAATTGGCCAGACATATCGGTATCGATATCGGCATTGCCGAGCTTGGCCGAATGCTTGCCGAAACGTTGGATGCAACATTTATCTGGCAGCCCTATTCCCGCCTCGTGATCGATTGCAATCGCCTCAAAGGCCAGGCCGACTCGATCCCCGAGATCAGCGATGGGACAGTTATTCCAGGCAATCTCGGGCTGAATGACACCGACATCGCAGCCCGCCAAAACGCCATCTTCGACCCTTATCATCATCGCTTCCGGGCCACGCTCGACCGTCGGGCCGAAACCGGTCGACGATCCGTACTCGTCGCGCTGCACAGCTTCACACCCCATCACAGCGATTACCCGGACGCGCGCCCCTGGGATATCGGGGTGCTTTATAATCGGGATGATCGCCTCGCCCGTCCTCTTTTGGATCATTTGCGTCGTGAGCCCGGGCTCATCGTTGGGGACAATCAACCATATGTCGTGTCCGATGCGCTCGATTACGGTATCCCCGTTCATGGCGAAGCGCGGCAGATCCTGTCTGTCGAACTGGAAATTCGGCAGGATCTGCTGGGCGACGAGGCGGCGTGCCGCGTCTGGGCCGACCGGCTGGCGCGCATCTTGCCCGCTTCGCTCCAGGACGTGGGCGAAGTCGAAATGGGGATATGACGGATGGCAGGGGCATGACCGAACACTTCACCTACATAGGTAATCAGGAACTCAACGGCATCCTGAGGGGCCGGTCCGTACCAGCGGCCCGCGCCGAAAAAGCCTTGGCCGAAGGCCTGCCCTGGGTCCCCGCCAATATCACCATCGGCGCGCTCAACACCCTCCCGGCTGACAACCCGTTCGGCCCGGTCGGCGAAATCCGCTTGCTGCCGGACCCCGCGGCGAAGGTGTCGATCCCACGCGGCACGGCACCCGCCTTCGACCTCGTTCTCTGCGATCTGGCCGAGCGTGACGGAAGCCCCTGGTCTTGCTGCCCGCGCAGCGCCCTGAAAGCGGCAGTCTCGGACTTAGAAGGCGAAACCGGGCTGACCTTGCGCGTGGCCTTCGAGCATGAATTCACCGTGTTCGGCCTTAATGAACCGACCCATGTCGCCTTCTCGCTCTCCGCGGGCCGGGCCGGCGCCGCGCTCGCCGAGAAGGTGCTCTCGATCCTGGACAGCGGTGGCTTCACGCTCGACCAATTCGTCGCGGAATATGCACCATCGCAATATGAGATCGCCGGCCAACCGGCCGACCCCGTCACCGCCGCTGATCGCACGGTTCTGACCCTCGAAGCCATCAGAGCTGCAGCCCGCGACCTGGGTCTGCGCGCGAGCTTCCTACCCAAGGCGGACTCGAAAGCCGCGGGCAACGGTGTCCACGTTCATGTCTCGATCTGGCGCGGCGACCGGAACGTCACCGTGGGCGAGAACTGGATCACACCAGAGCTGGAGCCTTTCCTGGCTGGTCTTCTCCACGCCGCCGAGCCTTTGACCCTGCTGTCGAACACGACCTGCAACTCATATGCGCGCTACCGGCCGCAATCCTGGGTCGGCTCTTACATCTGCGCTGGCCTGATGAACCGGGAGGCCATGCTGCGCGTCGTTCCACGTCAGACGGCCGCCGATGGCAGCCACCCGGGCGCCACCATCGAGTACCGGACCAGCGACGCGACGGCGAATGTCTACTTGATGCTGACCGCCTTGATCCGCGCCGGACTGGACGGGATGAGCGCCGGCCTCCCTCCCGTCGCGAACGTGGCCGAAGACCCGCAGACGCTTGGCGAAAGCCGCCGCGCGGCGATGAACCTGCGGCACCTGCCGACCAGCATGGAAGCCGTGATGACCGATGACAACCTGGCGTCGATGTCTGCCTGGCTTGGCCCCGACCTGAGCGCGGCCTACGCTGCTTGTCGCCGTAATGATTTGATGCACGCCGCCGATCTGCCCGAGGCCGAGATCAAGGAGCGCCTCGCGCTGGTCTATTGACGTTCGCGCCTCGGATGGACGGTTGCGCCAAGCACTGACCTTGGCATTGAACCCGGCACGGGGTCGACAGGGAACGGGCCTCAAACATGGCCACCAAATTCAGCAGGCCAGATCGCTGACCGCTCGCAGGTCAAGGGACCATGTTCCCGTGTCATCTACCACGTCGTCGCGGAAAGCCGCAGAGATCACGACGTCTTGGCCAACATCCGGCCCAACGCTCGCCCACCGATCAGGTGCATGTGAAAATGGGGAACCTCTTGGACGGCGTGTTCGCCCGCATTTGTGATGGCCCGGAACCCGTCTCCGTTGATTGGGGCGACGCCCTTATCCATGGAAATGCGGGCGCAGGTGCGGTGGAAGTCGACGATTTCCTCGTCCGAGGCTTCGATATGGAAGTGGTCATAGGTCACATACTTGCCCTTTGGGACCACGAGGACATGGACCGGCGCTTGGGGCGTGATGTCGTTGAAAGCGAGCGTGTGCTCGGTCTCGGCAACTGTTTCATTGGGGATTTCGCCGCGCAGGATGCGAGCGAAGACATTTTGGTCATCGTAGTGATACATGTGGCCTCCGGCGCTGTGTCAGCGGTGAAGAGATCACCGGCTCGCGGCCGAAGCAATGGGCCGATATGGGGTGGCGGCTTGGGTCAATTGGGCGGGCTGGGTCAAGTCAGTCTTCTGTCATGCTTCCATGACCGTTCGAAGACGGATTGCATGGAATGCCAGCCCGGACCCAGGGGGCGCCCCCGCTACAGATGACCCGTTCTGGAAAACTGTCGCGTGGGCCGATTGCCTTAGACTTGTCGTGCCGCCGTCTCTGCAATGGCCGTCAGATCGGTCCGTCCTTCATCGGTGACGACGACGAAGTTCGAATCCGTGCCCCCCCAAGTGACCATGTCGAAAGCGTCGATCGTCTGCTCTGCGAAGGCTTTCTGCGGGGTGTCCGTGCCGATCTGGCAAAGGGCGACCACCACGGCATCGGCATCCGTATAGACCAATTGCGCCACGGGCCGGCCGGCCGCCACCAGAAGTCGGGCGCCCTGGAATGTCAGGCCGTGCACGGACAGATCGGGGATGCGGACATCTGCGCCCAATGTGCCGGTCAGCCAAGTCTGAATATGGTCGGCTTCATCGGCGGGAACCTCGACTAGATGGCGGACTTGGCGGGCGTAAACCGCATGGTAATCCGCGATATCGGCCAACCAGCCGCCTGTCTGCGCGACCTGCGTCGGGCTATTTTGGCCCAGCAGGAAGCCGGTCCCGCCGCCGATGGCCAGCGCGACCGCAACGGATGCAGCGATGACCCATCCAGATCGGGGTGGTGTCGATATGTTGGCCGGCGCGCCGTCAGGCGCGTTTTGGATCGCCGTGGCCAGCGCCAGGGGCACGGGCTCTTCGGCCATGGCTGCGAAGTCACGTTTGGCCAGGGCGTCGGCGGCCATGAGCGCCTCCAGGCTCGCTTGCAGATCGGGGTCATCGGCCAAAGCGGCCTCAATAGCCCGGCCTTCGTCCTCCGAAACCTCGCCGTCGAGAAAGGCGCTCAGCTTTTCTTCGCTAATGGTCATGGGCGCCATCCTTTGGGTCGGACATCTGCGCGGCAAGGGTTTTGCGGGCCCTGTGGATTCGGCTCATCACGGTTCCGATTGGGATGTCGAACAAATCCGCCGCTTCCGCGTAGCTATACCCCTCGACGGATACCGCCAGCAGGACCGAGCACAGATCGCTCGGCAGTGCGGCGATGTGGCTTTGGACCTCACCCAAGGCGACCATCGCCTCGCCCGTCTCCGTCGTCCGTAGCTCATCGCTGTCTTCGGCCGGGACATGGCCCTGGCCCAGCCGGACCGCGCGCTTGCGCACCTCGCTGATCCAGAGATTGCGCATGATCCGGAAGGCCCATCGATCCAGGGGCTGACTCCGGTCCCATTGATCGGCGCGGCCAATGGCGCGCAGGCAAGTATCCTGAACCAAATCGTCCGCTTCGGGGACCGATCGGGTGAGTGACCGCGCGAAGCGCCGTAAGCGCGGCAGCAGGGTGATGAGGTCGCGCTTCAGCTCCGTCGACACGTGAGCCTCTCTTTGACGGGTCCAACGGGGCGTCTTTCGTTCCCGAAGTGATGCCCCGGGCTGCCGCATGTTGCAACCGGGCGCGCCCGGGACGGCCAGAATTGGCGCGGTCATATGGATGGCTATCGACATTTTTTCGTCCGAGAACCCTTTTGTTTCATGGGGTCTACGCATGGGGCCCTGAGAAAATTCCAACTTTTTTCGCCGGGCCGCGAATAAACCGACAGCCCGGCGCGTAGGTCCTGGCAGTGAGGCCCAAGACTTCGCTGTATCAAAACCTCTTGATTGGAGATCAGACCCATGATCCGAACTTTCGTCGCCGCAATCACCGCCTGTTCCATTGCCGCATCCCCGGCCGTTGCCCAGTCACTGGTCGCAATGCCGACGCCGCTCGGCCAAGTGCTCGCTGCGGCCACCAACAACATGACGCTCTACACGTTCGACAACGACGCGCAGAACCTCTCCAACTGCTACGAGTCCTGCGCCGATGCCTGGCCGCCGTTCCTGGCCAGCGAAACTGCGCAGCCCGAAGGCGCGCTGGGCATCATCGAGCGCCGGGACGGCACGCGCCAATGGGCAATCAAGGGCCAGCCGCTCTATTTCTGGCAGGGCGACACGGCCCCCGGTGACACGACCGGCGACGGCGTCGGCGGTGTCTGGCATGTTGTGAACTACTAAGTAGGAGGACCAACCATGTTTCGCAGTTTCATTCTTTTGATCGCCGTCCTGGGCGTCGCCGCATGCCAAACCGGCGATGGTGCGGCAGAACGCAGTGCCGCCCCGGCCAGCGCTGGATCGGACCGGTACTAAGACCGGCACAGCATCGGTTCATTTGAGTAGGTGTCGCGGCCGTGGGTCTTTCCACGGCCGCAATTTCGCGTCTGGGTCACTGGCGCCTTGAACCTACATAAGAGACGTTGGTGCCGCCACACCGGAACAGGTTTCTTCAGGTATGACAGGCGCATCGGCCGGTTTCGCGTCGTAGGTTCGAAACCGAGGACATTGCCAGGTAAGACCGATTTAGAGCCCGGTGAGTCCGTTGGAGAGTGAGAGTGGCGCTTGGCGCTCTTGACCCGGCGGCTCACAGGCCGCCAAGAGGGGGCGACCAGCCGGAGATCCACCATGCGCACCGTATACGTGAACGGAGAATATCTGCCCGAGGCGGACGCCAAGATCAGCGTGTTCGATAGGGGGTTTCTGTTCGCCGATGGCGTCTATGAAGTGACCAGCGTGCTGGGCGGGAAGTTGATCGACTTCGCGGGCCATGCGGCACGGCTGAGGCGGTCGCTGTCGGAACTCGGAATGGGGTGCCCGGTCACCGAGGAGGAATTGCAGTGCATTCACAAAGAGTTGGTGGCCCAGAACGGGATCGAGGACGGTCTGGTCTATCTGCAGATCACCCGCGGGGCGGCGGATCGCGACTTCGCCTATCCGTCCGAAGACACGCCCCAGACCATCGTGTTGTTCACCCAGGCGAAGCCTGGCCTTGCCGATAGCCCGGCGGCCAAAGCTGGGATCGAGGTGATTTCCATCCCCGACCGGCGCTGGGGGCGGCGCGACATCAAGACGGTACAACTGCTCTATCCGTCCATGGGCAAGATGGAGGCCAAGGCGAAAGGGGCCGACGACGCCTGGATGATCGAAGACGGGCACATCACGGAAGGCACGTCCAACAACGCCTATATCGTGAAGGGGAACACGATCATCACCCGGCATCTGGGCGAGGAAATCCTGCACGGCATCACCCGTGCGGCCGTCCTGAAACTGGCGGCCGAGGCGCAGATGCAGGTGGAGGAGCGCGCCTTCACCCTGGCGGAGGCGCAGGCGGCCGACGAAGCTTTTGTGACCTCCGCATCCTCCTTCGTCATGCCGGTGGTAAAGATCGACGGTCAGGCCATCGGTTCAGGCACGCCCGGTCGCGTGGCGACCCGATTGCGGGAAATCTACCTCGACGAAAGCCGAAAGGCGGCTGTCTAAGACGTTTCACGCAAAATCCGAGTCAGGCTCAGGTGAATACGCAACTGCAACGCTTGGACGTCGCACGCATTTCCTGTCAAAGCGACGTCTCAGCCCCTATGCAAAGCGGCTAGTACCGCCCTTGGCGCGTGCCTTCGACGCGGGTTCCGTCGAAAGTGGTGAAGCCATCCGTGCGCAGGATCGCCTGCACCCGGAAGCGTGCATCGATGAACTTTTTTCCGAACCCAATATCATCGGCGACGCTGCGGATGGCACCCAGTTGGCGCAGGCTGAGCGACTGGGCGTCCACCTCCTCAAATCCAAGGAAATCCAGATCTTTCTGAAGCGACGTCGCTAGTTGTGATACCCCTTGGTTGCGCTGCTGCGCGGCAACAGGAGCGGCGGTGAGCGCGATGCAGACGGTGAGCAGCAGAGGACGTATCATCAGCGACGATCCCTTAGTCGGTCATATTGCTGTTGTATTATACCGGGCCGCAGAGCGGATCGGATCTGAATGCGAATGTCGCCGATGGCTTCGTCGGAATGAACCAACGAATTGATCGCCGAAACCTGTGCCGTCGACAATCTGCGCACATCGACATTGTGATAGCCGAACCTGGGAAGTTGTCGCTGAACGTTGGCCCGCGCGCCCGTCAGGGGCGGCAGGTCCGGGTCCACCCTGGCGAAGTCAGGCGGTGGAACGAAGACGCCCTCGGCGGCGGCTGGCGTGGCGACGGCCAAGGCGCCGATGGCAAGGGCGAGTGCGATGCGGGGCATGTTCGAAACTCCTTTGCCGGCCATCATATAGATTTTGTCTCGATTATCCAAAATCATACCTGCGCGAGGCATCTGTTGTCGTCCCTATAGGTCTTTGCCGACGTTTTCCGCAAAGGCATCTTTGAAGGCCGCCTGTTGTTCGGGTGTTGCCTCGGTCTGATGGCGGGCTCTCCATTCCGACATGGGCATTCCGTAGAAGATCTCCCTGGCCTCTTCCTTGGAAAGCTCGATGCCGTATTCGGCGGCGGCCTCGCCGTACCACCGCGACAGGCAATTCCTGCAGAAGCCAGCCAGGTTCATCAGGTCGATATTCTGCGCATCTGGCCGGTCCTCCAGCAGATGCTTGCGCAGACGGCGGAAAGCGGCGGCCTCAATCTCGGTCCGGGTGGCGTCGTCCATGTCGATCTCCATTCAGGTTTCGCGCGCGGCATTGTTGGCCATGGCCCGGGGTCGGTCCTTGCCA
Organism: Pseudomonadota bacterium; assembly: GCA_039181205.1. GTDB lineage: Bacteria > Pseudomonadota > Alphaproteobacteria > Rhodobacterales > Rhodobacteraceae > Jannaschia. Next base: position 15,741 of record JBCDCS010000020.1, read on the forward strand.
GCAGAGATGTCGGCCAGTGCCGCCGTCAGGAGCGGCGCCAGGATCCCAGCCCAGTTCCGCTGCCCGTCTTCATCAGAAATGAGGTCGTTGCGCACCTCGATCAACACGTGCAGGCGCCCATGCTGCAGGCCGTGCCGATCCATGGAGTCTCCCGGCAGGTGGCCACCATAGGGTTCGTTCACACCCACGCAGAAGTCGGTTTCGCGTTGCAACCTCGCGATCAGAGGGTCCGCCAGCCGTCGGTCATCGGCGAAGAGTACGCCGACCTCCCAAGGCCGGGGCGGTCTTCCGCGCAGTTGTGGGGTGAAGGAATGGATCGAGCAGATCGCCGGATCGGCACGGGCCGAAAGCAGCCGCTCCAGCGCGGTGTGGTAGGGCCGATAGTAGAGCTTGAGGCGGCGCTCACGCTCGGTGGTATCGGCATGCCGATTAGCCGGAATGATCGTTCCGTCATAGAGCTTCATCAGAAGGGTCGGATCATCTTCGTCACGGTTCGGGTCGATCACGAGACGGGAAAAATCCGAGAATGCTGCCGCGGCGTCCATTAACCCCGCCAGATGCCGGGCGAGCCCAGCGGCGCCCACATCATATGCGATATGCCGCTCCATGTCGGAACCAGGCAAGCCAAGGTCACCGCCATTGATCTCCGGCGGGACGCGATTGGATGCGTGATCGCACGTCACCACCCAGGGTGAGGACGCATCCGGGTTCAGAATGTGGAGAGGCACGCTCATGGGATCGGCCATAGCGGTCACCAGCCGGAAATCCCAGTCATCCCGGTTGCTGTCTTGCCGATGACGGGGCAGAAGCGAAGCAGTTAACGCTCCCATACGGCGCGCAAGCCAGTCAGCACGGAGACGACCCCGCCCATGAGCATGAGACGCCATCGCAACGTCAAGATCGTTGCAACCCTTGGCCCGGCCTCGAATGACTACGACACGATCCGTGCCCTGTTCGAAGCGGGCGCCGATGTCTTCCGTCTCAACATGTCCCATGGCGGCCACGAAGACATAAGGGGGCGCCACAACATTATCCGCGATATCGAGCGCGATGCCGGCCGGCCGGTCTGTATTCTTGCCGACCTCCAGGGTCCGAAGCTGCGCTGCGGCGTCTTCGACGGAGACGCAGTGGAAATCGAGGAAGGCGCCAAGTTCCGCTTCGACCTGTCGGATGCGCCGGGCGACGCCACGCGGGTGCAGTTGCCGCATAAGGAGATCTTCGAGGCGCTGAAGCCCGGCTCGACACTCCTGGTGAATGACGGGAAGCTTCGGCTGACGGTCGATGATTGTGGACCCGACTTTGCCGATTGCACCGTGGTGACGGGTGGCACGATCTCGAACCGCAAGGGCGTGAACGTGCCCGACGTCGTCCTGCCGCTGGCCGCCTTGTCCGAAAAGGATCGCAAGGACCTGGAATTCGTCTGCGAGCTCGGGGTCGATTGGCTGGCTCTAAGCTTCGTGCAGCGGGCCGCGGATGTGGAGGAGGCTCGGAAACTGGCCAAGGGACGGGCCGCGATTCTGTCGAAGATCGAGAAGCCCGCGGCGGTCGAGGCTTTCGAGGAAATACTGAAGGCCTCGGATGGGATCATGGTGGCCCGGGGTGATTTGGGGGTCGAACTGCCGGTCCAGGCCGTGCCGCCAATCCAGAAGCGCTTGATCCGCAAGAGTCGCGCGGCCGCCAAGCCCGTGATCGTGGCCACTCAGATGTTGGAGAGCATGATCGAGAGCCCGGTTCCCACGCGCGCCGAAGTGTCCGACGTGGCGCAGGCCATTTACGAGGGCACGGATGCGGTCATGTTGTCTGCGGAATCGGCGGCCGGCCATTATCCGCTGGAAGCCGTGACCACGATGAACAACGTGGCCGAAGCCGTCGAGAGCGACCCGACCTATCGCGACATCATCGAGGCCAGTCGGACGGCCGATCGGTCGACCACGGCTGACGGCATCGTTGCCGCGGCGCGCGAGATCGCCGAGACCACAGATATTCGTGCGATTTGCGTCTTTTCGCATTCCGGCTCGACCGCTTTGAAGGTCAGCCGTGAACGGCCGCGCGTGCCCATCGTGGCGCTGACGCCCATGACCGAAACGGCACGCAAGATGGTACTGTCCTGGGGGGTCCATTCGGTCCAGACGCAACCGGTGGAGCGGTTCAAATTCGCTGTTGTTTCAGCGATTCGCGCGGTCAAGGCCAGCGGGTTTGCCGAGGCATCGGATCAGGTCGTGGTGATGGCAGGGATTCCCTTTAACGTCGTCGGATCGACCAATATTCTGCGCGTTGCGCCCTGCGACGAACGCCTGATTTTCGGCGCCGAGGCCGACTGAATTTCCGGATGGCTAAGGTCTCTGGTGGGGGGCGCCCCCCGTACACCCCCTGTACACCCCCCGTGCGAACGCGCGTTCGCATGGTTTTGGTGACGGCATCTTAAACACTCAGTGCCTGCAGGATTCGCCAAGTCGAAGCTAGGTCGGCTCCGGTTGGGAGGCGCGCGCCTGCGTGCCTGCGGCGGGATGGCTATCTACAACTGGACGAAGGAAGGAGCGGTAGGACCGATCGTCCTTTCGACAGAAATGCCAGCCAAGCCATTGAACGCCGAGCGACAGAGGTCGGCGGTACATGCGCAGCCACCAAAAACCCCGCTACGACGAGGCTCGTGACAGGCTTGCCACGCCACCGGTCGCGAAACGTGGCACATCGCTCTGATGCTGCCACGCTTCGCGTCTACCAGATATCTTCGAGCGACCTCGAAACGCTTTAGGCCGCTTCGGGTACGAAGTTCAGCGCCGTGCCGTTGATGCAATGCAGTAGCCGCCGCTCGACGATGAGCAAGTGACCCAAATGGCAGGAACAGCGGCGGCAATGCACTTCGATCAACAGAA